>JAGWRI010000018.1 GCA_028876525.1 Gemmatimonadota bacterium | reverse complement strand
GGCGCGACGGTCACGGTGGGCAAGCGCACCGTGCTGACGCAGACCGACGGCCGCTACACGGTGACGGTGCCAGCGGGCAACTACATGGTGGAAGCGCGAACGATCGGCTACGCGCCGGGCAACCAGGCGGTGACGGTGACGGCGGGCCAGATGGTGACGACGGACTTCGCGCTGACGGCCCAGGCGACGAACCTGGCGGCGATCATCGTGACCGGATACGGCCAGCAGCGAGCCGGCGACGTGACCGGCGCGGTGACGCAGCTGACGCCGGCCGAATTCAACCCCGGCCGGATCGTGAGTCCGCAGAACCTGATCCAGTCGAAGGTGGCGGGCGTCCAGGTGGTGGACAACAACGAGCCGGGCGGCGGGATCTCGATCCGCATCCGCGGCGCGACGTCGGTGAACGCGAGCAGCGAGCCGCTGTACGTCGTGGACGGGATGCCGCTGGGCGGCGGGGCCGGCACCGGCCTCTCCGACGGGCGCGACGCGCTGAACTTCATCAATCCGGCCGACATCGCGAGCATCACGGTGCTCAAGGGCGCGTCGGCGGCGGCTATCTACGGCGCCAACGCGGCCAACGGCGTGGTGCTGATCACGACGAAGCAGGGCTCGGGCGGACCGCGGGTCGAGTACACGGGCGACATGACGTCGTCCACGATCGGGCGGGTGCCGCAGATGCTCGACGCGGCGCAGTTCCGGGCCGCGGTGACGCAGTACGCGCCGCAGAACGTGAGCCAGCTGGGCAGCGCGAACACCGACTGGTTCAGCCAGGTAGACCAGAACGGCGTGGGCCAGGAGCACAACGTCTCGATCTCGGGCGCCGGCTCGTCCATGAACTACCGCCTGTCGCTGGGCTACCTGAACCAGAACGGCGTGATGAAGGGCACCTCCACCGAACGCGCGTCGATCGGCATGAACTACGATCAGCGGTTCTTCAGCGACGCCCTGGACATCCACGCGAACGTCCTGGGCTCGCGCGAGAACAACAACTACACGCCGGGCGGCGTGCTGTACAACGCGGCCCAGATGGGGCCGACGCAGCCGGTCATGGATCCGAGCAGCACCACCGGCTACTACAACTGGCCGGGCAACACCCTGACGTCGGCCGACAATCCGCTGGAGGTCCTGAAGCTGGCCACGGACGTCGGACACACGCTGCGCTCGCTGGGCACGTTCCAGGCCGACTACAGTCTGCCCTGGATCGAGGGGCTCAAGGCGCACGTGAACCTGGGCTACGACGTGACGTCGGCGGAGCGGCAGACGTTCAACCCGAGCGATCTGCACGCGCAGCTCAAGGCGGGCACCGGCGGCACGCTGTACCAGACCACGCCGTCGATGACGAACACGCTGCTCGACACGTATCTGAACTACAACACGGCGGTGGGCTTCCTGCCCGGGACGATCGACCTCACGGGCGGCTACTCCTACTCGCAGTCCAACGCGCAGTATCCGTGGACGACGGCGACCGGGCTGGCCACGAACCTGCTCGGCATCAACGGGTTCCCGACGGCGCAGGTGCTGCAGAGCAACACCAGCATCCAGCAGAGCCGGCTGATCTCGTTCTTCGGCCGCGCGAACTACAACTACAAGGACCGGTACCTGGCGGCGTTCAGCATCCGCCGCGACGGGTCGTCGCGGTTCGGTCCCGCCAACGCGTGGGGCGTGTTCCCGTCGGTGGCCCTGGCCTGGCGCATCTCGCAGGAAGGGTTCATGAAGCGGTTCAAGAACCTGTCCGACCTCAAGATCCGCGCCTCGTACGGCAAGACCGGCAACCAGGCGTTCGCGAACTACCAGCAGTATGCGAACTTCGTGGTCGGTGACGGCCAGTCGCAGGCGCAGTTCGGCAACGGGTTCGTGACCACGATCCGGCCCAGCGCGGTGGATCCGAACATCAAGTGGGAAGCGACCAGCTCGTACGACCTCGGCATCGACTACGGGTTCCTCGATCAGCGCTTCAGCGGCGCGATCGACTACTACACCAAGAGCACCAGCGACCTGATCTTCACGGTGCCGGTGGCGGCCGGGACGAACCTGTCGAACTACCTGACCACGAACATCGGCAGCATGAAGAACACGGGCGTGGAGTTCAGCCTGAGCGCCGACGTGATCCGCGGCGGGCAGAACGGGTTCTCGTGGAGCACCGACTGGACCGCGGCCCACAACGCGAACAAGCTGACGGCCATCAACCCGATCCTCACCGGCGCCGCGGCGAAGACGCAGCAGATCCTCACCGGCTCGGTGGCCGGCGGCGTGGGCACGCTGATCCAGGTGCTCGAGCCGGGGCAGCCGATCAACTCGTTCTTCGTCTACAAGCAGAACTACCAGGGCGGCAAGCCGGTCGAGGGGAGCTACGCCGACCTGAACGGCGACGGCCAGGTGAACGTGGCCGACCGCCGGGCCTACCACGATCCGGCGCCGAAGTGGATCCTGGGCCACACGTCGAACATGACGTACGGCAACTGGGACGCCGCGTTCACGCTGCGCGCGTACCTCGGCAACTGGGTCTACAACAACGTCCAGTCCAACCTGGGCGACTACCAGGAGCTGAACCGCGCGTCGCCGTACAACCTGAGCAGCAACGTGCTGGTGACGGGGTTCAAGACGCCGCAGTACCTGTCGGACTACTACGTCCAGAATGCCGAGTTCCTGCGCATGGACAACGTGACGCTGGGCTACCGGCTGAACTACGCCGGCCGCCCCGTCCGGGTGTTCGGCACCGTGCAGAACGTCTTCACGATCAGCCCGTACAGCGGCGTCGACCCGACAGCCGGCCTGAACGGCATCGACAACAACATCTATCCTCGTTCGCGCCTCTTCACCGCCGGCCTGAACATCGTGTTCTGAGCGCGTGGCCTTTCATTCGACGATTCGGAAACGGACGGAACATATGAAGATCAAAATCGGAATGATCGCCCTCGCAACCGCGGCGATTCTCACCGGCGCTGCCGGATGCACCGATACGGTGGTGCAGCCGAAGAGCACGATCACCAGCGCCAACATCTTCAACGACCCGAACTCCTACAAGGCGTTCCTCGCCAAGCTGTACGCCGGCCTGGCGGTGAGCGGCGAGCAGGGGCCCGCCGGCAACCCCGACATCTCGGGGATCGACGAGGGGTTCTCGCAGTACCTGCGCCTCTACTGGGAAGCCGAGGAGCTGCCCACCGACGAGGCCGCCATCGCGTGGAACGACGTGGGCCTGCCCGAGATGAACACCCAGATGTGGGCGGCCTCCAACTCGTTCGTCGTCGCCATGTACTACCGCATCTACTTCCAGGTCGGCATGGTGAACGAGTTCCTGCGGGAGACCAGTGACGCCGCGCTGGCGTCGCGCGGCAACGTGGACCCGGCGCTCAAGGCGAAGATCGGCCAGTACCGCGCCGAAGCCCGGTTCCTCCGCGCCCTGGCCTACTGGCACGGCATGGACCTGTTCGGGAACATCCCGCTGGTCACCGAAGCCGATCCCCTCGGCGCCACGCCGCCCAAGCAGGCCACCCGGGCGGCCATCTACAGCTTCGTGGTCAGCGAGCTGAAGGCGATCCGCGATTCGCTGCCGCAGCCGGGACCCGACATGTACGGCCGGGCGACGACGCAGGCGGCGAACATGCTGCTCGCCGAGGTCTACCTGAACGCGGGCGTCTACGCCGGCGCGCCGGACTACACCGACGCGCTGACCGCGGCGCAGGCGGTGATCAACTCCGGCGCGTATTCGCTGGATCCGAGCTACCAGCACCTGTTCGAGGCCGACAACAACACGTCGCCCGAGATCATCTTCGCGGTGCCGCAGGACGGCCAGCACACGCAGACCTGGGGCGGCGTGACCTTCCTGGTCCACGCGTCGTGCGGCGGGAACATGAACAACGCCAGCTACGGCATCGACGGCTGCTGGTGGGGCCTGCGCCTCAAGCCGCAGGCGTACAACCTGTTCAGCGCCGGCGACGGCCGGGCGTCGACGTTCTACACGAACGGCCAGACGGTGGACATGACGAGCATTCCCAACTTCAACGCGGGAATCGCCGATCCGAAGTTCACCAACATGACGTCCACCGGTCACGCGGGCTCGAACGCCACGTTCGTGGACACCGACTTCCCGATGTTCCGGCTTGGCGAAGCGTACCTGATCTACGCCGAGGCGGCGCTGCGCGGCGGCGGCGGGTCGCGGGCCCAGGCGCTGGCCTACGTCAACGCGCTGCGCGAGCGGGCGTACGGCGGCACGGGCGGCGACATCACCGACGCCCAGCTCACGCTGCCGTTCCTGCTCAACGAGCGCGGCCGCGAGCTGCTGTGGGAAGCCCACCGCCGCACGGACCTGGTCCGGTTCGGCGAGTTCACCGGCGGCAGCTACGTCTGGGCATGGAAGGGCGGCACCCAGGCGGGCGGCGCCACGGATTCGTTCCGCGATCTGTACCCGATTCCGGAATCGGAGCTCGTGGCCAACCCCAACCTGAAGCAGAATCCGGGGTACTGAGCCGCACCACATGAAGTTCAGGATCCACACGCTGGCCAGCATGCTCTGCGTGCTGGCCAGCGTCGCTTGCGGCGCCTCGCCGTCGGCGCCGGCCTCGACCGCGGGCGGCGGCGCCCCGCCCCCGGCCACCCGTCCCTCGCTCGATCCCGCCTATCGGCCGAGCGGACACATGGCCGCGGGCGACGTGTTCGTGCAGCTGTTCGAATGGAAGTGGACCGACATCGCCAGCGAGTGCGAACAGGTCCTGGGGCCCGTGGGGTACCGCGCGGTGCAGATCTCGCCGCCGCAGGAGCACAGCATCACTCCCACCTTCGACTGGAGCGAGCGCTACCAGCCGGTGAGCTACACCCTGGCCCACAGCCGCTCGGGCGACAGCACCCAGTTCGTGGACATGGTGCGGCGGTGCAAGGCCGCCGGCGTTGGCATCTACGTGGACGCCGTCATCAACCACATGACGAACTTCCCGAGCCCCGGCGTGGGCAGCGCCGGCACGGCGTACTCCAAGTACGACTATCCGGGCCTCTACACGCCGGCCGATTTCCACCCGACCTGCCTGGTGACCGACTACTCCAACGCGGCGAACGTCCAGGACTGCGAACTGCTCGGACTCCCCGATCTGAACACGAGCCTCCCGTACGTCCAGCACACGCTGGCCGACTATCTGATCAAACTGGTGCGGCTCGGCGTGGCCGGGTTCCGCATCGACGCCGCCAAGCACATCCAGCAGGTGGAGCTGGACGACATCCTGACGATCGTCGATTCCAGCGTGAAGGCCGACGGGCTGCCGGTGCCATACTATTTTCTGGAAGTGAGCACCGGGCCGGGCGAGGCGCTGGGACCCAGGGACTATTACGGCGAGGGGTACCGGAGCGGCGCGGCGGCCGACATCACCGAGTTCATCTTCCAGGGCGTGGGCGACAAGTTCCTGGGCACGGGCGGCCAACACCTCTCGCAGCTCGATCCCAACGGTCCGCCGGGCAGCCAGTTCTCGGCCACGGCCTGGGGCATGATGCCGTCCGACAAGGCCGTCGTGTTCCTGGAGAACCACGATACGCAGCACGACGTCGGGCGCATCAGCTACCGCGACGGGCAGACCTTCCGGCTGGCCAACGTCTGGATGCTGGCCCAGCCGTACGGGTATCCCGTGATCCTGTCCAGCTACGCGTTCAGCCGGCCGGTGCAGAACTCCATGGGCCCGCCGTCGGACGCCAACGGCAACACCAACGACGTGACCTGCGCGCCCAGCCTGGAGCAGGCGGTGATCGGCGAATGGGTGTGCGAGCACCGCGACCCGATGATCGAGGCGATGGTCGGCTTCCGCCGGGCGGTGGCCGGCACGGCAATCACCGACTGGTGGGACGACGGGGCCAACGCCATCGCCTTCTCCCGCGGCGCCCGGGGGTTCGTGGCGATCAGCCGCGAGAGCGGCGCGGTGGACACGACCGTCGCCACGACCATGCCCCCCGGGAACTACTGCGACCTGCTGAGCGGGGGGCTCCGCAACGGCGCCTGCGCCGGCACCGCGGTGGCCGTCGATTCCACGGGCACCGTACACTTCCACCTCACGGCCAATTCGGCGATCGCGATAGACGCCGACTCACGGAGATGAAGGCATGAACGGCAAGACCATCTTCTGCGCGGCCCTCGCGGCCGCCGCCGTGGCGAGCGCAACGGCGGAACCCGCCGCGGCCCAGAAGGCGCCGGCTCCCGCCGCCGCCCCCGCCTGGACCAACGGCGCGGTGTGCTACGAAGTCTTCGTCCGCTCGTTCTACGACAGCAACGGCGACGGCATCGGCGACTTCAACGGGCTGACCAGCAAGCTGGATTACATCAACGACGGGAACCCGAACTCCAAGACCGATCTCGGCGCCAGGTGCATCTGGCTCATGCCCATCAACCCGTCGCCCAGCTACCACGGCTACGACGTCACCGACTACTACCACGTCAATCCGCAGTTCGGCACCGACGCCGACTTCAAGAAATTCGTGGCCGCCGCGCACGCGCGTGGAATCAAGGTCATCATCGACATGGTGCTCAACCACACGTCGAACCGGGACCCGCACTTCCAGGCGGCGCTGCACGACCCCAAGTCGCCCTACCGGTCGTGGTACATCTTCTCGCCCAAACCGATGGGCAAGGGCCCGTGGGGCGAGAACGTGTGGCACAAATCGCCGGTGCGCGACGAGTACTACTACGGCGTGTTCTCGGCCGAGATGCCCGACCTCAACTACCACACGGCCGCGGTGCGTCAGGAGGGCGAGAAGATCGGCGCCTACTGGATGCGCACGATGGGCGTGGACGGCTTCCGGCTGGACGCCGTGCAGTACCTGGTGGAGCAGGGCAAATGCCTCAAGGACTGCGCCGGCACGCATGCCTATCTGCACGAGTACATGGCGTCGCTCGAGCGAGCGAATCCCAACGCGTACGCCATCGGCGAGGTGTGGGATCCGCTCGACACCCTGCTCACCTACTACCCGAACCAGCTCACGGCGTACTTCACCTTCGACCTCGCCGACTCGCTGCGCACGGCCGTGAAGCGCGGCACGGTGGGCGGGCTGTTCGGGCAGTACGTGCGGCTGCAGGACACGCTGCCCTCGTACCGCTGGTCGCCGCTGCTCAGCAACCACGACGGCACGCGCATCATGACCGTCCTGGGCGATTCGATGCCCAGCGCGAAGCAGGCGGCCACGCTGCTGCTCACGCTGCCGGGCATGCCGTACATCTACTACGGCGAGGAAATCGGGATGACGGGCGACAAGCCGGACCCCCGGCTCCGCACGCCCATGCAGTGGGCGCCGCGGCCGGGCATGGGCTTCACCACCGGAAAGGCCTGGGAGAGCGCGCAGCCCGATTCGATGACGCGCACCGTCGCGACCGAGGAAAACGATCCCCATTCGCTGCTCGAGCTGTATCGCCGGCTCATCCACCTGCGCGGCTCCAACGACGCGCTGGCGTCCGGGCGGCTGGTGCCCCTCGCGGCGTCGGACCCGCACGTGGCGGCGTATCTCCGCCGCGGGAGCCGCGGGACGGTGCTCGTGGTGGCGAACCTGAGCGGACTGCCGGTGAGCGGCGCGACGCTGAGCGCCGGTGCGGGCACGCTCCCCGCCGGCCGCTACACGCCCCGGGATCTTCTCGGCGGGCCGAACGGGGCTATTCTCCAAGCGGGCGCGAACGGCGCCGTGGCCGGCTACGCGCCGGCGGCGACGCTCGGGGCGCACGAGACTCTCGTCTTCAATCTCGAACGGAAATAGAGGGGGACGCATGAAGAACGGAACGTGGTCCGGACTGCTGGCCCTGTGCTGCACGCTCGCGGCGACGGCACCCCTGGCGGCCCAGACGGCCCCGGGCGGACCCGGCGCGCTGCCGACGTGGACCAACGCCGCCAAGGACGGCATCGGCACCTCGCTCACGACGGCGTCGAAGGTGTGGTACACGCTCGAGGGGGGCATCCTCACCGAGGTGTACTACCCGCGCGTGGACCAGGCCGACGTGCACGGGCTCGAGTTCGCGGTGAGCAACGGCAAGCAGACGTGGTTCGAGGCGCACGACATGCAGCACTCCATCCAGCGGGTGGACGACCGGGCGCTGATCTACCGCCAGACCAGCCGCGTGGCGGCCGCCGGGATCACGATCACGAAGACCTACACCACCGATCCGCAGCGCAACACGCTGCTCATCGACGTGACCTACACGGCGCCGCCGGGCGACAAGCTGTACGTGATCTACCAGCCGGCGCTCGAGAACGTGGGCTACGGCAACTTCGGCGCCACGCAGGACGGCGCCCTGGTGTCGTGGAAGAAGGACATGGCGTCGGCGTTGGTGTCGAGCGGCGGCTTTGGCGAGACCTCCAACGGATTCGCCGGCGTGAACGACGCCTACACCGACCTGACGCTGCACCACGCGATCACCTGGAAGTTCACGCGCGCCGACAGCGGCCACGTGGTGCAGGTGGGCGAGGTCACGCGACCGGCCCGATTCACGCTGGCGCTCGGCTTCGGCGATACGCCGCAGGCGGCGACGGCCGAGGCGCGCGCAAGCCTGAAGACTGGATACAGCGCCGCCGCCAGGGCGTACGCCGACGGCTGGCACAAGTACGTGGCCGGGCTGCACCGCGTGGCGCCGCAGTACGAGAAGGAGTTCGAGCTCGCGGCGATGGTCGTGCGGGCCGCCGAAGACAAGACCTATCCGGGGGCGATCATCGCCTCGATGAGCATCCCGTGGGGGTACGCGGTGCCGGCGGACAAGCCCACCGTGGGCGGCTATCACCTGGTGTGGGCGCGCGACCTGTACGAGGCGGCGACGTCGCTGATGGTGGCCGGCGACTCGGCTACCGCGCGCCGCGCCGCGCGCTACCTGTTCGACGTGCAGCAGGAGAGCGACGGGCGGTTCCCGCAGAACAGCTGGCTGGATGGCAAGCCGTACTGGACGGGCATCCAGATGGACGAGCAGGCGTATCCGATCGTGCTGGCCTGGCAGCTCGGCATCACCGACAAGACGACCTGGGAAAAGCACATCCGGCCGGCGGCCGAATTCGTGCTGGCGCACGGGCCGGCCACGGAGCAGGAGCGGTGGGAGGAGGTGCCGGGTTATTCTCCTTCTACTATAGCTGCCGAGATCGCGGGGCTGGTGTGCGCGTCGGCCATCGCCAGGGAGAACGGCGCGCCCGACGACGCGGCGCGGTACATGAAGACCGCCGATGACTGGGCGGCGAAACTGCCGAGCTGGACGGTGACCACCACCGGCCACCTGGGCGGGCCGCTGGCGGCCAAGGGCTATTACATGCGCGTGGACAACAACACCGACCCCAACGACGGCTACATGCTGGACACGCGCAACGGCAGCGGCATCCACGACGAGCGCGACGTGGTGGACCAGGGGTTCATCGAGCTGGTGCGGCTGGGCATCCGGCCGGCGAACGATCCGATCATCGAGAATTCGCTCAAGATCATCGACCAGACCATCCGCGTGCAGACGCCCAACGGTCCGGACTTCTACCGGTACAACCACGACGGCTACGGCGAGACGTACTTCGGCGGCCCGTGGCTGGGCGAGGGGAAGGGGCGCGTGTGGCCGATCTTCGCCGGCGAGCGCGGCGAATACGAGATCTCGGCGGGCGGCAACCCGGCGCCGTACCTGCAGGCGATGCTGCACTTCGCGAACGACGGCGGGATGATCTCGGAGCAGGTCTGGGACCAGGCCGACCCGACGCGCATCGGCTTCAAGTTCGGCCAGGGCACGGGCAGCGCCACGCCGCTGGTGTGGAGCATGGGCCAGTTCATGCGGCTGGCGATGGACATGCAGGCCGGGAAGATCCTGGAGCAGCCGGCGATCGTCGCCGAGCACTTCAAGAAGTGAGGAAGCGGCTGGCAGTCCTGGGCCTGGGCCTCGCGACCCTGGCCCTGGCGTCGCGTCCGGCCGCCGCCCAGCGCGAGCGCCTCTCGATGGATCCGGGGTGGCGCTTCACGCCGGGCGATCCCGCCGGCGCGCAGCGGCCGGGGTTCAACGACGGCGGGTGGCGGCGGGTGGACCTGCCGCACGACTGGAGCGTGGAGGGCACCCCGGAGCGGAACGCGCCGGCCGGCGGACGCGGCGCGTACCTGCCCACGGGCATCGGCTGGTACCGCAAGGAATTCCGTGTGCCCGCCCATGCACGCGGACGCGAGGTGTGGCTGCAGTTCGACGGCATCTACGAGAACGCCGACGTGTGGGTCAATGGCGCGCATGTGGGGCGCCGGCCGTACGGGTACACCAGCGTGTCGTACGACGTCACGAAGGACCTCGAGTCCGGCGTGAACGTCGTGGCGGTGCGAGTGGACAACTCCGCGCAGCCCAACTCGCGCTGGTACACGGGGAGCGGCATCTACCGCCACACCTGGCTCACCATTGCCTCGCCGGTGCACGTGGCCCACTGGGGGGTGTACGTCACCACGCCGGTCGTGGACTCCTCGCGCGCCATGGTGCTGGTGCGCACGCGGGTGGACAACGACCGCGGCGAAACGCAGAAGGGCACGCTGCGCACGGTGCTCGTGGACGCGGCCGGCCGCGAAGTGGCGCGCGCCGACACCGCGTTCGCGTTGGAGGGCGGGGCCCACGAAGCGGTCGTGCAGCGGCTGTTCGTGGCCGATCCGCGCCGCTGGTCGGTAGACGACCCCGCGATGTACGCCGTGCACTCCACCGTGCTGGAGGGCGCGCAGGCGGCGGACACCGCCGACACGCCGTTCGGCATCCGCACCATCGCGTTCGACGCCGACCGCGGGTTCCTGCTCAACGGGCAGCCGGTGAAGCTGCACGGAGTGAACCTGCACGAGAGCGCCGGGGCGGTGGGCACGGCCGTTCCCGAGCGCATCTGGCGTTCGGAGCTGGCCAAACTCAAGGCGATGGGCGTGAACGCCATCCGGACGTCGCACAACCCGCCGGCGCCCGAGTTCCTGGACCTGTGCGACCGCATGGGGTTCCTGGTCATGGACGAGGCGTTCGACGAGTGGACGTACGGCAAGGTGCCGTTCGGCTACCACCTGTACTTCGCCACCTGGGCCGACAGCGACGTCACGGCGTACGTGCACCGCGATCGGAACCATCCGTCCGTGATCCTGTGGAGCGCCGGCAACGAGATCGGCGAGCAGACCACGCCCGAGGGCGTGACCATCCTGCGCCACCTGGTGGGGCTGTTCCACGCCGAGGATCCCACGCGGCCGGTCACCACGGGCAACGACCAGATCCACGCCGATGGGCATCCGGCGCTGCTGTCGTTTCTCGCCGGCGAGGACGTCGTGGGGTACCACTCCGTGGATCGCTGGCACGAGCGGCGCGAGCTGTTCGCGGAGGAAGACCGCGTGGCCCATCCCGACTGGAAGATGGTGGGCACCGAGAGCGAGTCGGC
>JAGWRI010000167.1 GCA_028876525.1 Gemmatimonadota bacterium | reverse complement strand
GAGTGCCGCCAGTCCACCGCGGGCGCCGCTCCCGGCGCGGAATACCGGCGGGAACCCGGTGAGCCGGCGCGCGGCTCGCGGTACCCGCCGCCGTTCACCAGCGCGCCGTGGTCCACGGGCACCGCGTAACGCCCCGCGTTGCGGTCCCAGCCGGAGTGGCGGTCCCACCCCGAGTGGCGGTACACGACGTCGTGGTCGTACGAGACGTGGCGGTAGCCCGCGTTCACGTACACGTTGGTGATGCGGATGAACGGCCGCGAGCGCGCGATCCACCCGCCGCCCCGCCAGCCCGTGTAGTAGATGCAGTGGTCGGCCCAGTCCCAGTCGTACACCAGCCACGCGCCGATCGGGAACCCGACGCCGAAGCTGACGAACGCGTGGAACCCGGGCTCGACCCAGGCCGGACGCCAGAACACCACCGCCGGATCGTATACGGGAACGTAAATGATCTGGGGCTGGGCCGGCCAGACGCGGATGTAGCCGTCGTCGGCCACGACCTGCTGCTGGGCGTTGCTCTCCAGGTTGCCCCGGGCGCGGGCCAGCGCCCGCATGTGCTGCACGGCCTGCATCACGTCGGTGGACTGCGCCGCGTACGCCTGTCCCAGCGCGGTGGTCCAGTCCAGCTTCGTGGCCATCGTGTTGAGGATCGTGGGATAGTGGGCCACCGCCTTCACGCTCACGTCCCAGTACTGGTCGTCGATGCCGGCGGTGCCGTTGGCCTGCACGTACTGCGCCGCGGCCTGGACCTGGTCCGGGAACGTGGACGCCAGCAGCACCTGGGCGAGCAGCGGGTCGGCGTACAACGCCACCGGCGCCACCAGATTGTCGAGTTGGTCGGCGGTGTACGGCTGATACGCCGCGGCGGCGACTCCAGGATCCTGAGCCGCGGCCCGGGCCGGGCTCGCCATGAGCAGGCCGAGCGCCATGGCCGACACCGCGCCGAGCGAGACTGCACCGGACAATGCTTTTCTCATGGCTCCCTCCTCCGTCTCATGTGGAACCGTAGGGCTTTTCCCAGGCGCTGTCCAGCCCGGTTTCGAAATTGTATACACCCCCGCAACTGAAAGTTTCGCCGACAGTTAGGTGACAGGTTCGGCATTGAGAAAAGCGCGATTTCGGAGGTTAATCGGCGGGCCGGCGAGCCGGCGCCGCGCCGCGCCGGAGCGCCCATTCACCCGCTCACACCTTCATCCGCTCGAACGCCCTGGTGCCGGCCGCGACGATGACCACCGTGAACGCGGCCACCACGCCCAGGTCGAAGGCGAAGGCGAAGTGCGAGCTCCCGACCATGACCGCGCGGAGCGCGTCCACCGCGTAGGTGAGGGGATCGAGAAAGGTGAACGGCGCCAGCCAACCGGGCAGCCGGTCGATCGGGAACAGCGCCCCGGAAAGGAAGAAGAGCGGGAACACGACGAAGCTCGACACGAGCTGGAACCCCTCGGGGCTGTCCATGAACGACCCGATGATCAACCCCACGCTCACGAACGCCACCGTGGTCACGGCGAGCACGAGCGCTCCCGGCACCAGCTGCCCGACGCCCAGCCGGAGTCCGGCGATCGCGCCGGTGCGGCTCAGGATCACGCCGAGCAGGAGGAGGATCGCGGCCTGGATGAGCGAATCGGTGGCGCCGCCCACGACCTTGCCCAGGAAGATGCCGGTGCGCGACACGGGCGCCACGAGCACCTCCTTCAGAAAGTCCACCTTCCGATCCCACACGATGTACACGCCGAAGAAGATGGACGAGAACAGCACCGACTGGGCGAGGATGCCGGGGTAGATGAACGCCTGGTAGTTGGTGCCGGGGATCGTCACGCTCGAGCCGAGCCCGCCGCCGAAGATGAACAGCCAGAGCACGGGCGTGACGATGGACGCCACGATGCGCGACTTCTCGCGCCGGAAGACCTTGTACTCGCGATACCAGATGGCGAGGATGCCGCTCAGATCGTCCATGGGGTCACCGGTGGTGCATCATGCGTTCGGCCCATCCGCCCTCGGCCGAGCCCTCGCGAATCGCCCGGCCGGTGAAATGCAGGAACACGTCGTCGAGCGTCGGCGAGTGGACCTCCACCGCCTCGACCCGTCCCGCCGCCTGCAGCAGCTCCTGCAGGTGCGCGCTGGCGTCGGTCACCGTGAGATCGAGCACCCGGTCGCGGGCCTCGACCCGCTGCACGAACGGGAGCCGGGCCAGCGCCTCGACGTCCGGCGCCGCGACCCGCAGGTGTACGACGTCGCCGCCGATCACCCGCTTGAGCGCGGCCGGCGTGTCCAGCGCGCGAATCTTCCCTTCGTCCATGATCGCCATCCGGTCGCACAGCCGGTCCACCTCTTCCATGTAGTGGGTGGTGATGATGACCGTGATCCGCTTGACCCGCGCCAGATTCTCGATGTACTCCCAGAGCTTCTCGCGCGACTGCGGATCGAGCCCCAGCGTCGGCTCGTCCAGGAACAGCACCCGGGGATCGTGCATCAGCCCGCGGGCCAGCTCCAGCCGGCGGCGCATCCCGCCCGAATACTTCCGCACCAGGTCGTCCTGGCGCCCCGTGAGCTCCACCAGCTCCAGCACCTCGCCGATCCGCCGCTCGCGCAGCGCCGGCGGCATGCGGTACAGCATGCCGTGGACTTTCAGGTTCTCGTATCCGGTGAGGATGTCGTCGGAGCTGGGGTCCTGGAACACGACGCCGATGGACTTCCGCACCTCCGCCGGCTGGCGCGCGATGTCGAACCCGGCAATCGTCGCCGACCCCACGGTCGGGCGCACGAGGGTGGTGAGCATCATCAGCGTCGTCGTCTTGCCGGCGCCGTTCGGCCCCAGCAGGCCGAAGATCTCGCCCTCGTCGACGGCGAGGTCCAGCGCGTCGACGGCGACGAGCGACTCGAAACGCTTGGTGAGGGAGCGGGTCTCGATCACGGGCATGGCGGCAGAACGGATAATACGGCGCGGAACGTCGCCGCGCGTGAGGGAAGGTTGGACAGCGAATCCGGGCTATCCCGACCCTCGGCCCCCGCCGGCGGTCGTACCCTGCTTTACGGACCCGTTTCGCCCGGGGGTGGCGTATGGCACCGCACCGCGTCCTCATCGTCTACGGCACGAGCTATGGCCAGACGGCGCGCATCGCGAGCCGCATCCATCAGTTGCTCGCGCACCAGGGGTTCGACGTTACGGTGCGCAAGGGAGACGAGTTGGGCTCGGCCCTCAACCCGGTGTCGTACGACGGCGTGCTGGTCGGCGCGTCGATGATCCGGCACGGGTACCAGCAGTACATGCGCGCCTTCGTCCACCGCCACGCCTCCATCCTGAACGGCATGCCCAGCGCGTTCTTCGCCGTGAGCGGGTCGGCGGGCAGCGCGAACGGCGCCGAGCGCGACGAGGCGAAGCGCCTCGCCGATCGGTTCTGCCGTTCGGCCGGGTGGCAGCCAATGATGATCGAGTCCATCGCCGGCGCGATCGCCTACACCAAGTACAACTGGCTCCTGCGCTGGGTGATGAAGCGCATCAGCGCCAGGGAGGGCGGGTCCACCGACACCTCCCGCGACCACGAATACACCGACTGGTCCCAGGTCGAGCGGTTCGCCGTCGGCTTCGGTGCGCGGGTCGACGAGGCGCTGGCGCTGGCGGCCGTGCGGTAGCCGTGGCGCCCCGTCAGTGGCTGTACGCTC
>JAGWRI010000166.1 GCA_028876525.1 Gemmatimonadota bacterium | reverse complement strand
TCCCCGCCCGTCCCCTCCGCCGCGCCCCTCGGCGCCGGGCGCCGCTCCGCCCCCGGCCGCCGCGCCGCGCGCGTATGCCGGCGCCGGCGGCGTCATACTGAAAAACTCATCGACCGGGAACAGGCCCACGTCCGGCGCGCTCAGCGCGACGGCCAGCCGGTCCACGGCGCCGTCGTCGGCCCCCAGCGCCGGCACCAGCGCCTCGGCCCACCCCGGCACCCGCGGATCGTCGATCAGGCCCGTCGCGCCCTGCGTGGGCGGCCGCCCGGTGAGCGCCGTGGCCCGTGCCGAGAGCCACGCCCGCATCACGCGGGCGGTCGCCGCGTCCGGCCCCGCGCTGCCCGGGAATCCGCCCCCGCTGTCCCCCCGCCCGCCGGCTCCCCCGCGCGACGAGGCGTCGAAGATCGCCGCCTCCACCACCGGCGTCAGCTCGCCCGGCGGCAGCGGCGGACCGGCCGCGAACCCGTCGGCCGAGCGGCCCGGCCCGATGCGCCGCACCGCCACGATGACCCTGGCGGGCGGCTGCCCGAACAGCTGCTGGTACACGGCGCTCTCCCGCGCCACGCCGGAATCCACGTCGGCGATGTCGCGCCGGGTCCGGGCCACGATCTCGTAGCCGGCCCCCGGCGTCACCCAGGTGGTTTCGCCGGCCACGACGCGAGGGGTGGCCTGCACCGCGGCCACGAGGGCCGGATTCTCGTCGGGACTCTTCGGCCCGCTCGACGCGCACGCGGCCAGCGCCGCCGCGGCCGCCGCCATTGCGCCGACACGTGTGGCCTTCCGGCCAGGGACCATTGCCAGCTGCCTCGGGTTGGGGACGCCGGTGATACCCGGCGTCCCCCCCGAGGTTCGCCCGTCAGGCGTCGGTCGCCGCCTCGAGGCCCAGCTCGCCGGTCTCCAGGCTGCGTTCCGCGATCGCGTCCACGCGGTGATCCTGATTGTGCCGCAGCCCCCGGATGTTCCGCCGCGCCCGGCGGTACGCCATCGGCACGAAGATCCGGGCCATGTCCACGTGCGGCCGCGCGCCCTCCGCGTCCGGGCCGCCCGCGCGCTCGATTTCCCACGTCACCCGCGACAGCACGGCCGCGGCCAGGTAGATGTCGATCGCCGCGTTGGCCATCCGCTCCTGCAGGTACTGGCGGTCGATCACGCCCTTGCCGTGCTTCACGATCACCGCCTCGACCGACAGCGCCAGATTGTGCACCAGCTCGGCCACCAGCTCGGCCTCGTCGCGCAGCGCCTCGTGCACCCGCGTGAAGCTCGGTTTCGTGATCTGCCGCTTGGCCCGGTCGCTGAGATAGTGGCTGATCGCCCCGATGGAATGGATCGGATCCTTGAACGCCTTGCCCAGCGTCTTGAGCTTTTCGCCCGGCTGCTGCAGTCCCATCAGCGCGATCAGCGCGCGCAGGATCTCGTTCGTGCCCTCGAAGATCAGGTTGATGCGCGAGTCGCGCACCGCCTGCTCGTACGGAAACTCCTTCGAGTAGCCGATGCCGCCGGCAATCTGCATCGCGTCGTTCGACGCCCGGAACGCCAGCTCGCTCGCGTAGATCTTGCACGCCGCGGTCTCGAGCGAGAAATCCACGCCCCCGCGGTCCATCATCCCGCTCGTCAGCTGCACCGCCGAGTCGGCGGCGTACGTCTCCACGGCGTTCGTCGCGATCTTCTTGCGGATCATCTCGAACGCGCCGATCGGCTTGCCGAACTGCTGTCGCTCGTTGGCGTACTTGATGGCCTCGCGCATGATGCGCCGCGTGCCCCGGGCCGAGCCCGCCGCCAGCCCCAGCCGCCCCGAGTTCAGCACCTCGAGCGCCACGTGGAACCCCTGCCCCACGTCGCCCAGGCGGTCCTCCACCGGCACCTTCACGTTCTCGAAGAACACGCCGCGCGTATCGCTCGCCTTGATGCCCATCTTCTCCTCGAGCTTGCCCAGGCGCACGCCCGGCGCGTGAGCGTCCACGACGAACGCCGTCACCCGCTGCTTCTGCTTGCCGTCCACGTCCATCGCCACCTTGGCGAATACCGTGAAGATGTCGGCGTAGCCGGCGTTCGAGATCCACATCTTCTGGCCGTTCAGCACGTAGTGGGTGCCGTCGGCCGACAGCTCGGCGTGCGACTTCATGGCCTGGGCGTCGGAGCCCGAACCGGGCTCGGTGAGGCAGAACCCGGCGATCATCTCGCCCGTGGCGCACTTCGGGAGGTACTTCCGCTTCTGCGCCTCGGTGCCGAACAGCACGATGCCCTTGCATCCGATGGACTGGTGCGCGCCGAAATACACCGCCAGCGCCGGATCGGTGCCGCCCAGCTCGCCAAAGATGCGCGTGTAGACCTTGGCCGACGCCCCGAATCCCCCGTACGCCTCGGGAATGGTCACCCCCATCATCCCCAGCTCGTGCATTCCCGCGCGCACGTCGTCGGGGAACCGCGCGTCGTGATCCATCTTCGCCGAGTCGATGTGGTCGGCCGCGAACGACCGGAATGCGTCGAGGATCGCGTCCAGCGATTCCCGCTCGTCGGCGCTCAGCGCCGGGAACGGAAAGATGAGGTCCTCGTTGAGCTCGCCGAGGAAGACGCCGCGCGTGAACGACGGGTTGACGTCGGGCGCGGCCAGGTGGGCTTCGGCGGCCGCGCCCGGGGCGCCGGCGTCCTTCGCCGTGGTGGCGGTCATGCGTGTACCCCCTTCGAATGTGCCTGCCTGCTGCGTTGAAGCATGCGTCGAGCACCGGGCGAAAAGCAATTCGGATGTTCCCCCGCCACGGTCTCCGATTCCACCGACACGCTCTGGTGCCCGCCGACCGCGGGCGGTAAGCTTTGGCGCGCATCTGCGCCCGCGAAGCCGCCCGCCCGCCCCACCTCCGTCCGTCAGTTTCCCGCCGCACGATGCGGACACGCCCTTACCGACGCGCGCTCGCCGTCGCGCTCGCTCTCGCCATCCCCGCCGTCGGTCGCGCCCAGCGCCCGGCCCCCGTGGAACGCGTCGCCGCCGCGCGCCTGGGCGACCAGCCCCCGGTGCACGACGCCTGGCCGCAGCGCGACCTCCTTCCCGGCGCGCGCTTCAATTCCGGCGTCCAGTCGGCCGACGGCTATCTCTGGCTCGCCACCTCCAGCGGCCTGCTGCGATTCGACGGCGCCCGCGCCGAACGGATGGACCCGCCGTTCCTCGATTCGGCCCGCACGCCGGAAGTGCTGGGCGTGACCCAGACGCGCGACCACGCGATCTGGGCCGGCGCGGCTCACGCCGGCGCCTTCCGGGTGCTGAACGGCGTGGTGACCCGTTGGACCACGGCCCAGGGGCTGCCCAGCGACGAGGTCCACGTCATCTACCAGGACGGGACGGGCACGGTCTGGATCGGCACCCAGGGCGGCCTCTGCCGCGTGGACGGCGCCGCCTGTCGCCCCGTCGGCCCGCCCGGCGTGAGCGTGCTCGCCCTTGGCTCCGACTGGAACGGGCGGCTGCTGGTCGGGAGCTACGGACTCTTCCGCCTGGACGGCGACCAGTTCGACCAGATCCCCGGGCTGGCCCCCGTGCTCTATCGCGTCAACCGCATCTGCACCAGCTCGGACGGGGTGGTGTGGGTGGCCACGGTGTCGGGGCTCGTGCGCCTCACGCGCCCGGACCGGCCCGGCGGCCCGGCCGGCCTGCGCGTGTTCACCACGGCCGACGGCCTGCCCTCGAACTACGTCTTCGCCACGCTCACCGGGCCGGGCGACGAGCTGTGGGTGGCCACGCTCAGCAACGGCATCGCCCTGAGACGCCAGGGCCGGTTCATCCGCATCGACGAGCGGCAGGGCCTGACCGACAACCGCGTCAACGATCTGGTGCGCGACCGCGACGGCGACGTCTGGGCGTTCACCAGCGGCGGGCTGGATCGCTTCCGCAATCGCGCCATCTCGACGTACACGCCGGCCGACGGCCTGCCCGACCCGCTCGTGTGGAGCGTGGCCGGCGCCCCGGACGGCACGATCTGGCTGGCCACCAACGCCGGCGGGCTCACGCGCTTCGCGCACGACACGTTCACCACCTGGCGCAACGCGGCCCCCATTGCGCAGGCCAGGATCAGCGTCATCGCGCCGATGGCCGACGGCTCCGTCTGGTTGGGCGTGCGTCCGGACATCGTCCTGCGCTTCCGCGACGGCCGGTTCGAGAACTGGTCGGACCGCCCGGACGGGCCGCGGGGGTTGGTGCGCGCCATTCTGCCGGCCCCCGACGGGGCCCTCTACTTCGCCGCCACCGACGGGCTCTTCCGTATGCGCGACGGCGCGTTCGCCCGCGTCGCGCTGCCAGGGGACAGCGCGGCCAGCGACGTCCGCGTGCTGGCGCTGGCCGGCGACGGCACGCTCTGGGCGGGCGGCAACTCGCTGTTCCGCCTGCGCGGCGGGCGCGCCGAGCGCTTCGGCCGCGCCGACGGGTACGCCGGCGCGCCGATCGCGGCCCTGCTATCCGACGGCGGCCGGCTGTGGATCAGCACCGACGGCGCCGGGCTGCAGCTGCTGGACGGCGACCGCCTGTATTCGCTGGCCGGCGTCGACCGCACGCTGCTCCCCGACGCCTTCACCCTGCTCGACGACCGCGGGGGAGACCTCTGGCTGGCCTCCTCGTACGGCCTCCAGCGCGTCAATAAGCAATCTCTAATAGCCGCGGCGCTCGGACGGCGCCGCGGCGTCGGGCTGCGCGTGATCGACAAGCCCGACGGCCTCCTGAGCACGGAGTTCAACAGCGCCGGCGCCTCGTCGGGCTGGGTGGCGCCCGACGGCCGCCTCTGGCTGCCCGGCGCCGACGGGCTCGTGGTGGTCGATCCGCGCGTGCTCCGGGGCCCGGCCGCCCCGCCCCCCGTGCGCATCGAGACGGTGCTGGCCGACGGCAAGCCGCTGGCGCTCGCGGCCCCGCTCACCCTGCCGCAACACGTGCGCCAGCTCCGCATCGATTTCACCTCGCTGCGGCTCAGCGCGGCCCACCAGCTCCGCTTCCGGTACCGCCTGATCGGCCTCGATTCGGCCTGGGTGGACGCCGGCACGCGGCGCAGCGCCTTCTATTCCAGCCTTCCCGGCGGGCCGTACGAGTTCCAGGTCTCGGCCAGCGACGACGCGGACCTCTGGAACCCGGCGCCCGCCGTGCTCGACTTCCGCGTCGTCCCGCCGTTCGTGCGGACCCCCGGCTTCCCGCTCCTGCTCGCCCTGGGCGTCGTCGTGCTCGCCGGCGCCGCCGTCTCCCTGCGCGGCCGCGCCCTCCGCGCCCACGCGCGCGTGCTCGCCGCCGAGGTCGCCGAGCGCACCGCCGACCTCCGGCACCAGATCGCGAACCGCGAGCGCGCCGAGCACGCGCTCCGCGAGGCCCGCGACCATCTCGAACTGCGCGTCGCCGAGCGCACGGCCGACCTCGCGCGCCTGAACGAGGAGATGCGGCTGAACCAGGAACGGCTCAACCTGCTCGTCCGCCAGCTCCCCGCCGCCGTCTGGACCATCGACGGCGCGGGCCGGATCGTGTCGCTCGTCGGATCCGGCCTCTCCGCGCTCGGCATCGCGCCCGCCCAGCGCATCGGCGGCGCCTTCGCCGACTTCATCGACGACTCCGGCGTCCTGCTCGCCGTCGAGGACGCCCACGACCACGCACTCCGCGGCGCGCCCTCCCAGTGGCAGCAGACGTACCGCGGCCACGTGTTCGAGTGGCGCATCGAGCCGCTGCGCGACGACGGCGGCGGGGTGCAGGGCGCCGTCGGCCTCGCCTTCGACGTCACCGAGCAGGCCAGGCTCCGCGAGCAGGTGTTGCACACCCAGCGGCTGGACAGCATCGGCCGCCTGGCCGGCGGCCTGGCCCACGATCTCAACAACATCCTCACCGCCGTGCTCGGCTACACCGAGCTCAGCCAGCAGGGCATCGGCGACGACGTGCGATCGAACCTCGACGAGATCCGTTTCGCCGCCGAGCGCGCCGCCGCCCTCACCCGCCAGCTGCTCACCTTCGCGCGCCGCCAGAAGACCGCCGTCCAGCCGGTGGATCTCAACGCCACGCTGCTCAACGTCAACCGCCTGCTCCAGCGCCTGCTCGTGGGCGATGTGCAGCTCGTCACCGAACCCGGCGCCGACACGCCCACGGTGCTCGCCGATCCCAACCAGATCGAGCAGGTGATCATGAACCTCGCCGTGAACGCGCGCGACGCGATGCCCGACGGCGGGCGCCTCACGGTCGCCACCTCCCGCGTCGACCTCGACGTCCCGCGCGGCGACATCCCGGCCGGCGCCTATGCCCTGCTCACCGTGACCGACACCGGCGTCGGCATGACCGACGAGGTCCGCAGCCACGCGTTCGAGCCGTTCTACACGACGAAGGAGCTGGGCAAGGGCACCGGCCTCGGCCTCTCGACTTCGTTCGGCATCGTGCGCGAATCGGGCGGGCACATCGAGCTCGACACGGCGCCCGGCCGCGGCACGACCGTCCGCGTGTGGCTCCCCGCCCACGGCGCCGCCGCCCGCGCCGACCGCACGCGCACGCCGCTCGCCACCGTGGTCCACGGATCGGAGACCGTGCTCGTGGCCGAAGACGAGCCGCAGGTGCGCGAGCTCACGCGCCGCACGCTCGAATCGTTCGGCTATCTCGTGCTCACCGCCGGCGACGGCGAGGACGCGCTCCGCGTGGCCGACGAATACGGCGGCCCGATCCATCTGCTGCTCGCCGACTTGCGCATGCCGCGCATGGGCGGCTACGCGCTGGCCGCCGAGCTGCTCCGGCGCCGCCCGGGGATACGGATCGCGTTCATGTCGGGATATTCGGACGGACAGCCCCCCGACCATCCCGTGCTGGCCGCGGCGCCCCGCCTCGCCAAGCCGTTCCGCGTGACCGCGCTGGGCCGCGCGGTGCGCGAGGCGCTCGGTCCCGAAACGAAG
>JAGWRI010000165.1 GCA_028876525.1 Gemmatimonadota bacterium | reverse complement strand
TGATCGTTGCTCGTCGTCGCCGCAATGCGCTTGATGAGCCATTCCATCGCGCTCTGCGGCGGCATCTGCTGCAGCCCGCGCCGCAGCGTGTAGATCGCGTCGAGCTGCCCGGCGTTGTAGAGCTTCTCCTCGCGCCGCGTGCCGCTTGTGCCGATGTCGAACGCCGGAAAGATGCGCTTCTCGGACAGCGACCGGTCGAGCTTGATCTCGCAGTTGCCCGTGCCCTTGAACTCCTCGAAGATCACGTCGTCCATGCGCGAGCCCGTCTCGACCAGCGCCGTGGCGATGATCGTGAGCGAGCCGCCGCCCGCGCTGGCCAGCACGTTGCGCGCCGAGCCGAAGAACGCCTTGGGCTTCGCCATCGCGGTGGCGTCCAGGCCGCCCGACAGCGTGCGCCCCGTGCCGCGCTCGGCGGTGTTGTGGGCGCGGGCCATGCGGGTCAGCGAGTCGAGCACGATCACCACGTCGCGGCCCAGCTCCACCTGCCGCCGCGCGTGCTCCAGCACCATCTCGGTCACGTCCACGTGCCGCTGCGCCGGCTGGTCGAAGCTCGACGCGATCACCTCGCCCACGCCCCACGAGATCGCCTCGCTCACTTCCTCCGGGCGCTCGTCCACGAGCAGGATGAGCAGCACGACGTTGGGGTGGTTGATCGCCACGCCTTCGGTAATCGCGTGGAGCAGGGTCGTCTTGCCCGCCCGCGCCGGCGCCACGATCAGGGCCCGCTGGCCGAAGCCGATGGGCGCGATCAGGTCGATCGCGCGCCGGATCAGCTCCGCGCCCCCCTTCGCCGGACGTCCCGTCTCGAGAAAGAGCTTTCGCTCGGGATATGACGCGGTGAGCGACGGGAAATCCGGCCGCTTGAGGCTCATTGCCGGATCCTGCCCGTTGATGGTCTTGATCTCCATCACGGTGAGCCGGCCGCGCTGATCGCGCCCGAGCACCGTGTCCAGCGTGTCGGCCTTTCGGAGGCCGAACTGACGCACGACCTGGGCCGGGATGTAGGCGTCGCCCGGCTCGGCCAGATAGCTGGCCTCGGCGCGGCGCAGGAAGCCGCCGTCGCGCTGCGGGTCGAACCAGCCCGCCTGCTCGCCGACCGGCGTGAGCACCACCGGACCCGGCGGGGCCTGCGGCTCGCGCGCCTCGCGCACGTCGCGCACGTCGCGCGGCTCACCTCGGTTGTCGCGATCGCGCCCGCGCCCGCGGCCGCGATTGCGGCGGTGGCGCCGGCCGTTGCGGTCGTGGCGCTGAAATCCGTGCTCCGGACGGCCGGCCGCTGCCTGGTGGTCGCCGGCCCCATTGCCCGCGGCGGCGTCGGAGGACGCGGCCGCCGGCGCTGCCGCCTCGGCGCTCGGCGCGCCGGCGGAGTCGCCGTTGCGCTCCGCGCGCTCCGGTACCGGCTCGGTGGGGACGGAGGGGGGCGGCGCGGACGCCTGCGGGGCGCCGGTTTCGCCTTCTGAGGGCTGGTCCATGGAAGCGTCCCGGTACGGGTTGGGTTCGTCCGGCGTGTCGCCCTCGGGGCGAGGCGGACGAGTGCCACGGCCACGGCGAGGTGGGCGGCGACGTTCAGTCATGCGATGAAGAGTTGGGGAAACGTAGAACTCACGAAACTCGGGGCCCGCGCTCATCGGCGGGCGGAAATGGCTGCGTCCGTGTCACGGCCCCGGGCGCAACCGCTCGAACGGGACCCGGCCGGATGCAGGCATGGCGCGGTCGAGCGGAAACGGACGGGATGTGATGCGACGCGACTCTGGCGTTGACTTGTCTCGCTCGCGGCGCGGACAGCTCACGCGTCGCCGGGCGGGGTCCTGCGGGGCGCGGCCTGCTCGCCATCATCCGCTCGTACGTGAGGGATGGGCTGCCGCGCGATCGGCCGGAAGGACGATACTGGTCGTCCCGGCGGATGCATGGAGTATCGGCAGCCGGGCCCGTTCGCGCAACCCTGGGGGTCGCCGGCGGGGGGCGGCGGTGGGCGGCCGGCGCCCGGTCCGATAGCTTTCGACCATGACTGCTCCCGGAATGGACGCGGCCGCCGCCCTGCGGGCGGCCGTGCAGGAATACGAGCGCACCGACAACGTGGGTGTGCTGTTCGATCGCGTGCGGGCCGTCGCGGCGGCCGTCGCGCCGGCCGGGCTCAAGGAAGCATGCGCGCCGTTCCGGGATCTCCCCGAAGTGATCATTCCCGCCTACGAGCGAATCGTGGCTCAGGTTCCGGACGACGCGCAGGCGCTCGTCGTTCTCGCGAATGCCTACTGGCTCACCGGCCGCGGCCCCGACGTGGTGGGCGACCTGGCGTCGCGCGCCATCGCCGCCGACGCCGACAACCGCGGCGCCTGGCACCTGTGGGCCCTGGCCGAGTCGGATATTCGTGAACGCGTGGGACGCTGGCAGGAGGTGGCCACCCGCTTCCCGGAAGACCAGCTGGCCCGGGCCGCGATGGCCGACAACGCCACCAGCCTGGCCAGCGCCGAGCACGATCCCCTGGCCCTCGACCTGGCCATCCGCACCTACGAAGGGCTGCTCGCCGAGAGCACGGCCGGCGCCCAGCGCTCGGCGCTCGAATCCACGTTGAAGACGCTCAGGGGGTGGAAGCTGTGAGCGAGGACACACACGCCCACGGGAACTCGCTGGGCGAATTCCGGGCCTTCCGCGAGCGGATGAATGCCGAGATCCTGGCCGAGAACAACCTGGTGGTGAACCGGTTCTTCGCCCTCGACGGGCGGACGTACGAGGCGGGGGCGCTGGACGCGAAGACCAAGGAACTGCTGGGGCTGGTGGCGTCCCTGGTGCTGCGCTGCGACGACTGCGTGACCTATCACCTCGTACGCTGCGCCGAGGAAGGCGTCACGCGGGGGGAGCTGTTCGAGACGCTGTCGGTGGGGCTGATCGTGGGGGGATCGATCGTGATCCCCCATCTGCGGCGGGCCGTGGACCGGTGGGGCGAACTGGAGCAAGCCTCAGGCTGACGCGTCCTTGGCGCGGGGCATCATCGCGGTCAGGACGCCGATCAGGTCGCGCAGCTCGAACGGCTTGCGCAGCAGCGGGCAGCCGCAGGCGCGGATGAGACGGTCGGCGCGCTCCGAGATGTCGCCGGTGACGAACAGGGTCGTGTGCGCGAGGTTGGGCTGCTCGGCGCGCGCCAGCTCGAAGATCACGTCGCCGCGCATGTCGTGCACGCGGAGGTCGAGGACCAGGACGTCGAACGGCTCCTTCTTGATCAGCGCGATTCCCTCGTCGCCCGTCAGCGCGGTCTTCACGTAGAATCCCGCGCGGGCGAGCCCGATGGAAAGGGCTTTGCAGATGGCGGGCTCATCGTCGATGATGAGCACCCGTGTTGGCGTCCCAGGCACAGCGGTACCTCCACCAGCGGAGAGCCGGCCGGTCAGCCGACCTCCTCGTTGAGCTGCTCGGTGCGAACTCGTGTCGCGAGCAGCGCGATGAACTCGTCCGGCGAGAGCGCCGTGCGGACCTCGCTCGGCACAAACCCGGTGTACTCCCGCATCTGTTTCGTCAGCAGCCAGGGGCGGGTGTAGCCGACCCTGGCGGCGATTTCCTTCACCGAACGGCCGGGGTCCCGCAGGTACCCGTACGTCCGGACCAGCCGCGCCGAGACCACCAGCGCGCGAACCGACGGCATGCCCACCGCGGCCATGTGGCGGTAGAGCCCGCGCACGGTGGTCCCACTGGCCTCCGCGAGGTCCTGGGCGCCGTGGAAGCGGCCGGGGGCGCGGAAGAGCTGTTCGATGGCTCGGCTGATCGGAACCGGAAGCCCGGCGATCGGGTCATGGAGGGCGCGGAGCATCCGGCCGCCGAGTACGTGGCCCGGCACGGCCTCGAGGAGTTCGAGGAAGCGCTGGGGTTCGTCATCGAAGCGCGCCAGAACGACGTGCTCGATGCCATACCTGGCCATCTGGATCACGCCCTGCATTGCGGCGGCGCTGAGCGTCGTGTAGAGCACGATGGGGAGGGACGGGAACAGTTCCCGGATCTCCGCCAGCTCGCTCGTCTGCACGTGGCCGTCGAGCGCGGGATCCGCGACGACGACATCCACGGGGCGGCGCTGCACCGTCGTCCGGAGCTCGACCCAATCCGCGGGAGCGGTGAGGGTGTGCCCGGAGCCGAGTACGCGTGTGAGGTGTGTGAGTAGGTGCCGAGGCAGCAGGGCGACGACGTCCACGCCGGAATTGGTTTGGTGTCATAAAACCGCAATTCGATGTCACAAAATGCGAGTTTACGACCCAAAGGGCGACCCTAGCTTGCCAAGCAGTTGTTCCCCGTCACGGTAACCACTGCTTTACACCCTGGGAGCTCGCCCATGTCGCGTCGCAAGAAGATCACCTATCTGGCTCTGGCCATTGCCTCCGTTGTCATCGCCGCGTGCTCGAGCCCGGTGGCTCCGCACAACGACTGTATCACGGGTTATCAGGGGAGCAATACGATCACGTGCAACTGACCCATCGGTAATCAGATCTCCAGCACATCCCGCGGGGCCGCATCGCCGAGATGCGGCCCCGCTTGTCTAAATGTCCGCGAGCGCGGCGTCTCGCATCTGCCGCACCTCACTCGCGATTTCCGAAACTTCCGGGGATACCTCGCCGGCCGTCTGCCGAAGCGGCATCGCCGACCGCAGTTCATCCTCGGCTTCGAACAGCAACGCGAAGAAGCCGTAATGTTCGGCCAGCTGTACCGCCTTGGCCAGGGCGATCTGCCCCAGGTCTTCGCGTTCGAGATGGCGGTAGGCGCGTCCGAGATAGATGTAGTACTCCGTCTCGAGCTGCGGCGGCATCTCGGTCGGGCGGAGCTGCGCGCGGTACTGTTCGAATAGGGGTTCCGATCCGTCCTCGGCCGCGATTCCCATCAGTGACAATGTCGCGACCCAACGCATGTATTGTTCTTGCGCCGTCGCCGAAAGCACCAGAAATGCGTCCCGGGCCACGCTTCGGAGGCCCAGCCTCTGGAACGCCGTCCCGATGTCGCTGAGAATGCGGTCGCGATTCACCGGCGATGGGGCCTCCCGCATTGCCTGGTACGCCAGTTCGACCGCGATGTCGTGCCGGCCTCGAAGACCGGCGACCATCGCCCGGTCCTGGAGCGCCAGCGCTCGTATCGTGTGAATGCCCAGTTGCGATGCCTGCGAGATGGTCTCGTCGAGGACTGCTTCGGCGCGCGGCAGATTGCCCCGTGCAATGGCGACTTTGGCGTCGCCGATTCTCGCCCGAAGCACGTTCAGCATGTCGCCTGCCCGGCTGGCCACTGCTTCGGCCGTGGCGTATACCGCAAGGGCATCCGCAAACGAGCCCAGCGTGCGCAAGCAGAAGGCCTTCCGAAGGTGCGCGCTGATCGCGGCGTCGCTCTCATCGGTGGGGTGTGCATGCGCGATGACTGTCTCGTACACGTCCATCGCCAACGTCCATTTCGCGTCGTATTCGAGTGCCTGGCCGTAGGCGAGCAGCCTCGGGAGGACTCCGTGCAGGTCGGCCGGGTGTGCCTCCTGCATCGCGGCCAGAACGCTGCGCAGGATGGACGGAATGGGCGATCCTTCGTCCATCTGATCGATCGCTCCCTCGACCGCCCGAGCGGCCCAACCGCCGGAAGCCGCTGCCGACGGGCCCTCCTCGAGCCAACGGTCGAGGAGCCGCAGGGTCACCAG
>JAGWRI010000164.1 GCA_028876525.1 Gemmatimonadota bacterium | reverse complement strand
CCGAGCGGCGTGGCCGAGGTCACGGCGTTCACCACCGGATGCGTGAACGGCGCCGCGAACAGGTCGCCCTTGAGCGACCAGAAGGCGCCGCCCTCGGTGGGCCAGGTGGTGATGGCCACCGGGAAGGCGCCCTGCAGGAACGCGCGCCCCACGAGCGCGGGGTTGAACACGTTCTGGCCCAGCCCGCCCCAGACGGTCTTGCCGAAGCCGATCGCGAACGCGCCGCCCACGAACACCATCCAGAGCGGCATGCCGGCGGGCAGCGACAGCCCGAGCAGGAGGCCGGTGATCGCGGCCGAGCCGTCGGCCAGCGCGCCACCGCGGCCGAACGCCCGCTCGGTGAGCACCGCGCCCAGCACCGCCGCGGCGCACACGAGCAGCGCGCTGACCCCGAAGAACCAGGCCGACGCCGCGACCACCGGCACCAGGCTGTACACCACGTTCCACATGATGCGCGGCGTCGAGTCGGCGGGCCTGAGGTGCGGCGACGCCGTGACGATCAGGCCGTCGGGAACGGACACGGGCGCGCTCATGACGCCGCCGCCAGCTGACGCCGCAGCGCCGCCTTGGCCCCCTGGAACAGCTGGGCCAGCGGGATGTTGGACGGACAGACGAAGGCGCACGAGCCGCAGAGCATGCAGTCGGCGAGATGCATGTCCGACATCGTCTCGTAGCGGCGGGCCCTGGCCAGCTCGCCCAGCGTGGACGGATTGAGGAACACCGGACAGGCGTCCAGACAGCGGCCGCAGTGGATGCAGGCCCACGACTGCTCGGCGCGCGTTTCCTCGCGCGCCAGCACCACGACGCCGGTCGTTCCCTTCACCACCGGCGCGTCGAGATTCGCCTGCGCCTGGCCCATCATCGGGCCGCCGATGATCACCTCGGCGGCGTCGGCGGTGACCCCGCCGCAGAAGGCCAGCAGGTCGCGCAGCTTCGTGCCCACCGGCACGATGAGGTTGGCCGGCTTGCGGAGCCCGTGGCCGGTGACGGTCACGATGCGCTCGATGAGCGGCAGCCCCGTTTCGAACACCTCGGCAATGGCCGCCACCGAGCCGACGTTCTGCACCACGACGCCCACGGTGACGGGGAGCTTGCCCGAGGGCACCTCCACGCCGGTCACCGCCTTGATGAGCATCTTCTCGGCGCCCTGCGGATACTTGACCGTGAGCGGCAGGATCTCGACGTCGAGATCGTCGGGCTTCGCGGCCACCATGGCCGCGACGGCGTCGGGCTTGTTGCGCTCGATGCCCACCACGCACTTGCTCACGCCCAGCGCGCGCATCATGACGCGGATGCCGAACATGACGCGCGGCGCGTACTCGACCATCGTGCGGTGGTCGGAGGTGAGGTAGGGCTCGCACTCGGCGCCGTTGATGATCAGCGTGTGGACCGCATGGTCCTTGGGCGGCGCAAGCTTGACGTGGGTCGGGAAGGCGGCGCCGCCCAGCCCCACGACGCCCGCCTGCTGCACGGCGCGCACGACGTCGTCGGTGGACAGCCCCTCCCACCGCGGCACGAGCCGCGGCCGCGGCAGGTGCGGCGCGTAGCGGTCCACCCTGAGCCGCACCGCCTGGGCCATCGAGCCGTCGGGGTGCGGCCACCAGTCCACGTCCACCACCGTGCCGGCGGCCGACGCGTGGATGGGCACCGACATGAATCCGTCGGCGTCGGCCAGCGTGTCGCCCCGCTCGACGTGGTCGCCGACCTTGACCCGCAGCACCGCCGGCTTGCCGGCGTGCTGCCGCAGGGGAAGCACCAGCTCGTCCGGATACGGCATCCGCCGGATCGCGAGCCCGTGCGTCAGCTCCTTCTCTTCCGGCGGGTGGACGCCGTGCCGGAACCCGAATGAGATCGCCATGGTCGGGTCAGTTGAACTTCGCGCCGCGCTTCACCCACTTCTCGAGATCCTTCTCCTTGGGGTTGAGCGGCGAACCGGGATGGATGATCGACACCGGGCAGCGCTCGGCGGCTATTACCAATTGCTGATAGGTGCCAGCGCCGGCGTCCTTGACGAAGGCCTGCTTGTCGGCGTTGTAGGCGAACATCTTCTTGTTGAGGTTGATGCATTCGTTGCAGCTGGTGCAGCGCGCCGAGTCGATGTAGGCCTCGAGCGCGAGGCCGTCCTCGTCCTCGTCGGCCGCTACCGTGGCCGTGCCCACCGACACGGCGTCGGGCGCCGGAGCGACGGCCGCCGCCGGGGCGGGCGCCGCGGCCACGGGGGCCGGCGTGGCGCTTCCCGGCGCTG
>JAGWRI010000163.1 GCA_028876525.1 Gemmatimonadota bacterium | reverse complement strand
GTGAACCGCGCGCCGCCCAGCCGCCACGCCGCGGCGGCGGTCGTGAGCCGGAAGAAGCTGTTGATCGCCACCGTGTCGCGGCCGCCGCTCACCAGCGCGCGCGTGGCGTCCCACGCATACTGGTCGCTGGTGCCCCACGCGAAATCGCGCACGTTGGGGGCCACGAAGTGCCAGGTCGCGGTCGCGCCGCCGCGCGTGAACACCCGCGCCGCGCCGGCGCCCGGCGTGAGCACGCGCACCACGCGCCCCGTGCGATGGGCCGCGGCCAGGCTGTCGCGGGCCGCGGCCGTGAGCACCGCTCCGGCGTTGGCCAGCGTGCCCGTGCCGTCCACCACCCACCCGCGCGGCACGGTGATGCGCACGTCGTAGTCGGCCGGGTCCATGTAGAACTCGGCCTCCAGCAGATACGGATCGGTCACCCACCCGTCCACGTCGTCGTACACGGCGACTTCCGGATACCAGTAGCCCATGAAGTACACGCGGCCGTCGCGCCCCTCGCGGCCGTCGGCCGGCGACGGCGGCGGCTCGTACGACCAGGCGAAGGTGAGCACCGCGCTGTCGCCCGGCGCCAGCGGCCGCTCGAGCGGGATGTGCATCACGGTGCCGTCCACGACGTACTGCCCGACGTGCGGCGGTGCTTCCGGCGGCGCCGTGATCGGCATTGCCGGATTGTCGCGCGGCTCGGCGGCGATCGTGCGGCCGTTCACCGTCACTCGGCCCAGGGTGACGCCGCCGGTGGTCGGCGCCGGCTGCCGCCGCGGTACTCCGGGGGCGAAGACGTTCTGCCGAAGGTAGACGGCGATCGTGCCCAGCGTGTCGGGCGAGTGGTTGGCGTACACCACCGTCTCGCGCCCGGTCACCCGGTGTCGCGCGGGATCGAGCGCCACGTCGATGGAATACCGCGGGTGCTGCACCCAGTAGTTCGGGCCCGGCATGCCGGTGCGTGTGCGGGTGCCGCGCGCCACGGCGCGGCTGAACGCGTACGACTCGTACACCGGTCCAGGTACGGGGCGCGGGCCGGCGGCCGTGGCCGCCGGATCGAAAACCGGCGCGGCCCGGGTCTGCGCGGCGCAGGGCGCGGCGAGGAACGTTGCGGCGAGAAGGAGGTGGAGAACGCGTTTCGGCACGGAAACCTCGGGAAGGCGGGGCGGACGAATGCCCCCAAGGTACAGCCCCGCCGGGCGATTCGCGCCGGGGCGCCCCGGCCCGTATGTTGGCCCCTCATGCCGCCCGCCGAGTCCGCGTCGAGCGCCGAGCGACCCGCCCGACACCCGTGGGTGTGGGCCGTGCTCTACTTCCCGTTCGGGATGTCGTTCGGATTCCCCTCCATCGCGCTCGGCTATCTCGCGGTGCGCGCCGGCGTTTCGGTTTCGGCAATCGCCGGCATCGTGGGCATGACGCTCCTCGCCTCGGGGTGGAAGTTCGTCTGGGCGCCGTTGGGCGACTACACGCTCACCCGCAAGGCCTGGTATCTGATCGCGGTCTCGACCGTCTCGGCGGGCTTCATCGCGATCACCCTCGTGCCGCTGTCGCGCGCGACGATCCCGCTGCTGTCGCTGCTCGTGCTGCTGTCCAGCGTGGCGGCGACGTTCGTGGCGTTCGCCACCGAGGGTTTGATGGTGCACAACACGCCGGTCGCGGCGCGCGGGCGCGCCGCCGGGTGGTTCCAGTCGGGGAACCACTTCGGGCAGACGGCGGGGGGCGGGTTCGGGCTCTGGCTCATGCGGCACACGCCGGAACCGTGGATGGCGGGCGCGGGGCTCGCGATCGTGCTCTTCCTGTGCGCGATTCCGCTCGTGCTGCTCGACGAGCCGGCGCGCGTCCACACCGGCGTGGCCATCGGTGCGCGGGCACGCGACGCCTGGCGCGAGCTGGTGGGCATCATGCGGTCGAAGGCGGGGCGCATCGCGCTGCTGCTGGCGATCCTGCCCATCGGCACCGGCGCGGCGAAGGACCTGTTCGGCTCACTCGGTCCGGAGTGGCACGCCTCGGCCGACACCGTGGCGCTCATCCTCGGCGTCGGCGGCGGCATCGCGATCGTCGTCGGGTGCTTCGCCGGGGGCTGGCTGGCCGACCGGATCCACAAGCCCACGGCGTACGCGGTGAGCTGCGCGCTGGGGCTGGTGGCGTGCGTGATCATGGCCTGGTCGCCGCGGACGGCGGCCGGGTATACCGTGTCGACCCTGTTCTACACGTTCACGCTGGGGATGGTGGCGGCGTCGTTCACCGGCCTCGTGCTGGCCATCGTGGGCCACACCGCGGCGGCGACGAAGATCAACCTCTTCTTCGCCATGAACACGCTGTTCACGCTGGGCGTGCTGCGCATCGACGGCTGGGCGCACGACGCGTGGCGCACGAACGGCATGCTCTACACCGAGGCGCTGCTCGGCGTCGGGGCGCTGGCGCTGTTCGCGTGGGTGGCGGCAAGGATTCCGGGCGCGAGCCTGGACGACGCGTAGCGCGCTCGGCAGCGCGGCCGTTCCCCGCGGGGAACGCGCAACACGATCAATTCGTGGTTTACCAGTTCGGCAAATTTGCCACTTGCGGCCCTCGCGGGCTCCGCCGTATGTATTCAGGGAATCAGATGATGCTCAACTCGCACGGAGGATGACTAGACGAGACTGATTCGTCGGATCTGGCTGGTAGCGGGTTTCGGGATTGCGGCGTTGAGTTGTCGGTCGAGCCGGGTGGTGGCGCCGGAGGTGACGTGCGCCCAGGTAACGGGCGGGGTGAAGATTACCCCAGCGCATCCGACCCTGAGCCCGGGGACGGTGCTGCAGTTCACCGCTTCACTCGACGTCCAGGATCCCTGTGTTCCGGTGTCCACCCAGTGGCGCTGGAGTTCGAGCGCGCCATCGGTATTGGCGGTGGATTCGCTGACGGGGGTCGCAACCGGAATCGCCCCGGGGTACGCGATGCTCATCGCCGTGCCGACTTTCGACCCCAGCGTATCCGGGGTCGACACGGTGATCGTCACGCTCCTCGCCAGTTCATCCGACCGTCGGTCCGTCCGTCCTCCTGCGCGCGGGAGCGAATCGCGGGAGGGAAGATGAGAAGTGCGTGGTTCGTAGTGGCGGCGTTCGCAGCCCAGGGGTTGGCGGCCGCGAATGGGTGCGCGCAGGCGCCGCTGTCGGCCGAGGTGTCGTGGTCGGCGGCGAAGGTGGCCGGCGGGGACTACGGCGACCGGACGCGCACCAGCGTCGACGGACGGCTCCAGGTGAGCCTCCCGACGTTCGGGAGCAATCGCCTGTTGATCGGCGGAGCGTCGGAGCGGTACACGGGGTGGAAGCCGATCGTGATCGCGCCGGTCGCCTGCCTGCCGCCCGGTGCCTGCGGCGGCTCGCCGTCGAGGCCGGGAGCCCCGGACTTCGCGTACACCGCCTTCGTCGTCGGGCTCCGCCACCGGGCCGGCGACTCTTTCGATCTCGGTGCGGGCGTGGGCTTCGGCACCGTCAACCTCTTCGCCGGCGGATCGGGATGGCATTCGGCCGTGTCCGCGGATGCCGACGCCTCGATGCGGTGGGCCGGCCCGCTGCGGCTCTTTCTGCGTGCGGAGATCATCCGGTTCAACGCAGGCGCCAGCACCCTGTATGCGTGTCCGCTCTCTGTGGGCGTTCGCCTCAACTGAACGGAGGAACCCATGACTCTTCGTCGTCTGATCGTCGTGTCATTCGGTGTCGCGCTGGGGGCCTGCAGCGCGTCCACCGTCACTGCCGCGCAGCATACTGACTGCGCGAACATGGTCTCTCCCGTGATCGTGCTCCCCTCGGCCGCGCTCCTGAGTGTGGGCGACACACTGCGGCTCTCGGCGATCCTCGGGGCTCACTGTCCCGGTGGTCCCACCACGGCGCAGTGGCGATTCAAATCGGCCGATGCGGCGATCGCCGCGGTGGATTCGCTCACCGGGCTCGTGACGGCGGTCGACACCGGCACGACGTTCGTGACCGCGGCGGCGACGTTCGATTCGACGGTGATTGGGGCGTCGACCATCCGAGTACTGCCATGACGGGGCGCGGGATCGCGCGATTCCCCGAGGCGCTCGGCGCCGGGCTGCTCGTGGCCGGGGTCCCCGGCGCGACGCCCCTTCACGCCCAGGCTCCGCTGTCGCTCGGCGGCTACTTCGGCGTCGGGAACACGTCCGGCAGCGGCTACGTCGATCACGTGAACATCGCATACGGAGCCGACGTCGACGTGCGCGCGCTGCAGGTAGGCGCGACGAGGCTCACGATCGGAATGGAGGTCGGGGCGTTCGGAACGGAGACTCCGGTCGTGACCGTCACCTCCGCGGGCGGGGCCTCATCCACGCCTGACTTTCCCGCCGTGAAATGCGTCGTGGCTACGGCGGGCGTCCGCCATCACTTCGGCTCCAGGGAGAGCGTCGAATTCGGCGCCGGCTTCGGATCGGTGCGGGAGGATCGCGGGCTCACGTATCCCGGCCTCTGGTGGGCCGCCGGCGTCTCGGAACGGCTGACCGACGCCTGGAGCGTGGTACTCGGCGTGCGCAACATCCAGTGGACGCACGGCGGCAACACCCTGCACGCGTACCCGATCACGGTCGGGTTGCGCATTGACTGATCGGGCCGCCGCGACACACTGCGGCCCGCCCATTTCCGGAGATCGACGATGCGACGCTTTCTGACCACGATGGCACTGACCGCTGTCATGCTGAGCGCCGGCGCGCGATCGGCCCGCGCCCAGAAGCCGCTGTCGCTGGCCGGCTACCTCGGCATCGGCAACACCGCCGGCGGCAACTTCAGCGACCGCGTCAAATGGACGTACGGAGCGGATCTCGACCTGCGCGTGGCGCAGATCGGCTCCACGCGGTTCGTGGTCGGAACCGAGGCCGCGAAGCTTGGTGGCGAGGGCGACTACGTCACCGTGGTCAATCCCGGAGGGATCTCCCTCACGGGGACCTTCCCCAACGTCACGTACCTCGTGGCCACGGCCGGCGTCCGCCACTACTTCACGTCGGGCGAGAGCCTGGAAATCGGCGCTGGATACGGCTCCGTGAAGGAGGAGCGCGGGCCCACGTATCCGGGGCTCTGGTGGACCGCCGGCGTTTCGAAACGCTTCACCGACGCCCTGAGCCTCGTGATCGGCATCCGCAGCATCCAGTGGACCCACGCCGGCAACACGCTCCACGCCTATCCGATCACCTTCGGCCTGCGCCTGGACTAGACGCAGCGCTGCGGCGCGCGGGCTCGTCGCCCGCGCGCCGCCCCCCGCCTCACCCGTGCTTGATGAACGTCCCGCGCTGCAGCTCCTCGAACGCGGTGCGCAGCTCGGCCTGCGTGTTCATCACGATCGGCCCGTACCACGCCACCGGCTCGGAAATCGGCCGCCCCGACACGAGCAGGAACCGAACGCCCTCGGGTCCCGCCTGCACGGTCACCTCGTCGCCGGTGTCGAACACCACCAGCGACCGGTTGCCGGTCATGTCGCGCACCGTCTCCTCGGCCACCGTCGCGCCGTTGTCGCCCACCCGCTCGGTGAGCGCGCCGAACGGCTGCGACGCGCCGCGGAAATCGCCGCTTCCCTCGAACACGTAGGCGAACGCGTGCCGGTACGTGTCCACGGGCAGCGTCTTGCGCACGCCGGGCGGCACGTACACGTCCAGGTAGCTCGGATTCGCGGCAATGCCGTCCACGGGTCCCTTCTTCCCCCAGAACTCCCCGGTCACCACGCGCACGACCGTCCCGTCGTCGTCGGTGATCTCGGGGATGTCGGGCGACTTGATGTCCTGATAGCGCGGGTCCACCATCTTCTGGTGCGCCGGGAGATTGGCCCACAGCTGGAAGCCGTGCATCCGCCCCTCGGAGTCGCCCTTGGGCATCTCCTGGTGCAGGATCCCGCTCCCGGCGGTCATCCACTGCACGTCGCCGGCGCCGAGCGCGCCCGTGTTGCCCAGGCTGTCGCCGTGGTTCACCGTGCCCTTGAGCACGTAGGTGATGGTCTCGATGCCGCGGTGCGGGTGCCAGGGGAATCCGCGCAGGAAGTCCTCGGGGCGCTCGTTCCGGAAGTCGTCGAACAGCAGGAACGGGTCGAACTCCTCGGTGGCGCCGAAGCCGAAGGCGCGGCGCAGCTTGACGCCCGCCCCTTCCAGCGTGGGGGTGGCTTCGACGATGCGCTTGACGGGTCTGATGGACATGGATCCTCCGAGGTGTTCCGGCCCGGACATCGGGCTCGACTTCGAATCTAGGAACTCTGGCAAGGGGGGCTCCGTTCCCGGCGGCCGGGCCCCGGAACGGGCCGACCGTTGGCCGTCCACGGGTCGAAACGGTAAACCCGCCCCGCGCGTACTGGGTCTAAACCGGCATCGCGCGCTCTCGCCCGCGACCGCGCGCCGGTCGGTTACGCCTTCCATCATGTAAGAGCCCGCCACACCCCAGGCGCTCCGGCGCCGCCACCCCCGGGGGACCCGCCCGTGCTCGCTCGCCGCACCGCTCTCGTGCTGTCGCTCCTCGTCGGCTGTCTGGCCACCGTGCGCCCCGCGTCGGCGGCCGCGCAGGGCGCCGACGTCATCCGCGGCCGAGTCACCGACGAGAACACGGTGCCGATTCCCAACGTGTCGGTCGCCGCCACGTCCATCTCGGGCAACGTCACGCGCTCGGCGCGCACCGACAAGGACGGGCGGTTCACGATCATCTTCCCCAACGGCGACGGCGACTACATGGTCGCGTTCAACGCCAACGGGTACGCGCTCAAGCGGTTCGAGGTGAAGCGCACGGCCGACCAGGACATCCTCGTGGCCGACACCCATCTGTCGCACACCATCGCCACGCTCGACACGGTGCACGTGCGCGAGGGGCGCACGCGCCCCAACCGGTTCCAGAATCAGCCCGACATCGGGGGCACCGAGCAGCGCATCAACAGCAACGCGCTCACGGCCGACCAGCAGGGCGATCTGGCGGCCATGGCGGCGTCGCTGCCCGGCGTGCTCTACCTGCCCGGGTCGAACGGCGACCCGTCGGGGTTCTCGGTGCTCGGGCTGGACGGCAGCCAGAACAGCAACACGCTCAACGGCATGGATTTCGGCGGCTCGAACATCCCCCGCGACGCGCAGGTGTCCAGCTCGCTCGTCACCGCGCCCTATGACGTGTCGCGGGGCGGATTCAGCGGCGGGCAGTTCAACATCAGCACGATGTCGGGCACGAACTTCATCAACCGCTCGGCGAGCATGGTGTTCTCGTCGCCGGCCCTGCAGTGGACCGACCCCGCCGCCCGCGCCCTCGGGCAGCAGTACACGAATCTCAACCTCAGCGGCGGCATGTCGGGCCCGATCCAGTTCGACAGGTCGTTCTACAACTTCGCCTATCAGCTCGGCCAGCAGGCGAACCCCTGGAACACCCTGCTCAACACCGATTCGCTGGGCCTCGAAACGGCGGGCATCGCGTCCGACTCGGTGCGGCGTCTGCTCGGCATTCTCGGCCAGACCGGCGTGCCGGCCGCGGCGTCCGGGCTGCCGACGCACAAGCTCACCGACCAGGGTATCGTGCTCGGCAGCTTCGACTGGGCGCCCCCCAGCTCGACGTCGGGACAGGCCCTCGACATGACCGTGAACGGCGGCTGGTTCAAGTTCAATCCGCTCAGCATGGGCGCGATGGAGCTTCCCGGCCACAGCGGATCGATGACCAACTGGAACGCCGGCGTGCAGCTGCGGCACAGCGCGTACTTCGGGTTCGGCATCCTGACCGAGACGGGGCTCTCGGTGAGCGCGTCGCGCCGCTACGGCACGCCGTACCTCGCCCTGCCCAGCGGGAGCGTGCTCGTCAACTCGAGCTTCCCCGACGGCACCGACGGGCTGCAGAACGTCACCTTCGGCGGCAGCCAGTTCCTGAGCACCACCAGCGCCAACAACAGCGTCGATCTGCGGAACCAGCTCTCCTGGTTCAGCCTGGACAACAAGCACCGGATCAAGCTCACGAGCGAGGTCCACCGCGACGGGTATTCGCTGGACCAGAGCACGAACCGGCTGGGCACCTTCACCTTCAACTCGCTGGCCGATCTGCAGGCCGGGGCGCCGGCGTCGTTCACGCGCACGCTCTCGCCGCGCACCCGCTCGGGGGACGAGTGGACCGGCGCCCTGTCGCTCGGCGACTCGTACCGCGTGACCCCCGACCTCCAGGTGCAGTACGGCGTCCGGCTGGACGGCAACCGCTACCCCGCGGCGCCCGACGCCAACCCGCTCGTGGCGCAGACCTTCGGCGTGCGGAACGACGTCGTGCCCGACCGCGTGTACGCCAGCCCGCGGCTCGGCTTCTCGTGGGCCTACGGAACGGCGCCCGAGATCGGCGGGTTCCTGGGCGCCGTGCGCGGGCCGCGCGCCGTCGTGCGCGGCGGCATCGGGCTGTTCCAGAACGTGAACCGCGTGACCGACATCGGGTCGGCGATGGACAACACCGGACTGCCGACGGGGCTGCAGCAGCTCACCTGCGTGGGCGCCGCCGCGCCGGCGCCCGACTGGGCGCAGTACCTGGCCGATCCGGCGGCGATTCCCACGCAGTGCGCCGACGGCACCACCGGCACCGTGTTCGCCAACACGGCGCCGAACGTCTCGCTGTTCGCCCCCGATTACGTCGCCACCAGGAGCCTGCGCTCCAACCTGCAGTGGACCGGCCCCGTGCTCGACAACCGGTTCGACGCGACCTTCGGCGCGACCTACTCGCTCAACATGAACCAGGCGTCGGCCGTGGATCTCAACTTCGACCCCGCCGTGGCCTTCCGCCTGGCCGGCGAGGGCAACCGCCCGGTGTTCGTGCCGGCCGGGAGCATCGTGCCGGCCACCGGCGCCGTGGCGTTCAACCTCTCGCGCCAGTCGAGCCAGTTCAATCACGTGACCGAAACGCTGTCGGACATGCAGTCGCACAGCGAGCAGTTCATGGTGCAACTCTCGCCCGCCGGCTTCAACTCATCGCTCAGTTGGAGCCTGGCCTACACGTACCAGAACGTGCGCGAGCGCGCGCGCGGCTTCGCGGGCGGCAACACCGCCGGCAACCCGCTCGACGCGCAGTGGAGCCGGTCGGGATTCGACTCGCGCCACCAGATCCAGTACAGCCTGGGCTACAACTTCTTCGACTGGGTGCGGGTCAACTGGTACGGCAGCGTTCGCTCGGGCACGCCGTTCACGCCGCTCGTCGGCAGCGACATCAACGGCGACGGCTATGCCAACGACCGGGCGTTCGTGTTCGATCCCGCGCACGCCGCCGACCCGGCGCTGGGCGCCGCGATGCAGTCGCTGCTGGCGAACTCGACCGGCCGCGTGCGGAGCTGCCTCGAGCGCCAGCTCGGGCAGGTGGCCGGGCGCAACAGCTGCGAGGGGCCGTGGACGAGCACGGCCAGCATGTCGTTCTCGTTCAACCCGATCAAGGTGCGCATGCCGCAGCGGGCCACGCTGTCGTTCCAGCTCTCCAATCCGCTGGGCGCCGCCGACCTGCTGCTGCACGGCCAGAACCACACCCGCGGCTGGGGGCAGAGCGCCATTCCCGATCCGTCGCTGCTCTACGTGCGCGGGTTCGACCCGCAGACGCAGAGCTACCGCTACCAGGTGAACCAGCGGTTCGGCGCCACCAACCCGCAGCTCACCCCGTACCGGACGCCGGTCACGCTCACCGCGATGCTGCGGGTGGACGTCGGGCCGTCGCGCGAGCGGCAGCTGCTCACGCAGCAGCTCGATCGCGGCCGCACGCACGAGGGCATCCGGCTCACCGCGCCCATCCTGCGCGCGCTCTACGGCGGCGGCGGGCTCACCAATCCGATGTCGGTCATCCTGCGCCAGCTCGACACGCTGAGCCTCACGCCGGCCCAGGCCGACAGCGTCGCCACGCTCAACCGTTGGTACGTCATTCGCCTCGATTCCATCTGGACCCCGATCACGGCGTACCTGGCGGGCCTCCCCGACCGCTTCGACGAGGGGGCCGCGTACGACCGGTACCGCCGCGGCCGCGAGGGCTCGGTCGATCTGCTCATCAAGCTGAGCCCCGACATCAAGGGCCTGCTCACCGCCGAGCAGCGGCGCAAACTGCCCGCGTTCGTGGCCAGCTATCTCGATCCGCGCTACCTCGAGGCCATCCGCTCGGGCACGTCGGGGCTCGCCAACTCCGGGTTCGGCCCCGGGGCGGGCGGCCAGTTCATGGTGAGCGCCGACGGTGGCGGCGCCATGACGGTCATCATCGGCAAGTAGATTCCCCGGGGCGGCGCGTCCGGCGCCGGCCCGCCCACTTCGGAGCACGTCATGCCGCGTCGCCTCGCACTCCCGCTCGTTCTCGCGCTCACGTCGGCCGCCGCGGCCGCCGGCGCGCAGCAGTCCCTGCCGCCCATCCGCCCGCTCGGCCCCATCGAGGCCGTTTCCACCGAGACGATGAAGGCGGTGTCCGCCGTGCGCGAGCTCACCGGGCGCCGGGTGCTCGTGAACGACATCGTGGATCACCGCGTCCTGCTGTTCGACTCCACGCTCACGCACTTCAAGGCCATCGCCGATTCCACGGCGAGCACCGCCAACGCGTATGGCAACATGCCGGGCGGCCTGATCGCGTTCCGCGGCGACTCGACCCTGTTCATCGACCCGGCGTCGCTCTCGATGCTCGTGCTCGACGACTCCGGCAAGGTGGCGCGGGTGATGGCGGTGCCGCGCCCGAACGACGCGATCTTCCTCATCGGCGGACCGTTCGGCACGTCGGGGTTCGATCCGCGGGGCCGGCTCGTGTTTCGCGGCAATACCTTCGCGCTGCGGGCGCCCCCCAAGAGCGCCCCGGGCGGCGAGATCGCCCTGCCGCAGTTCCCCGATTCGGCGCCCATCGTGCGGGTCACCCTCGCCACGCGCGCCGAAGACACCGTGGCGTTCTTCAAGATCCCCGACACCAAGCTGTCGGTGACGCGCACCGACAACGGCATCACGGCCACCGCGACCATCAATCCGCTCCCCGTCGTGGACGACTGGGCGCTGCTTCCCGACGGCACGATCGCCGTGGTGCGCGGCAAGGACTTCCACATCGACTGGTATCACCTCGACGGCACGCACACGTCGACGCCCAAGATTCCCTTCGACTGGCAGCGGCTCACCGACTCGCTCAAAGTCGCGGTCATCGATTCGGCCCGGACCACCATGGAGAAGATGCGCGAGCAGCGCATGGCGATGGTGGATTCCACGCGGAAGATCACCGCCGGCCCGGGGCGGGGCGCCGCCTCGGCGCCCGACGCCATGGCCGGCGGCATGATGGGCGCCATGACCATGGTCTTCCGGACCGAGGGTCCCGGAGGCCGCGGCGGGGAACCGCCCATGCGCGGCCAGACGAACCAGCGGATCACCGTGCCGCCCCTCCAATTCGTGCCGCCCTACGAGCTGCCCGACTACCGGCCGGCGTTCACCACCGCCGCCACCCGCTGCGATACGCAGGGCAACCTCTGGATCCGCACCACGCAGTCCGTGGCCGCGCGCCCGGTATACGACGTCGTGAACGACAAGGGCGACCTCGTGGACCGCGTCCAGCTTCCGGCGTACCGCACCATCGCGGGCTTCGGGCCCGGCGTCGTGTACATGGGGGTCGCCGACAGCACCGGGGCGATCCACCTGGAACGGGCCCGGATCCGGTAGCGGCCGGCCCGCATCACGCCCCGGAAAAACGGGTTAACGTTCAGGACGCGGGGCTCCCGTGCGTGCGCGGAGCGCCCGGCCAGAACCTCGACCACGACACTGGAGGGCGGAATGAACGGACTGAGTTTGGGCACGGTGCGGACGGCCTCGGTCGGCCTCGCCGTCGCGTTGCTGGTTGCCGCGTGCGGCGGAGAGCAGAAGCCGGCAGCGGGCGAATCCACCGCCGCAGCGGCCCCGGCGGGGCAGTCGGCCGCGGCGGCGGCACCGGCTGCGGCTCCGGCCCCGGCGGGGCCGACCGTGGGAGCGCCGCCGGCG
>JAGWRI010000162.1 GCA_028876525.1 Gemmatimonadota bacterium | reverse complement strand
GGCGGCCGAGCCGCTGGGGGAGGTGACCGTCGTCGCGCCCGACCGCGAACAGAGCGCGACCAGCCATTCGCTCACGCTGCATCATCCGCTGCGCCCGGTGCGGCTGGGCGCGAGGCGGTTCCAGGTGGACGGCACGCCGACCGACTGCGTGATGCTCGCCGTGGAGGCGCTGGTGCCGGAGCGCCCGGACTTCGTGATCAGCGGCATCAACCACGGCCACAACATGGGCGAGGACGTGCTCTACTCGGGCACCGTGGCGGCGGCCATGGAGGGGCTGTCGCTGGGCATCCCCTCGATTGCCGTGTCGTTCGCCGGCGGCGACCTGCGGGCCGATCTGTCGCATCTGCAGGCGCAGGTGCCGCGGCTCACCGTGCTGCTGCGCCACCTGACCGGGCTGCCGCGGTTCCCGGCGCACACGCTGTTCAACGTGAACCTCCCCCCGGTGGACCCGAGCGGCGTGAAGGGGGTGCGGCTGACGCGGCTCGGCCGCCGCGCCTACTCAGGTTCGCTCAAGCCGATGAAGGATCCGTGGGACCGCCCGATCTACTGGATCGGCGGCGGGTCGATCAGCTGGAGCGGCGAGGACGATTCCGACTTCCGCGCCGTGGACGACGGCTACATCTCGGTGACGCCGCTGCACCTCGACGTCACCAACTACGACATCCTCCGAACGGCGAGCGAATGGTGGCGCGACCCTCCGTAGAACCGGACCTGCGCGGTCCGCGCCAGCGGCTCGTGGACGTGCTTCGCGAGCGGGGCATCACCGACCTGGCCGTGCTCCGCGCGTTCGAGCTCACCCCCCGCCACGTCTTCGTGCCCACCGGCATCCGGCACCGCGCCTACGAGGACTCGGCCCTGCCCATCGGCAACGGGCAGACCATCTCCCAGCCGTCCATCCACGCGCGTTATCTGCAATTGCTCAAGCTCGCGGGCCGCGAGCGCGTGCTCGAGATCGGCACCGGCTCGGGGTACCAGACCGTGCTCCTGTCCCACCTCGTGGACCAGGTCTTCTCGGTGGAGCGCGTCGCGCCGCTGATGGACGCCGCCCGCCAGGCGATCCAGCGGCTCGAGGTGCGGAACGTGTCGCTCCTCACCGGCGACGGCACCGTGGGGTGGCGGGAGTACGCCCCCTACGACGCCATCCTGGTCAGCGCGGCATCGCCCGACGTCCCCGTGCCGCTGCTCGAGCAGCTCGCCGACCAGGGCCGCCTGCTCGTGCCCGTGGGCGGGCGCGACGGACAGCGGCTGGTGCTCCTGACCCGGCGCGGCGACGCCTACGACCGCGAGGAGCTGGACGCCGTGCGGTTCGTGCCCCTGCTCGGACGCCACGGGTGGACCCCCTAGCCGGCGCGTCCGTCCAGCGCCGCCTGGTGGTCGTGGGGCGCGTGCAGGGGGTCGGCTTCCGCTGGTTCGCGCGCCAAGCCGCCCACGGCCTCGGCCTCGCCGGCTGGGTGCGCAACATGCCCGACGGCACCGTGGTCTGCGAGGTGGCCGGGCCGCCCGACGTCGTCGAGCGGTTTGCCGCCGAGCTGCGCGCCGGCCCGCCCGCCGCGCAGGTGCTCGAGGTGCGGGTGGGCCGGCGCGCCGACGATGCGCCCTTGCCCGCGCCGTTCAGCGTCGTACGTTGACCACGTCCACCCCTCACCCCGCCGTCCCGTGTCTCTCGCCGCCGACGTCCGCCGCGCCATCCGCGACGTGCCCGATTTCCCGAAGCCCGGCATCCTGTTCAAGGACATCACGCCGGTGCTGCTCGATGCCGCCCTGTTCCGCCGGGTGACCGACGGCCTGGCCGAGCCGTTCGCGCCGAGCGGCGTCACGCACGTCGTGGCCATCGAGAGCCGCGGGTTCATTCTCGGCGCGCCCGTGGCGCAGCGGCTGGGCGCTGCGCTCGTGCCGATGCGCAAGCCGGGCAAGCTCCCGGCGGCGCGCGAGCGCGAGGACTACGCGCTCGAGTACGGGACCGACGCCCTGGAGATGCACGCCGACGCGGTCACGGCCGGCGCGCGGGTGCTGGTCGTGGACGACGTGCTGGCCACCGGCGGCACGGCCGCCGCGGCCTGCCGGCTCATCGACCGCGTGGGCGGCCAGGTCGTGGGGCTGAGCTTCCTGATGGAGCTGTCGTTCCTGCACGGGATCGACGAGCTGCGGGGGCGCCGCGTGGAGCGCATCGTCACGGTGTGACGCCCGGCGCGCCCCCGGCGGGCGCGATCAGGTTCAGCGCGTGCAGCAGATCGGCGGGTGTGAGCACGCCGCGCAGCCCGCCGTCGGCGGATACGACGACCAGGGCCCGCAGTCCGTCGCCGGCGAGCAGCAGCCGCAGCGCCTCCTGGGCATCGCATTCCGGCTCGACCCGCCCGACGGCGCGCACCATCACGTCGCGCACCCGGCGCGCGCCCCACTCGGCGGGCGGCACCGCGTTCAGCGCCGCCACCGCGATCGCCCCCGTCACGCGGCCGTCCTCGACCACGGGATAGACGGCGTGCGGGCGACGCCGGGCGACGCCGTGCGCGAATTCGACCAGCGTCGCGTCGGCGGGCGCCACCGCCACGTCGGCATGCATGACGTCGGCCACGGTCAGCGCCGCCAGGCCCGCGACCCGCACGGCCTCGTGGAGGCGCTGATCGCCGGACGCCGACGCCTCGCCCGAGACGCCGTAGGCGACGGCCGCGCCGATGAGCGCCGGGATGATGAACGCGTGACCGCCCGTGGCCTCGGCCACGAACACCACGGCGGTGAGCGGCGCCTTGTAACCCCCGGCGATGAACGCCGCCATGCCGACGGCAGCGTACAGCTCGGGCACGGCGCTGTGCACCACGGACTGGCCGAACGCGGTGCCGAAGGCGCCGCCGGTGAGGAAGAGCGGCACGAACATCGCGCTCACGCCGCCCGCCCCCAGCGAGCACAGGGTGGCCAGGAGCTTCAGCGCGCCGAATCCGAGCAGGGCCGCCGAGCCGTGCGTGGCGCGCAGCACGGCGGTCACCGCCTCGTAGTTGGGACCGATCGGGACGAGGTCGTTCCGGAAGATCAGCACGTAGGCCAGACCGCACAGGCCGGTGAGCGCGCCCCCGGCGGCCATCTTCATCCAGTGCGGGTAGGGCGCGCGCACCACCCAGCCGCGGACGCGGCGAAACACGAGTACGAACGCCATCACGACGAGGCCGCACCCGGCGCCCAGCAGCGCCGACCAGAGGAGGTCGCGCCGCGTGTAGCCGGAGGTCGCGGCGAAGTCGAACAGCGGCTGCGAGCCGAGGAACGCGGCCATCGTCGCATACGACACCACCGAGGCAATGAGCGACGGCATCAGCGCCTCGTGCGCCAGGTCGTCCTTGTACGGCATCTCGAGGGCGAAGATGATCCCGGTGAGCGGCGCGCGGAACACGGCCGACATGCCCGCCGCGGCCCCGCTGACGAGCATGATGCGGCGGTCGCGCGCGTCGAGCCCGAGCCGCCGCAGCCGTGTCCAGAGCCACGATCCGATGGCGCCGCCACCGTAGATGCTCGGGCCCTCCAGCGCCGCGCTGCCCCCGGCGCCCACCGTGGCCACCGCGGCCAGGAGCTTGGGCACGAACGGGCGCATCGCCACCGCGCCCCCGTGCTCGTGGTAGGCGCGGATGATCTCCTCGGTCGAGTGCTCGTCCGGGTCCGGCGTCAGGTACTGCATCAGCAATCCGGCGGCCACGAAGCCGAGCGTGAGCGAGGGGACGATGGCCGACGGATGCGCCAGGTCGAAGCGGAGCAGGGGAGGCCACGCCCAGCGCAGGATGATCTCGACCAGCGCCGTGATCAGCAGGCCCGTGGCCACGCCGAGCAGCGGGGCGACCACCACCCATTTGTGGATGTCGCGCGTGTACGCCGCCGCGACGTCCGACCGGAAGAGCGACAGGTAGCGGCGCAGCAGCTTCATCGCGCGCCGCGCCGGCCGGCGGAGGGGAGCAGCCCGCCGCGGGGGAATCGGGCCAGCTCCTCGCGATGCCGATGGGCCAGCCGCAGCAGGACCCGCCGCCCGCGTGCCGTGAGCTCGACGCGGACCACCCGGCGGTCGGCCGGGTCGCGCCGCTTGCGGACGAGGCCCGCCGACACGGCCCGGGTGACGAGCGCCACCACGGCGTTGTGGCGTTCCTGGAGGCATTCGGTGAGCTCGCCGATCGTGGCCCAGCCGCGGCCGGTGAATCCGGCCACGCCCAGCATGAGCTGGTGCTGCAGCGGCGTCACGCCGGCGGCCCGCGCGGCCCGCTCGCTGAACCGCAGGAACAGGCGCAGCCGGTAGCGGAACTGCGCGAGGTCGCGGAGGACGGAGGCCGGCGCGCCGGCGGGAGCGGTGTGGGGCACGGTGCCCGGAATTTATATCACGGCGTGATATATTGGAATCCGCGCCGCCGCCCGGGGCGGGGCGCTCAGGCGCCGCCGGCGCCGCCCACCGCGCGCAGCAGCGCCCGGTCCAGCGTCGAGAGGGTCCGTCCGGGCCGGTGGACGACGCTGAACGGGCGCCGCATGGAGACCCCGTGGATCGCTACGCGCACCACGCGGCGGGCGTGAACGGCGGGGCCGGCGACCAGCGCGGACACGATCGCGACGCCGGCGCCGGCGGCCACCGCGGCGACCAGCGCCCCCGAGTCGGCGATGCGCACGCGGGGCCGCGTGCGGACGCCGGCCGCGGCCAGGGCCGCGTCCGAGATGGCCGC
>JAGWRI010000161.1 GCA_028876525.1 Gemmatimonadota bacterium | reverse complement strand
GGGTTCGCCGGCGCGGGCCGCGCGAAACCGACGCGGGCCGCGACGGTGCGCGCCACGCGGGGCGGGGCGACGCGGTGGGCGGCCGTCGTGCCGGCCGCCTGGCCGGGGTCGGCGGTCGTCTGGAAGAATCTCGTGTGCCTGCGCCGCACCACGCAGCTCAGGCAGTTCCTGTCGCCGGTGGCGCTCGCCCTGGTGGGCGGGCTCGTGATCGGCGCCCAGACGGGGGGCGTGAAGGGCGGGCTCATGGCGTCGGCGCTGATCCTGGCCGGGATGCTGCTGCTGCTCGGCCCGATGATGCTGCGCGGAGACCTCCGCCAGGATCTGCAGCATCTGGCGGCGCTCAAGACGCTCCCGTTCCGCGGGGCGACGCTGGTCGCCGCCGAGGTGCTCAGCGTTTCGATTCCGCTGGCCCTCGTCCAGGCGGCGGTGCTGGCCGCGGCCGGGGCGCTCGCGCAGGCGTCGCACGTCGCGTGGGGCGGCCCGGAGCTGCGCACGGCGATCGCGCTCGGCGCCCTGCCCGCGCTGCTGGCGTTCAACGCCGCGAGCGTGACGATTCAGAATGGCGCGCCGATTCTCTTTCCCGGCTGGTCGCGGCTGGGGGCGGTCGTTCCCGGCGGCGTCGAGATGATGGGGCAGATGGTGGTGGTGGTCGGGTTCTACGGCCTGCTCCTGGCCGTGCTGCTCGCGCTGCCGGCGTCTGGGGCGGTGGCCGCCGTGGCGGCGCTGCACCTGGGCGGCGCCACGGCGGTGCTGGTCGCGATGCTCGTGGGGAGCGCGGCCCTGGCGTTCGAGCTGCAGGGTGTGCTGCAGCTGCTCGGGCGCGCGTTCGAGCGGCTCGAGCCGGGCGCGGTCTCGGGCTAGTCGGCGGCCTCGGCCGCGGCCATCACGATGGCCAGCGCGCGGGCCACGCCGCGCGTGCCGTCGGCGTTCTCGAACCACTCGGCCACGGAGTGCGTCTCGCCGCCGACGCCGCCTCCTCCGATGGCGATGGCCGGAATGCCGAGGCCGATCGGCACGTTGGCGTCGGTGGAGGCGATGGCGAGCTCCGGCTCGCCTCCCGAGAGCGCCGTGAGCGCGACGGCGGCCTCGACCAGCGGGTGGTCGCGGGGCGTCTCGCCGCCGGGGCGGTCGCCGATGCGCTCGATGCGCGCGGCGAGGGGCGGCGTGCCGCGGTCGCGCCGCGCGTTCTCCTCGTCCACCGCGGCGGCGATCGCGCGGTGGACCTCGTGCTCCAGCCGATCGAGCAGCGTCCCGCCCGCGGAGCGCACGTCCACTTCCAGCCAGGCGTGCGCGGGAATCGAGTTCACGGAAATGCCGCCGCCGATGCGGCCGACGTTGAGCGTCGTGCGCGGCGCGCCGGGGAGTGGAATGGCGGCCAGCCGCGAGGTCGCGCCCGCCGCGGCGTGGATGGCGTTGGGCGCGCCGAAGGCGGCCCAGCTGTGCCCGCCGGGACCGTCGAACGTGACGCGGTAGCGGCGCGTGCCGAGCGCGCGGTGCGTGATGCGCCGGTCGCCGGCCCCGTCCACAGCAATCAGCGAGGCGGGACGCCGTTCGGCGTTCGCGAAGTAGTGCTTCACGCCGCGGAGGTCGCCGTTCCCCTCCTCGCCGGTGGAGCCCAGGAACTCGACCGGCCGCTCGGGGGCGACCGACGCGCCGTCGATGGCCGCCGCGAGGGCGAGCATGACGGCCAGGCCGCGCCCGTTGTCGGTGATGCCCGGGCCGGCGTAGCGCGCCCCCTCGCGGCGCACGGCGAGCGGCGTCTCGAGCGGGAACACCGTGTCGAGATGCGCGCAGACGACGACCGGCGGAAGGTCGCGCTGCCCCGGGCGGCGGCCGATCACGTTGCCCGCGGCGTCGACGCGCACGCCGGTCAGGCGCCGCTCGGCGAACCGGTCGCGCACCCAGGCGGCGCGGCGCGATTCGTCCCCCGTGGGGGCGGCGACCTGGGACACGGCGACCTGCGTGCGCATCACCTCGTCGTCGGCGGCGGCGAGCTGCGCGCGGACGCCGGCCAGCGCGGCGAACCCGCGCGCCCATCGTGCGGGAGGGGAGGCCATGGCTGAATACAGCGGGGATGTCCGCCGGTTTGGCAAGAGGTACATTGTCCCGATCCATGACCGCGCCGCCCGATTCACCCGCATCCGCCGCGCGCCCCCGTCTGGGGCGCAACGTCGTCGCGCTCGGCCTGGTGAGCTTCTTCACCGACATGTCGAGCGAGATGATCTATCCGCTGCTGCCGGTGTTCCTCACCGCGACGCTCGGGGCGAGCGCGGCGTTCGTGGGCGCCATCGAGGGCACCGCGGAGTCGGTGGCCGCGCTGCTCAAGCTGGCCAGCGGGTGGTGGTCCGACCGCGTGCACCGGCGCAAGCCGCTGGTCGTGGTGGGTTACGTGATCGCGTCGATCACGCGGCCGCTCGTGGCGGTCGCGCAGACGGCGTCGCAGGTGCTGGCCATCCGGGTGGCCGACCGCGTGGGCAAGGGGCTGCGCTCGTCGCCGCGGGACGCGCTCATTGCCGACTCGGTGGACCCGGCCATTCGCGGGCGGGCGTACGGCTTCCAGCGGGCGTGGGACAACGCCGGCGCCGTGGCCGGCCCGCTGATCGCGTTCGTGCTGCTGCAGCGGGAGGGGCTGACGCTGCGCCACGTGTTCTGGCTGGCGCTCGTGCCCGGCGCGTTCGCGGTGGCGACGCTGCTGTGGGGCGTGCGCGAGGTGCCGAAGCGCGTGGCGCGCAGCGGGGCGCCGCTCGACCTGTCGCAGCCCATGGGCGGCCGATTCTGGGCGTTCATGGCCGTGATCTTCGTGTTCACGCTCGGCAACTCCACCGACGCGTTCCTGCTGCTGCGGGCGCGGCAGCTCGGGGTGCCACTGGCGCTCACGCCGATCATCTGGGCGCTGCTCAACGCGGTGAAGTCGGTGACCAACACGCCGGGCGGGGCGCTGAGCGACCGCATCGGGCGGCGGCCGGCGCTGGTGATCGGGTGGACGTTCTACGCCGCGGTGTATCTGGCGTTCGCGCACGCGTCGGCGCAGTGGCAGGCGTGGGCGCTGTTCGCGGTGTACGGGCTGTACTTCGGGTTCGCCGAGGGCGCGGAGCGGGCGCTGGTCTCGGACGTCGTGCCGCCGGAGCGGCGCGGCACGGCGTTCGGCTGGTTCAATCTCGCCGTCGGGCTGGGCGCGCTGCCGGCGTCGCTGATCTTCGGGCTGATCTGGGACCGCGTCGGCCCCGATGCGGCCTTCACGCTCGGCGCGGCGCTGGCGCTCGCGGCGGCGGCGGGCATCGCCCTGGTGGGGACGGCACGCGCCAGGGCGTGAGTGGCCGGGATGGATCGACGTGCGGACGCCGGTTTCTTTCCGTCAGCAGCATCGCGACCCCGGCCTCGAATACCTGTCCTCCAGGCACTGCCGCGCGAACTGGTCGCGGGTGAGCGGGTGCGCGGCGGGATGGAGGCGCCGCATATGGGCCAGGTAGCGCTCGTAGTCGGGCGCGCCGATGATGCGGCGGGTGGCCTCGCCGATCGCGCGAACGCCGGTGCGGAGCTTCGGCCATGAGCGCATGCGAATGCGTTCCGGGTGGGCGCTAGCCGCTCACCGGCTCGTACGGGACTTCCGACGACAGGGCGGGCCGCCGCCCGCTCACGACGCCGTACCAGCTGCGCAGCGAGTCGGCGAGGATCACCACCACCGACACCATGAAGAACGCCGCGACGGCGGCGTCGAGATAGTCGTTGAACATCATCCGGTGGCCGGCGGCGATGCTGGCCACGCCGGCGGGCAGCGTGCCGGCGTCGAGCGCCGCCCCCAGGGCGCGCGCGTGCGCGATGAACCCGAGGTGCGGGTCGGGGGAGAACATCTTCTGCCACCCGGCGGTCATGGTCACGATCACGAGCCAGACGAGCGGCAGCACGGTGATCCAGGCGTGGCGCGCCCGCCCCATCTTGATGATCACCGTCGTCCCCACGCACAGCGCCACCGCCGCCAGCAGCTGGTTGGAGATGCCGAACAGCGGCCAGAGCGAATTGATGCCGCCCAGCGGATCGATCACGCCCTGGTACAGGAAGTGGCCCCACATGGCGACGAAGATCGCGCTGGAGAGCAGCACCGCCGGATACCACGAGACGCGGCCGAACGGCTCCCAGACGTGCCGGCCGAGGTCCTGGAGCATGAACCGCCCCACGCGGGTGCCGGCGTCGAGCGTGGTGAGGATGAACAGCGCCTCGAACATGATGGCGAAGTGGTACCAGAGCGCCATCGCGGCGCCCCCGCTCAGTGCGCCGGCGAAGAGCTGCGCCATGCCCACGGCCAGGCTGGGCGCCCCGCCGGTGCGCGAGAGCAGGGTGGTCTCGCCCACGTCGTGGGCCAGCCTCGTCAGCTCGGCGGGCGAGACGGCGAAGCCCCAGTGGGCCACGGCCGCCGAGGCGCTCTGCACCGTGGTGCCGAGGGCGCTGGCGGGCGCGTTGATGGCGAAGAAGACGCCCGGGGTGAGCGCGCAGGCCGCGATCAGCGCCATGATGGCCACGAACGACTCCATCAGCATGGCGCCGTACCCGATGAATCGCGCGTCGGGTTCGCGCGCCAGCAGCTTGGGAGTCGTGCCCGACGCGATGAGCGCATGGAATCCGGAAACGGCGCCGCAGGCGATGGTGATGAACGCGAACGGGAAAACCTTGCCGGCGAAGATGGGGCCGGTGCCGTCGGTGAACCGCGTGAGGGCGGGCATGTGCAGCGGCGGGAGCACGATCAGGATGCCGACGGCGAGCGTGAGCACGACGCCGATCTTCACGAACGCCGACAGGTAGTCACGGGGGGCGAGCAGCAGCCACACCGGGAGCACCGACGCGGCGAACCCGTAGATCATCACGATCGTGGCCAGCGTCGTGCCGCTCAGCGTGAACGTCGCGGCCAGCGCCGCGTCGTCGGCCACCCAGCGGCCGGCGTACAGGGCCACGACCAGCAGGGCGACGCCGATCGCGCTGGCCTCGAGCACGTGCCCGGGGCGGATCCAGCGCAGGTAGACGCCCATGAACAGCGCGATGGGAATGGTGAGCCCGATGGTGACCGTGCCCCACGGGCTGGCCTTGAGCGCGTTGACCACGACGAGCCCGAGCACCGCGATGAGCACGATCATGATGCCCAGCACCGCGACGAGCGCCGTGTACCCCGCCACGGGTCCGATCTCCTCCTTGGCCATCTGGCCCAGGGTCTTCCCGTCGCGCCGCACCGACGCGGCGAGGATGACGAAATCCTGCACCGCGCCGCCGAGCACGACGCCGATGACGATCCAGAGCGCGCCGGGCAGGTAGCCGAACTGGGCGGCCAGCGTGGGCCCGACCAGCGGGCCCGGGCCGGCGATCGCGGCGAAGTGGTGCCCGAAGACGATCCACTTGTTGGTCGGCACGTAGTCGCGGCCGTCGTCGATCCGTTCGGCCGGCGTCTTGCGCGTGGCGTCGAGGGCGAACACGCGCGCGGCGATGAACCTGGCGTAGAAGCGGTACGCCACGAGGTACGTGCAGACGGCGGCGGTGAGCAGCCAGGCGGCGTTGACGGTCTCGCCGCGGGACAGCGCCAGCCAGCCCAGGGAACCGGCGCCCAGCACCGCGAGTGCGATCCAGACGAGCGAGCGCAGGAATCGGGACATGAGGTGGGGAGTGGGTGGCCGAAATTGGCCTCCCGAGCGCGCCCGGTCAACCGCGAGCGCGAGCGGCGCCGGCAACCGCCGCGGCGGCAACGGCGCTGCTGGTCCTGTCCGTGCCGATTGCGTTACATTCCCCCCGTGCCCCGCTCCCTGATCCTGACCGCGGCCGCGCTCCTCGCGGCGTGCGCCACGCCGGCGTCGCACGCGCAGCAGCCGCCGGTGGCGCCCGC
>JAGWRI010000160.1 GCA_028876525.1 Gemmatimonadota bacterium | reverse complement strand
TGGAGCGACGCTTCCAGCCCGTGTACGTCGGCGAGCCCACCGTCGAGAGCACGATTGCGATCCTTCGAGGCCTCAAGCAGCGCTACGAGGCGCACCACGGCGTGCGCATCACCGACGGCGCCATCATCGCCGCGGCCACGCTGTCCAACCGCTACATCGGCGACCGCTTCCTTCCTGACAAGGCCATCGACCTCGTCGACGAGGCGGCCTCGCGCCTGCGCATCGAGATCGACTCGATGCCGCAGGAGATCGACGAGGTCGAGCGCCGGATCATGCAGATCCAGATCGAGATCACGGCGCTCAAGAAGGAGAAGGACAAGGCCTCGGTCGAGCGCCGCGACGCGCTCGAGCGCGAGCTGGCCGGGCTCCGGGAAAAGAGCTCCGGCATGAAGGCCCAGTGGCAGCAGGAGAAGGAGACGCTCGGCAACGTCGGCAAGATCAAGCAGGAAATCGACCAGACCCGCGTCGCCGCCGACCAGGCCACGCGCGCGGGCGACCTCGCCCGCGCCGCCGAGCTGACCTACGGCCGCATCCCGGAACTGGAGCGGCAGATGAAGCAGGCCGAGAGCAGGCTCGCCAGTCAGGGCGGGCGCCCCCAGTTCCTCAAGGAAGAGGTCACCGCCGACGACATCGCCGAGGTCGTCGCCCGGTGGACGGGCATTCCGGTCACGCGCATGCTGGAGAGCGAGCGCGAGCGGCTCACGATGCTCGACCGCGAGCTGGCCGAGCGCGTCGTGGGGCAGGACGAGGCGGTCGAGGCGGTGGCCAACGCCGTGCGGCGCTCGCGCGCCGGCCTGCAGGACCCCAACCGCCCCATCGGCTCGTTCATCTTCCTCGGCCCGACCGGCGTCGGGAAGACCGAGACCGCCCGCGCGCTCGCCGATTTCCTGTTCGATGACGAGCGCGCGATGGTGCGCCTCGACATGTCGGAGTACATGGAGAAGCACGCCGTGGCGCGCATGATCGGCGCGCCCCCGGGCTACGTGGGCTACGAGGAGGGCGGGCAGCTCACCGAGGCGGTGCGCCGCCGCCCGTACTCGGTGATCCTGTTCGACGAAATCGAGAAGGCGCACCCCGACGTGTTCAACGTCCTGCTGCAGATCCTGGACGACGGCCGGCTCACCGATTCGCAGGGGCGCACCGTGGACTTCCGCAACACGGTCGTCATCATGACCTCGAACATCGGCAGCCACTACATCCTGGAGCACACGGGGGGCGAGTGGGCGCAGACCGAGGGCCAGGTCATGCAGGCCCTGCGGCAGCACTTCCGTCCCGAATTCCTGAACCGCGTGGACGACGTCGTCGTGTTCCGGCCGCTGGGCAGGGCCGAGATCGCGCGCATCGTGGACCTCCAGCTCGCGCACCTCGAGCACCTGCTGGCCGATCGCAAGCTGACGCTCGACGTCACCCCCGAGGCCCGGGACCTGCTGGCGCGCGAGGGCTACGACCCGGCGTTCGGCGCCCGGCCGCTCAAGCGCGCCATCCAGCGGCTGGTGCAGAACCCGCTGGCGCTCGAGGTGCTCGAGGGACACTTCGTCGAGGGCGACCGGGTGGTCGTGGCGGTGGGCGACGACGGCCGGCTCGTGTTCGAGCACGGGCGGGCGCCGGTCGAGGCGGGCGCCACCGCGTGATGCCGCCGTCCGACCAGGACTGGATGGACGCGGCGGTGGCCGAAGCGACGGCCGCCGCCGCGGCCGGCGACGTGCCCGTGGGCGCCGTGATCGTGCGCCACGGCGTGGTCGTCGCCCGCGCCGGCAACCGCACGGTGCGCGACCACGACCCGACCGCCCACGCCGAGCTGCTCGCCATTCGCCAGGCGGCCGCCGAGCTGGGCGACTGGCGGCTCGAGGACTGCACGCTGTACGTGACGCTCGAGCCGTGCGCGATGTGCGCCGGCGCGGTCGTGCTGGCCCGGCTCTCCGGCCTCGCGTTCGGCGCGTGGGATCCGAAGGCCGGGATGTGCGGGTCGGTGGGCGACGTGGTGCGGCACCCGAAGCTCAACCACCGGCCGGAGGTGCGCGGCGGCGTGGACGAGGCGCGGTGCGGCGCGCTGCTGCGCGACTTCTTCGCCGCGAGGCGGGCCGAGTAGCGTCCCTCTATCGGCGGCGTCGGCGCGCCGCCATCTTCGTGCCGTTCCGGAACCGCCGTCCCCACCGACTCCCGGAGTGGCCCGCATGTCCCCCAGCCGCCGCACGTTCGTCAAGCTGTCCGCCGCCCTTGGCGGCGCCCTCGGACTGGGCGCCGTGCCCGACTTTCCGTTCGGCGATCGGGGGCCGCATGCGGCCGGTGCGCCGCGCCGACCCGCCGGCCGCGCCGCGACGCCGCTCGACCTGCTGATCATCGGCGGCACCGGGTTCACCGGACCGGCGCAGGTGAACTACGCGCTGGAGCGCGGACACAAGGTCACGCTGTTCAACCGCAACAAGACGCGCCCCGACCTGTTCAAGGGCGCGGTGACCGAGCTCATCGGCGACCTCAACGACGACACGTCGGCGCTGGAGGGAAAACGGTTCGACGTCGTGATCGACAATCCCACGACGTCGCCCATCTGGGTGCGCAACGTGGCCAGGTACATGGCCGGGCACACCGGTCACTACATCTTCATTTCCACGATGTCGGTGTATGCCGACAACAGCCGGCCCGACATGGACGAGACCGACGGACTCACGCCGATGCCGGCCGGCGTCGATCCGTTCGCCGTGCCGGCGGCGCAGGCGCGCAACTACTACGGCGCATTCAAGACCTATTGCGAGGGACTGGTCGAAAAGACGTATCCGGGGATCAACACCATCATCCGGCCCGGCCTCATCGTCGGCCCGCTCGACGCCTCCGACCGGTTCACCTACTGGCCCTACCGCATCGACCAGGGCGGGGAGGTGCTCGCGCCGAACAGCCCCGACGATCCGACGCAGTTCATCGACGCGCGCGATCTGGCCGAGTGGACCATCCGCATGGCCGAGCAGCACGAGATGGGGATCTACAACGCCGTGGGGCCCGCGCAGCCGATGAACATGGCCGAGCTCCTCTACGGCATTCGCGCCGTGACCACGGCGGGCGCCCGGTTCACCTGGGTGCCGACCGAATTCCTCACGGCGCACGGGGTGCACGGCTGGCGGCACATGCCGGTCTGGGTTCCGCCCACGGGGGCGACGGCCGGATTCCTGCGCCGCGGCAACGCCCGCGCCGTGGGCAAGGGGCTCCGCTTCCGCCCGCTCGCCGAGACGGCCAGGGACACGCTCGACTGGAACCGGACGCGGCCGCAGAAGGCGCTCGACGCCCTGGCCCAGGGGGCGGTTGCCGGGATCCCGGCGGCGAAGGAAGCCGAGGTGCTGGCCGCCTGGCACGCCGCGCAGGGCGCGAGGTGACGGCCGCCGGCCCGCGATCGGTCCACGGCCTGCTCGCGCGGGTCGTGGACGTTCGCCCCGAAGAGACGCGCGCCATGCTGATGGCGTTCGCGTACTTCTTCTTCGTGCTCAGCGGCTACTTCATCCTGCGTCCGATCCGCGACGAGGTGGCCGTGACGTCGGGCGTGGCGCGGTTGCCCGGGCTCTGGACCGGCACGCTGGCCGCGATGCTCGTGTGCAATCCGTTCTACTCCGCGCTCACCGTGCGCTTCCCGGTGCGGAAGTTCATTCCGATCACGTACCACTTCTTCGTCGCGAACCTGCTCGCGTTCTACGTCGTGATGCGCGTGGTGGCGCCGGCGGAAGGCTCGCCCGCCGACCTCTGGACGGGGCGGGTGTTCTACGTGTGGACCAGCGTGTTCAACCTGTTCGTGGTGTCGGTGTTCTGGTGCTTCATGGCCGACGTGTTCCGGAGCGGGCAGGGCAAGCGGCTGTTCGGGTTCATCGGCGTGGGCGGCACGTTGGGCGCGATCGTGGGGTCGGGGCTCACCGCCCTCATGGCGAGCCGGATCGGCACCAAGAACCTGCTGCTCGTTTCCGCGGCGCTGCTCGAGTTGGCCGTGCTGATGGTCGTGCTCTATCCGGTCGGCGGCGCGGGCGAGGCGACGGCGGTGGGCGTCGATCAGCTCGACCGGACGCCGATCGGCGGCAGCGTGTGGGCCGGCTTCCGGCGGGTGGCCACCTCGCCGTACCTGGCGGGAATCGCCGCCTTCCTGATTCTCTATACGGTGGGGAACACGTTCCTGTATGCGGAGCAGACCGACATCGTGGGCCGCTTCTTCGTGGGCCGCACGGCGCAGACCGGGGTGCTGGCGCGCATCGATTTCTTCGCGCAGACGCTCACCGTGCTCATCGAGATGTTCCTCACCGGGCGCGTCATCCGGTGGATCGGGCTCACCGCCACGCTGGCCTTCCTGCCCGTGCTCACCGTGGCCGGGTTCGGCGCGTTGGGCACGGTGCCGGTGTTCGCGACCCTGGCCCTGTTCATCGTGCTCCGCCGCGCCAGCAACTACGCGCTGACCAATCCGGCCATGGAAGTGCTGTTCACCGTCGTGCCGCGGGAGGACAAGTACAAGGCCAAGGCCTTCATCGAGACGTTCGTGTACCGCGGCGGCGACCAGGTGGCCGTCTGGACCTACGCCAGTCTCACCGCCATCGGGTTGAGCCTGGCCGGCATCGCGTTCGCGGCGATGCCGCTGGCCGCCGTGTGGCTCATGCTGGCCGTCTGGCTGGGGCGGAAGCAGGCTGAGCTGGCGGGCGAGCCGGCGGGTGCGGCAATCCCCGTGACCGTGGCCGGCGCGCCCTGACGCGGGCGTCCCGTTTCCGCGGTGCATCGCGTTGACTCGGCGTGACTTGCGGTCTAGTTTTGACGGTTCCTGGACAGGTGGCCGAGTGGCTGAAGGCACCGGTCTCGAAAACCGGCATACCGGCAACGGTATCGTGAGTTCGAATCTCACCCTGTCCGCTGCTTCAGGTACTATTCGGCGCGCCCCCACGGTCTCGACCGGTGAGCGCGCCGTCTGTTGGATGGGTGGCCGAGTGGTTTAAGGCGCACGCCTGGAAAGTGTGTGTACGTCAAAAGCGTACCGTGGGTTCGAATCCCACCCCATCCGTCGCGGGGCCGGGCCGCTCAGCGGCCGCGGCCGGCGGTGTCGGCGTGCGTGCTGTCCGCCGGCGTTCCGCCCGGCGTGTAGCTGCGCAGGTAGAGATTGAGCGAGCCGAAGCTCAGCCCCGATTTCATCTGCACGATGATCCGCCGGTCGTCGGCGCTGACCCAGACCTCGGCGTGCCCGCCCTCGCCGAAGATTCCGGTGGTCCGGATCGTGGGCCGCAGCACGAAGCAGTCGAATTTCCCGGCCGGCACCTCGATCGTTTCGCGGCGCACGACGTCCACGATCACGGGATTGCCCTTCACCTGGAAGTAGCGGTTCCACTCGTAGTGCTGGCCGACGGCCAGGGGCAGGGTGCGGATGAAGTAGATGAACGCCTGGTCGTCCAGCGGCGCCGGCACGGTGACGCTCGTGTCCTTGCCGTCCTTGATGTAGATCCCGTGCTCGGGCAGGATCTCGAACTTGCTGTTCCGGTGGTAGCGCCCCTCGCGGATGTTCTGGTAGTAGCGCAGCGAGATCAGCGTCCGGTCGTCGAACCAGCTCGTATAATTGTCGTGCACGCCGAACCACGACGGTCCGCCGTTCACCGAGAAGCGGATGCGGTAGGTCTGGTGGCCCCGGACCGTGTCCTGGGCCTCGACCACGACCTCGGCGCGCGCCACGGGGAGGAACCCGAACTTGCCGTCGAACACCATCTTCTCGCCCACCGAAAACGGCCACGCGTCGGGGTTTCCGGGGCCGGCCGAGTCGACGGCCGGACCGCCGGGGGGCGGGGCCAGCGGCGGGGATTGCGCCGGCGCCGCGGCGGCGTTGGCCAGCAGGAACAGGGCAAGGGGGAAGAGGCGTCGCATGTCCGAAAGGTGACGGGAGCGTGTCCCCTGAGCAACCCGCCCGCACACCCCGATGTTCCATGCGGCTTCATTTCGGCGCGCACTTTCGCCATATTGAAAGCCGATGCCCGATACCGCCCTCACCGTCCTGGACGCGCGTTCGCTGCAGCGAACCCTCCGGCGAATGGCCGACGAGATCGTCGAGCTGAACAACGGAACGGACGATCTTCTCATTGTTGGCATTCAGCGCCGCGGAGTTCAACTCGCGGCGCGAATCGTATCCATGATCGCCGAGCGCGAGAACGCCACCGTGCCCCAGGGCGCGCTGGACATCACGCTCTATCGCGACGACCTGCAGACCGTGGGCCCGCGCCCGGTGGTCGGCCCGACCGACATTCCGACGGACATCGACGGAAAACACGTGGTGATCGTGGACGACGTGCTCTACACCGGGCGCACGGTGCGCGCCGCCCTCGACGAGCTGGCCGACTTCGGCCGGCCCCGGCGGATCGCGCTGGCCGTGCTGATCGACCGCGGCGGGCGCGAGCTGCCCATCCACGCCGACATCGTGGGCCGCACGGTCTCCGTGCCGCCGGGCAGCCGGATCGACGTCCTGATCGGCGAGATGGACGGGCGCGACGCGGTGGTGCAGGTGACGCCGGGGACGCCCGCGTGAGCGGCCCGCTCGGCAAGGATCTGCTCGGACTCGAGCCGCTGAGCGGCGACCAGATCCGGCTCATCCTCGACACCGCCGAGCCGTTCAAGGAGATCAGCGAGCGGGCCATCAAGAAGGTGCCCACGCTGCGCGGGGCGACGATCGTCAATCTGTTCTTCGAGGCGTCCACGCGGACCCGGGTGTCGTTCGAGTTCGCCGAGAAGCGGCTCAGCGCCGACACGGTCAACGTCGCCGCGTCGGGGTCGAGCGTTTCCAAGGGCGAGACGCTCGTGGACACGGCGCGGAATCTCGAGGCGATGCGCATCGACATGGTGGTGGTGCGCCACGGGGCGTCGGGGGCGGCGCAGTTCCTGGCCGAGCGCATCGAATCCAACGTCATCAACGCCGGCGACGGCACGCACGAGCACCCCACGCAGGGCCTGCTCGACCTGCTCACCCTGCGCGACCACTTCGGGAAGCTCGACGGGCTCAAGGTGTGCATCTGCGGCGACGTGCTGCACTCGCGCGTCGCGCGGTCGAACATCTGGGGGCTCACCAAGATGGGCGCCCGGGTGGCGGTGTGCGGGCCGCGCTCGCTGCTCCCCAACGCCATCGACGGAATGGGCGTGACGGTGTTCGACCACATCGAGGAGGCCATCGGCTGGGCCGATGCGCTCAACGTCCTGCGCCTGCAGCTCGAGCGCATGACCGCCGGCTACATTCCCTCGTTGCGGGAGTACAACCGCGTGTTCGGCGTGTCGCGCGAGCGGCTGGAGCGCGCCGGCCGCGACCTCCTCATCCTCCACCCCGGCCCCATGAACCGCGGCGTCGAGATCGACTCCGACGTGGCCGACGGACCGTTCAGCGTGATTCTCGACCAGGTGACCAACGGCGTGGCCGTCCGGATGGCCGTGCTCTATCTGCTCTCCGGCGGGCGCCCCGAACTGGCCGAGGCGGCGAAGGGCGGGGGAGGCGCGGCCCGATGAGCAAACTGATATTGCTGCGCGGCGGCCGCGTGGTGGACCCGTCCCAGCGGCTCGACGCGGTGGCCGACGTCCTGATCGCCGACGGCAAGATCGCCGCCGTCGGCGCGCGCGTGGCCGAGGGCGCGCCCGGCGCCGAGATCCTCGACTGCGCCGGGCTCGTCGTCGCCCCCGGGTTCATCGACGTCCACTGCCACCTCCGCGAGCCGGGGCGCGAGGACGTCGAGACCATCGCCACCGGCGCCCGCGCCGCGGCCGCCGGCGGGTTCACCGCCGTCTGCGCCATGCCGAACACCGACCCGGTCACCGACAACCAGGCGGCGGTGGGCTTCATCGTGCGGCAGGCGCAGCGCGCCGACGCCGCGCGCGTCTATCCCATCGGCGCCGTCTCCGTGGGGCAGAAGGGCGGATCGCTGGCCGAGTTCGGCGAGATGGTGGGCGCCGGCGCCGTCGCCGTGAGCGACGACGGCAAACCCGTGGCCAGCGCGCACCTCATGCGCACGGCGCTCGAGTACGCGCGCACCTTCGGGATCCCGGTGGCCGACCACTGCGAGGAGCCCACCCTGGCCCAGGGCGGCGCGATGAACGAGGGGCTGATGAGCGCCAAGCTCGGGCTCAAAGGCATCCCGTCGGAGGCCGAGGAGATCATGGCCATTCGTGACATCCTCCTCGCGCGCCGCACCGGCGGCCACGTCCACCTCTGCCACATGAGCACCCGCGGCTCGGTGGACCTCATCCGGTGGGGCAAGGAACGGAACATCAACGTCACGGCCGAGGTCTGCCCGCACCACATCTCGCTTACCGAGGACGCGGTCGACGGGTACGATACGAACGCCAAGATGAACCCGCCGCTGCGCACCGCCGACGACGTCGAGGCCCTGCGCGACGCGGTGAAGGACGGCACGATCGACGTCATTGCCACCGACCATGCCCCGCACCACTACGACGAGAAGGAGCGGGAGTTCGCCGACGCCCCGAACGGCATCGTCGGGCTCGAAACCGCCCTCGCCGTGAACGTCACCTGGCTGGTCAGGCCGGGGATCCTCGACGTGCCGACGCTGGTCGAAAGGATGTCGGTCGCGCCGGCCCGGATCTTTCACCTGCCCGGGGGCACCCTGCGCCCCGGGGCCCCCGCCGACGTCACGGTGTTCGATCCGGCCGCCGAGTGGGTCGTCGAGCCCGCCCGGTTCCGCTCCAAGGGGCGCAACTCGCCGTATGCCGGGATGACCCTCACCGGACGCGTCCACTTCACGCTCGTGGACGGCCGGGTGATCCACCGCGCGGGGTGAGCCGTGCCCGGCGACGACGCGCTCCGCGCTGAGATCGTCGCCGCCTGCCGGCGGCTGGACGCCCGGGGGCTGATTGCCGGTGCGGACGGCAACGTGTCGGCCCGCCTGCCCGATGGGCGGATCCTGATCACCCCCCGGGGCGCGTTCAAGGGCGACCTGGACCCGGCCGGCCTGGCGGTGGTGGACCCGGATGGCCAAGGGGTTGCCCGGAACCATCATGCGTCGTCCGAGGTAAGGATGCATGTACGCATCTATCGGCGCCGGCCGGACGTGCACGCGATCGTGCATGCCCATCCACCGACGGCGACGGCTTTCGCGGTGGCGGGCGAGGACTTCATGACGCCCGTGCTGCCCGAGCTCGTGGCCCAGATGGGCGGCGTCCCGCTGGTTCCGTACGCGACGCCGGGCAGCGACCTGCTGGCCGACCAGTTCGAACCCTTCCTGCCGCACCACGACGCATTTCTCATGGCCAATCACGGCGCCACGACCGTGGGTCCGACCCTCGCCATCGCGCAGCAGCGCATGGAAAGCCTGGAGCACGCCGCGCGCATCCTGCTCGCCGCGCGCCAGGTGGGCCGGGTCCGTCCGCTGAGCGACGCCGACGCGGCCGTTCTGCTGGCCGCCGCCCGCGCGGCGCGGGGGACCGCATGACGAAGAAGACGCCCAACTCCCCGCTCGACGTGGTCACCGCGCTCATGCAGGAGCGCACGAAGTTCGAGACGTGGCTCGCCACGCTCGAGTCTCGGCGCGATTCCACGCCCCGGAACGTCTACGAGCGGGTGCACGCCGACTACGACAAGCGCCTCACCGCGGTGGTCGAGGAGCTGCGGACGCACGCCGACGAGCTGGACGCACAGGCCGAGCGGTACACGGCAAGGCTGGCCGATCTGATGGAGCAGGAGCAGACGCGGCGCGACGCCCGCACCGAGGCCGAGCTGCGCGCCCACGTCGGCGAGCTGTCGGCGGCGGAGTGGGACGCCACCGCCCGCGACGCGGACGAGGCCCTGGCGGCGATCGCCGCGGAGCAGGCCGTGGTGGGCGCCGACCTCAACCGCGTGCACGAATTGCTGGGAGCCGCTCGCGCCGCGCCGGCGCAGCCGGCGAGCGCGCCCGCGCCCGAGGCAAGGGAACCCGCCCAGCCCGCGCCCGCGCCGCACGAACCGCCGGCGGT
>JAGWRI010000159.1 GCA_028876525.1 Gemmatimonadota bacterium | reverse complement strand
CGGGCGCGGCCGGGGCGCGCTCCAGCGCGGCGGCGAGCGCGCGCGGCGTGTCGAGCAGGAGAAATCGGTCGTCGCACTCGCGGCCGAGCGCGGCCTCGAGACGCGTGAGCAGCTCGGCGCGCTCGAGGCTGCCCAGCCCGACGTCGCGCTCGAGCGACGCGGTGGGACTGACGGCGCGTGCGGCGCGGTCGCCGTGCAGCTCCCGGGCGAGGTCGCTCGCCACGCGCACCACCTCCTGTTCGAGGCTCATCCCTTCACGACCCCGAGTGGCCGCAGCCGGGCCACGCGCCGCGCAAGCCCCACGCCCTCGACCACGGCGGCAACGCGATCCACGTCCTTGTACGCGAAGGGCGCCTCCTCGGCGAGCCCGCGATTGCTCGCGCAGCGGACCACGATGCCCCGTGCCTCGAGGTCGCGGCGCAGCGTTGCGCCGGCGACCTGCCGGGCCGCGGCGTGCCGGCTGAGCGTCCGGCCGGCGCCGTGGCAGCAGCTCGCGAACGCCGGCGTTCCGGACCCGGCGCTGCCCGCCAGCACCCACGACGCCGTGCCCATGCTTCCGGGAATGAACACCGGCTGTCCGGTGGCGCGATACTCCGGCGGCAGCTCGGGATGGTCCGGGCCGAGCGCGCGCGTGGCGCCCTTGCGGTGCACGCACAGCGTGCGGCCGCCGTGCCGCTCCATCTTCGCGACGTTGTGCGCGACGTCGTACACCGTGCGCACGTCGTCCGGGGCGACGCCGAGCAGGCGCGCGGCCACGCCGCGGACGGTGTGCGCGATGCGCTGGCGGTTGGACCAGGCGAAGTTGGCGGCGGCGGCCATGGCGCCGAAATATGCCCGTCCCTCCGGGGAATTCACGGGGGCGCAGGAGAGCTGGCGGTCGGGCAGCTCGAGCCCGTGCGCCGCCAGCGCGGCGTCCATGCGTTTCACGTAGTCGGTGCACACCTGGTGGCCGAGTCCTCGCGATCCGGTGTGGATGAGCACCGTGACGCGGTCCGGCGCGAGTCCGAACGCCTGCGCGCCGGCGGCGTCGTGCACGGACTCCACCTGCTGCACTTCGACGAAATGGTTGCCGGCGCCGATGGAGCCGATCTGCCCGCGCCCCCGGTCCCGGGCGCGGGCCGAGACCCCGGACGGGTCGCCGCCCTCGAGGCAGCCGAGCGACTCGGTGCGCGCGACGTCGTCGTCGTTGCCCAGGCCGTGGGCCCGCACCAGGTGCGCGCTGCCGCCGGCGAGCACGCCGTCCAGCTCGTCGTCGCTGAGCCGCCAGGCCACGCCGCGCCCCGTGCCCGACGGGATCGCGCGCGACAGCTCGTGCACGAACGATTCGAGCCGGCCGCCCAGCTCGGCGCGGGTGAGGGGCAGCGTGAGCAGGCGCACGCCGCAGTTGATGTCGAACCCGACCCCGCCCGGCGAAACGACGCCGTCGGGGGGTTCGGTGGCGCACACGCCGCCCACCGGGAAGCCGTACCCCTCGTGCATGTCGGGCATGCCGTAGACGCGGTCCACGACGCCGGGAAGGGTGGCGACGTTGACGAGCTGCGTCATCGCCTCGCCCTCGAGCATCGGCGGGAGCAGCTCGTCGTCGGCGTACACGCGGGCCGGCACGCGCATGTCGGCGCGCCAGGAGACCGGCACTTCGAACCCGTAGGGGCCTACCGCGATCAGATCGTCGCGCCGCATCCGTCCTCCGCGGCCGCCGCCGGCATCAGATATCGAACAATAGCCGGGCGCGCCACCGTCCGCCCCGGCGCTCGAGCGACGCCCCATGGTACGTCGCGGCCTTGATGGGCGAGCGCCAGTCGGGCACCGCGCGCCCGCGCACTTCGGCGGCCAGGCGAAGCCCGGGCCCCGCGTCGCCGATCGCGAGCGCGCGGACCTCGTCGTACGCGCGGCCCGACGCTTCGCCCCGGCCAATGAGCTCGTTGGCCCAGTCCACGAGCAGGGTCACGCCGTCGCGCGCGTCGAGCCCCACCGGCTCCCACGGGCCGGGCTCGCCCGCGGCGCGGCCGGCCTCGGCGGCGATGAGCCGCGCGACCTCGGCGAACGCCTCGTCGCGCGACGCGGCGCGGACCTCGACCTTCCATTCGCCGACGTGGGGCAGCGTCCGCGTCGCGGCGCCCACGGGCTCAGTGACGGACGGCGTGGTGCAGCTCGCGCTCGACGTCCTCGACCGCCTCGTGGATCCGGTTGGCGCCGCCGCCGTAGTCGTCCACGGTGAGTAATACGAACACGCGGCCGTGGCGGGCGCGGAGCTTCTGCTCGGCGTCGTGAATCGCGGGCAGCACCTGGTCCCAGTCGCCTTCGATCACGGTGTCGGCGGCGCTGACCTCGTAGTGGAGGCCGGCGCGGTCGAGCACCTCGATGACCTCGGCCACCGGCTTGCGGACGGACGGCCCGTTGCCGACGGGGAACATGGTCAGGCTGAAGAGCATCGCACACCTCCGGAGTGGAAAACCCGTCGCGACGACGCGGCCGGATATGGCGAACCCTCGCCGCTGGCATCGCTGCCTCCGGCGAGGGTTCACACCCGCTGGCGAGTGCCGGTCGGTCGTTTCGGCATCACCTGAACGACTGTTCCTGAGAACTGCGTCGAGGCGATCAGACCGGCATTCTTACCCTTGTCGGACGGGACCGACTCAGGCGCCCCTTGGCTCTCGGGGCTTCAGTTGTGTCCAGCGACCTCACAACTCGTGCGGCCGGGGTCGAACTCCCGCCGCGCTGCGACCCGACGGGGTCCCGCGGGATCGCTTCGTTCGCGGCATTCCCGTCCGCGAACGCACATGTACGATCGCCCTTTTCGCGGCCAAGGCCTACTCGGGGATTCCTTGAACTTTGTATTGGAATCCCGCGCCGCGACTTCGGGCGGATTGCCGATGCCACCCTACCGCCAATACCCCTGGATGAAGAACCAGCCGTGGCGGTCGTGGTCCCACCGGCCGGCCACCCAGTCGCGGTAGCCGTCGGGCACGTGCGCCCAGTGGCCGGGGACCCAGAGATAGTCGTCGTGCCGCCACGCCCAGTAGCCGCCGACCCACACCATCTGCCGGCCCGGCGCCACGCTCACCACCTCGACCCGCGAGGCCGGCGGCGCGCGACGCACGTACACCACGCCGGCCCGGGCGGGAACGATCACACAGCCCGCCACGGCGACGAGGGCCAGCGTCGCGGCGGCCGAACGGAGCGATTTCAGCATGCCCCACCTCCCGAGATGCGTCCACTGGGCAGACGGCGGCGCCCCGCGCGTCGTTAAGTGACACGAAGCACGGCGCCCGGGCCGGGGGTTCCCCGCGGGGCGCACGCCGTGCGTTGACGGTCGGTGCACCGCAGCGTATACCAGTACGTTCCCCGTTCACTACGCGATCCCGAGGCGTGTCTCCATGCCGTCCCTTCGTCGCCCCTTCGCGCGGCGCGCGCTGGTCGCCGCGCTGACGCTCGTTCCCCCCGCCGCGCGGGCCCAGCAGGCCGCCGGCCCCTTCCGCGAGCTGACGTTCCGATCCATCGGCCCCGCCGTGATGGGCGGGCGCATCCACGACGTCCAGGCGCTGCGCGACGATCCGTCCACCGTGTACATCGCGGCGGCCACGGGCGGGATCTGGAAGACCACCAACCACGGCACGACGTGGACGCCGATCTTCGACCACGAGGCCACGAGCGCGTTCGGCGTGATCGCGATCGCGCCGTCGGACCCGAAGGTGCTGTGGGCCGGCACCGGCGAACAGAACAACCGGCAGTCCAGCTCGTGGGGCGACGGCGTCTACCGGTCGACCGACGCCGGCGCGTCGTGGACGCACGTCGGCCTCGATGACACGCGCGCCATCGGGCGCATCGTGGTGGATCCGCACGATCCCGACGTGGCGTACGTCGCGGCGCTGGGAAATCTCTGGGCGCCGTCGAGCGACCGCGGGGTGTACCGGACCACCGACGGCGGGCGGACGTGGACGAAGAGTCTGTTCGTGGACACGCTGACCGGCGCGGTGGACCTGGCCATGGACCCGAACGACCCCCACACGCTGTACGCGGCGACGTACCAGCGGCTGCGCACGCCGTGCTGCTTCAACGGGGGCGGCCCGGGCAGCGGGATCTACCGCACGACCGACGGCGGCGCGACGTGGCAGAAGCTGGGCGGCGGCCTCCCGACGGGCGACGTCGGGCGCATCGGGCTCGGCATCTCGCGGCAGAACGGGAAGCGGGTGTACGCCGTGGTCGAAGCGCCGTCCGCGGGCGGGGTCTACCGCACCGACGACGGCGGGGCGGCGTGGACCCGCGTCAATGCGCTCGATCCGCGCCCCATGTATTATAGCTCGCTAATGGTCGATCCCACCGACGACGCGCGCCTGTACATGATGGCGCGCTGGTTCTACCGCAGCGACGACGCCGGCGCGCACTGGCGCACGATGCCCACCGAGCCGACCTACGACGTGGGGCTCAAGGGCGACTACCACGCGATGTGGATCGACCCGGGGAACCCCGACCACTTCTACCTGGCCGGCGACGGCGGGCTGTACCAGAGCTGGGACCTGGGGGCGACGTACACCCGGATCAACAACATTCCCATCGGGCAGTTCTACGGAATCGGGCTCGACGACGAGACGCCGTTCAACATCTACGGCGGCATGCAGGACGACCACTCGTGGTTCGGCCCCAGCGCCACCCGGCACTACCTGGGCATCACGGGCGACGACTGGCGCGAGATCGGCTTCAACGACGGCGTCTCGGGCACGGTGGACCGGCAGGGGCGCCACTGGGTGTACAGCAACGCGGTGGACGGCGACCTGACGCGCGTGGACGCCTACACCGGCGACCGGGCGGACATCCATCCCGCGGCGCCGGCGGGGCAGCCGCCCTACCGGTTCGAGTGGATCACGCCGGGCATGGCGTCGCGCCACACGCCGGGCCTGTATTACTACGGCGGCAATCGGCTGTTCATCACGCGCGATCAGGGGCGCACCTGGCGGGCGACACCCGACCTGACGCGGCGGGTGAACCGCGACACGATGGTCGTGATGGGAGTGCCCGACTCGAAGATCGTGAATTCGAGGAACGACGGACAGTCGGCGTTCAGCGCGCTGTCGGCCATCGAGGAGTCGCGCGCCAGCGCCGACGTCCTGTGGGTCGGCACCGACGATGGCGACGTCCAGCTGTCGCGCGACGGCGGGCAGGTCTGGAGCGAGGTCGGCCACAACGCGCACGGGGTGCCCGACGGGACCTACGTGAGCCGCATCGCGACGGTCGAGGGGCAGCCGGGCTCCGCGTACGTGGCGTTCGACGACCATCGGCGCGGGAATTTCCGCCCCTACCTCTTCCGGACGACGGATTTCGGAAAGACCTGGACGTCCATCTCGGCCGGGCTTCCCGACGACGCGCCGGTGCGCACGGTGGCGGTGTATCCGGGGCACGCGAACGTGGTGTTCGCGGGAACGGAGCATGCGCTGTTCGTGTCCACCGACGCGGGCGCGCACTGGGTGGAGCCGGCGTCCGGTCTGCCGACAACGCTGTACGTGGACGTGCAGTTCGACCGGCGGACGGGGGACGTCGTGGTGGCGACGCACGGCCGGAGCCTCTGGATCCTGGACGACGGGACGCCGCTGGCCGAGTGGTCGGCCAGGGCGTCGGCCGAGCCCGCGCATCTGTTCGCGATCCGGCCGGCGACGATCTTCCAGTACTGGGAAGACCTGTCGTATCGCGGCCAGGACTTCTATGCCGGCGAGAATCCGCCGGACGGCGCGATCGTGGACTATTCGCTGGGGCGCGCGGCCGACTCGGTGACGCTGACCGTGACGAACGCGCAGGGTGAGGTGGTGCGGACCCTGCGTGGCCCCGGTGGGGCGCGGGTGGTGCACCGCGTGGTGTGGGACCTGCGGCACGCGCCGCCGCCGTCCAATCCCGACACGGCGAACAGCGACCTCGAGGCGCTGCCGCGTCCGCCGCGCACGCTCGAGCCCCGGGGGCCGTTCGTGTCGCCCGGGCGGTACACCGTGACGCTCTCCGCGAACGGGGTCACCGCGCGTCAGACCGTGGACGTGCGCGGCGATCCGGAGATGCCGTTGACGCAGGCGCAGTACCGCGACCGCGAGGCGTTCCTGCTGGATCTGCTCGGCGTGCAGGGGCGGGCGTGGGCGCTGACGCACAAGCTCGCCGGCCGGGCGCGCGGAATCGCGATGCGGCTCGAGCGGCGGGCGTACGCGCTGGCCGGGTCGTTCAACGGGACCGGGGCACTGTCCGGGACGCTGTATCCGCCGACGGCGATTCAGCGCCGGGAGCTGGCGGCGCTCAAGACGGAGCTGGCAAAGGCGGAGGGGGCGAACTGATGGCGCGCGACCCCCGGGGCCGGTCAGGCCCCGGGGGCGCGGGTCAGCGAGCCGGGTTCGGCGGCGGGCGGACGCCCGCGGCGGCGGTGTCGGGGGTGTAGTGCCCCTCGAACCCCGGGCCGCAGGTCGCGTCGTCGAGCGAATAGGCGTGCAGGGCGAGCTTGCGGTCAATCGCCGGCCAGGCGGCTTCTTCGGCGGGCGTGTACACGGTGTCCCGCATTGCCTGGTAGCGCCGGACCGCCTCTTCGGGACCGAGCCGTTCCATCAGGCGACCGACAGCGCAGTTGACCTGCGCCCACGTCGGCTTCGGGTCCGAATCCGTGAGCATCCGGCGGTACAGGACATACAGCGAATCCGTATCGTGCGGATCGTCGCCGGGCCGCGAGTACGAGGGGTCGTGCCTCTTGCACCCGGCAACGTTCGACCAGCACAGCAATGCTGCG
>JAGWRI010000158.1 GCA_028876525.1 Gemmatimonadota bacterium | reverse complement strand
TCGTGGCTGCCGGCGCTGGACTTGCCGAACGAGCCGAGGAGGTTGCGCAGACTCTTGTAGCCCAGGAAGTCGATGCCCTTCTCGGTGAGGTTGAACTGGACGTCGCGGGCCGCCGCCTGGGCCAGGCTGCCCTTGCCCTCGACCGGCTGGTGGCCGCCGGGCATCTGCGGTGGCGCCTCGAGGTTGAGAAAGCCCTCGTCGATCAGGCGCTGGACGAGGTCGTCGAGCAGCCTGGAGAGCTTGGCCTGGGCCGCGTCGTCGCCCTCGCCGCGGAGGGCCTCGAGCATCTCGGCCGTGAATTGGCCGCTCTCGATGAGCGCGTTGAGAATGGCCTGGCGCAGGGCGTCGAGGGACCGGTCGCGCTCGTCGCCGAACTCGAAGTTGCCCTGGAACGGGAGGTTGGCGCCGGCGAAGCCGCTCTGGAGCAGGAAGTCGGCCAGTTTGTCGAGCAGCGCCTGGAGATCGATCTGGTCGGCCGCTTCGGGGCGGAACTTCGCGTAGGTATGGAATCGCATGCGGGCCTCTCCGGACAAGAATACCCGGGTCATGGGCTCGGTGCCAAGGGACGGTCGGCGGCCCGCCGTCAACCGTCCGCCGTATATTCCACCCGATGCCCGCCGCGAACCCATTTCGCGCCCTCGCCCGCCACCGGAACTTCCGGCTCTTCTGGTTCGGCCAGACCCTGTCCCTGATCGGGACGTGGATGCAGACGATGGCGCTGGGGTGGCTGGCGCTGCAGCTCACCAACAGCCCGTTCCTGGTCGGCCTCGTCGCCTCGGCGTCGTCGTGGCCGGTGGTGGGGTTTTCGCTGTTCAGCGGCGTGCTCGTGGACCGGAGCGACAAGCTCAAGCTCACCATCTGGGGGCAGGTGCTCTTCCTTGCCCAGGCGGCCCTGCTCTGGTACGTGGTCTGGTCGGGGCGGGCGACCATCTGGTGGCTGGTGGGCCTCGCGTTCGCCACCGGCGCGATCAACGCGGTGGAGATTCCGGCCCGCCAGTCGCTCATGGTCGAGCTCGTGGGGCGCGAGGACCTGCGCGAGGCGATCGCGCTGAACTCCAGCGGCTTCAACCTGGCGCGCATCGTGGGCCCCGCGATCGGCGCGGTGGCCATCGCGCAGCTCGGCATCGCCTGGTGCTTCGCGTTGAACGCCCTGAGCTACGTGGCCGTGCTGGTCGGGCTGCTCATGATACGGCTTCCTGAATGGCATCCGACGGCCACGGTGGCGTCGCCGCGCGAGGGAATCGTCGAGGGCGTGCGGTACATGCGCGACACGCGCGTCGTGGCGGCCATGCTCGGAGTCGTGGCCGTGTACTCGGTGCTGGGCGTGCCGTACCTGACGCTCATGCCGGTGGTGGCGCGCGACCGGCTGCACATGGGCGCCGGCGGCTACGGCATGCTGCTGGCCTGCGTCGGCGTGGGCGGGCTGGGGGGCGCGCTCTGGCTGGCCGCGGTGGGCGGGAACTGGCCGCGCGGCGTGGTCTGGGAGCGCGGCACGCGGGCCTACGCGCTGCTGCTGATCCTGTTCGGCGTGGTGCACAGCGCGGCGCTGGCGTATCCCGTGCTCCTCGCCACCGGGTTCTCGATGATCGTGAGCGGCGCGCTGGCCAACTCGATGCTGCAGTCCATCGTGCCCGACGAGCTGCGCGGACGGCTCATGGCGGCCTACTCGTTCGTCGTCGTCGGGCTGTCGCAGGCCGTGGGCTCGCTGCTCGCCGGCACGATTGCCGAGCATCTGGGCGAGGGGGTGGCCATTTCCGGAACCGCGATCGCCATTCTCGCGTACTGTTGGTGGGCGTTCCGGAAGACGCCCGAGATGCGGACCATCTGACGCCATGTACTCCACCTGCCTGTTCTGCAACTCCGACCTCGGCCGCAACGAGGTCATCGAGCACTTCCCCGTGGGGCGCCGGCTGGCGTTCGACGAGGAGAAGGGGCGGCTGTGGGTGGTGTGCCGCAAGTGCGAGCGGTGGAACCTGAGCCCGCTCGAAGAGCGGTGGGAAGCGATCGAGGAGTGCGAGCGGGCCTTCCGCGCCACCAAGCTGCGCGCGTCCACCGACAACGTCGGGCTGGCGCGGGTGAGCGAGGGGCTCGAGCTGGTCCGCATCGGGCGCCCGGCCCGCCCGGAGATGGCGGCGTGGCGCTACGGCGACCAGTTCGGCCGCCGCCAGCGGCGCTATTACACGTACGCCGGGCTCGGCGCGGCGGCCGTGGCCGGCGTCTACATCGTGGGGCCGGCGCTCGGCCTCTACGCCATCGGCGGCGTCGGATTCCTGGGCCAGGCGCCGCAGCTCATGATGCAGGGCTACCGCCGGGCGTTCGGCCGCGTGAAGGTGCCCATGCCCTGGATGGAGAAACCGGTCACGTTCCAGGCAGAGCACATCGCAAAGGCGAACCTCGTCTCCGACGACAGCGAGCTCGGCTGGGCGCTGCGCGTGCCCGTGTCGGGCAAGCAGTTCACGCCGCCCGACATGCCGCGCCGGATCGGCGATCCGCCGCCCCCGCGCCTGGCGCGGGAGGGCCGGCGCACGATCGCGACCTTCACCGGCACCGAGGCCGTGCGCGTGGCCGGCAAGCTGCTGCCCAAGATCAACATGAGCGGCGCCGGCAAGGACGACGTGCAGCGCGCCGTGCAGCTCATCCAGGACGACGCCGGCGGCGGGCGGTTCTTCGCGCGGCAGGCGCACGGCGGCACCGGCCGCGCGATCAAGCAGATTCCCAAGCCCGTGCGCCTGGCGCTGGAGATGTCGTTGCACGAGGACACCGAGCGCCGCGCGCTGGAGGGCGAGCTGGCGATGCTCGAGGCGGCGTGGAAGGAGGCCGACGAGATCGCGGCGATTTCCGACAACCTGTTGCTCCCCGCCGAGGTGGACCGCTGGTTCACGCGGCTCAAGCGGGGCGGCTGACGCCGGCGGGCGCCGGCTACGCGAACCGGTCCCGCGCCAGCTCGACGATGAGGCGCGCCGCGCCGTCGATGCCCAGCGTGCCGGTGTTCACGCACAGGTCATAGTTCTCGCGGGCGCCCCACTCGCGGTGGAAGTGCTGGCGCACGTACTCCTGGCGCCCGCGGTTGGTCTGGTCCACGATGCGCGCGGCCTCGTCGTGGTCCACGCCGCGGTCGCTCATCGCGAACGCCACGAGGGCGGGGCGCGGCGCGTAGCAGAACACGTGGAGCGCGTCGGGGCGGTTGGCGAGCAGGCACTGCGCGCCGCGGCCGACGAGCACGGCGTCGCCCGACTGCACCGCCTCCTCGATCACGCGGCGCGTCATCGCGACGATTCGCTCCTCGGTGAGGGCAAGCGTGGTGCCGGCCACGGGGAGCATCTCCGGCACGCTCAGCGTGAGCGCCGCGGCCAGCCGCTCGACCAGCGATGGCACGCGCTCCTCGTGCGCCGAGACCTCGGCCCGGGCGATGCCAAGCCGCTCGGCCACCGCGTCCACGACGCCGTTGTCCAGCAGGTCCCAGCCCAGGGCGCCGGCCACGCGGTGCGCGACGAGCGAGCCGCCGGCGCCGTACATGCGGGAGATCGTGACGACGGCCATCGCCTCAGGGCTCCCCGCGGCGCCGGATGCGGACCTCCTCGGTCACGTCGAACCCCACCGCGGCCCAGGCGGCGGCCGCGCCGCCGCCCGGAACGTTGTGCAGCCGCATGTCGGCAATCCCGCGCTCGCGGCACCAGGCGTCGGCCGCGCCGAGCAGCGCCCGCAGGATCCCGCGGCGCCGGTAGCCGGGGCGCACGTACACGCTGGACAGGTAGGCGAACCGCTCGACGAGCAGCAGGGGCGACGCCTCCGATTCGGTGCAGCGCAACAGTCCGACCGCGCGGCCGCCGGCCTCGGCGAGGAAGAAGGCGTCGCGCGGCGAGTCGAGCTGCTGCCGGCAGAGCCGCGGTGCCCGGGCCTCGACGTCGGGATGCAGCCGGCCGTAGACCGCGTGGTGGCCGTACTCGCGGAGCAGGGCGAGCCGCAGCTCCACGACGGCGTCGAGGTCCGCCGCCGCCGCCGGGCGCACGCGGAGTCCGGTGCCCGGGGCGGGCGCGGCGGCGGGATCGACCGGCGTGACGACCATTGTCCGGGGCCTAGCCGGGCCCGCCGCCGAACATGTCCTGATTCGGGCGCCGGCGCTGTTCCGGCACGGCGCGCGTGTAACGGCCGGCGTCGCTGCGCGAGATGCGGCGCCGCGCGACCAGCGCTTCGAGCACGAGCTCGCAGGCCGCCACCGATTGCGCCGCGTCGCCCGCCGGCGCGAGCCCGGTGTGGCGCACGAGGTCGATCAGCCCCGGCACGACCTCGAACCCCCGCAGCGCCGCCTCCGGCCTGGCGTCGTCGGCGACCTGGAGCGCGCCGCCCTCGTCGAACCAGATCACGATGTCGTCCACGTTGGCGCCGCCGGCGCGGGCCTCGAAGGTCTCGTCGGCCGCGGCGCGGATCAGCTCGCGGGCGATCGTCGGTCCACCCACCAGCTCGCCCTCGTACTCCAACTCGAGCTTGCCGGTAATGGCCGGCAGCGCCGCGTACACGTCCGAGACGCGCGGCACGATCTCCCCCTCGCCCGACGTCACCGCGCGCCGCTCGGCGTTGGAGACGACGTTCTCCAGCACGGTGATCGGCATGCGCTGCGAGACGCCCGAGCGCTTGTCCACGCGGCGGTCCTCGCGCGCGGCGAAGGCCACGCGCTCGATCAGCTCGCTCACGAAGTCGGGCACGCGCACCGGCCGGTGCCGGCGGTCGGTCCACGCCTCCTGCGCCGTGATCGCCATGCCCAGCTCGACCGCTTCCGGGTAGTGGGTCACGACCTCGCTGCCGATGCGGTCCTTGAGCGGCGTGATGATCTTGCCCCGCGCCGTGTAGTCCTCGGGGTTGGCGGTGAAGCAGAGCTGGACGTCGAGGGCGAGGCGCACGGGATAGCCCTTGATCTGCACGTCGCCTTCCTGCATCACGTTGAACAGCCCGACCTGCACCTTGCCGGCGAGGTCGGGCAGCTCGTTGAGCGCGAAGATGCCGCGGTTGGCGCGCGGCAGCATGCCGTAGTGGATGGTCAGCTCGTCGGACAGCAGGTGCCCGCCGCGCGCGGCCTTGATCGGGTCGAGATCGCCGATCAGGTCGGCGATCGTGACGTCGGGGGTGGCGAGCTTCTCGACGTACCGGCTCTCGGGGCCGACCCAGGCGATCGGCGCGTCGTCGCCGGCCTCGGTGACGAGCTGGCGCGCGAACTTCGAGATCGGCGCGAACGGATTGTCGTTCACCTCGCTGCCGGCCACGATCGGCATCGCGTCGTCGAGCAGCGTCGTGAGGGCGCGCAGGATCCGCGACTTCGCCTGGCCGCGCAGGCCGAGCAGGATGAAGTTGTGCCGCGACAGGATCGCGTTCACGATCTGCGGCATCACGGTGTCCTCGTAGCCGATCACGCCGCGGAACAGCGGGCCGTCGGTGCAGAGGCGCGCCAGCAGGTTCTGGCGCATCTCGTCCTTCACCGAGCGCAGGGCGCGCTCGGGGACGCCGTGGGGCGAGCGCTTGAGGGCGCCGAGGGTCTGGGGAAGCTTCGTCACGGGCGTCTCCGGGGCATGAATCGGAATCAGGCATTCACCGGCGGCGCGCGCAAGGGGCGCTCAGTCGGCGAGCGCGACCTCGACGCGATTGTCGTAGAACACCGGCCCGTGCCCCATGTCGGTTTCGCGTTGCGAAGTGGTCTGATTGGCGTTCGCGCCGTCCGGCGCGAGCTTGCCCCACCAGATCGAGGGCGCCCACACGACGCCCTCGCGGATGGCGTCCTCCACCCGCGCCACGGCCGTGAACGCGCCGCGGTCGTTGTGGACGGCGACGCGCATGCCGGCGGCGATTCCGCGCCGCTCGGCGTCGCGGGGGTGGAGCAGGCACTCGGGCTCGCGCGCGCCGCGCCGCAGCGCGTCGACGTTCACGAACGTCGAATTGAGGAACTGGTGGGCCGGCGAGGAGATGAGCACCAGCGGGTAGCGCGCCGCCAGCTCGGGGGCGCGCTCGGGCCCCTCGTACGGCGGCGTGTACGACGGCAGCGGATCGAGGCCCATCTCGCGCATCCGCGCCGAATAGAACTCGCACTTGCCGCTGGGCGTCGGGAAGCCGCCGTCGGCGAACGGGAGGTACGGCGTGGGCACGTCGAGCCGCATCCAGCCGCGCTCGAGCAGGGCGTCGAACGTGACGCCGCGCAGCTTCCCGCTCTGCGCACCGAGCGCCTGGCGGATGAGCGTCGGGTCGTCGTCGGCGAAGCAGGCGTCGGCGAACCCGAGGCGCCGGGCCAGCAGCCGGAAGATCTCGGTGTTGGGCCTGCTGTCGCCGAGCGGCGCGATGGACGGGCGGTTGAGCGTGACGTAGTGGTGCCCGTAGGCGAGGTGCACGTCCCAGTGCTCGAGCTGCGTCGTGGCGGGCAGCACGTAGTCGGCCCAGTCGGCGGTGTCGGTCCGGAAGTGCTCCAGCACCACGGTGAACAGGTCGGGCCGGGCCAGCCCGCGGAGCACGGCGTTGCGGTCGGGCGCGACGGCCGCCGGGTTCGAGTTGTACACGACCAGCGCCCGCACCGGGGGGCCGCCGACGCCGGCGTCGGGCGACGTGAGGGCCTCTCCCAGCCGGATCATGTTGATCGTGCGCACATGGGGCGACAGGTCGGGCCGCTCCAGCGCCTGCCGGTCGAACTGGAAGTTGGCGCTCGTCGAGAGCTGCACGCCGCCGCCGGGCCGGCGCCAGTGCCCGGTCACGGCGGGGAGGCAGGCGATGGTGCGCACGGCCATCCCGCCGCCGGCGTGCCGCTGCAGCCCGTAGTTCACGCGGATGAACGCCGCCCGCGCGCGGCCGTACGCCTCGCCGAGCGCGGCGACGGTGCCGGCATCGAGCCCGGTGATCGCCGCGGCGCGCTCCGGCGGGTACTCGGCGGCGCGCTGGCGCAGCTCGGCCTCGCCCAGCGTGTGGCGGGCCAGGTAGTCGCGATCCTCCAGCCCGCGCGCGAACACGACGTGCAGCATGCCGAGGGCGAGCGCCGCGTCGGTGCCGGGACGGAGGCCCAGCCACTCGTCGCACTGGGCGGCGGTGCGGGTGCGGATGGGATCGATGGCCACGACGCGGGCGCCGCGGGCCCGGGCCTCGAGCACGAGCGGCCAGAGGTGCGGGTTGGAGGTGAGCGTGTTGGTGCCCCACAGCAGCACGAAGTCGCTGTCCGGCAGGCCCTCGGCGTCGGCGCCGACGTTGGCGCCGACGGTCATCCGCATGCCCATCGTGCCGGCCATGGAGCAGATCGTGCGGTCCAGCTTCGAGGCGCCGAGCCGGTGAAAGAACCGCCGGTCCATGGACGAACCCTGCACCAGGCCCATCGTGCCGGCATATGAGTACGGTAATATCGCCTGGGGGCCGTCGCCCGACGCGGCGATCGCGCCGAGGCGGGCCGCGATGTCGGCCAGCGCCTCGTCCCACGACACGGGCACGAACCGCCCGCTGCCCTTCGGGCCGTCGCGGCGGAGCGGCGCGAGCACGCGGTCGCGATGGTACGTGCGCTCGACGTACCGGTTGACCTTGGCGCAGAGGAATCCGCGGGTGACGGGATGGTCCGGGTCGCCGGCCACGCGCACGGCGCGGCCGTGCTCGACGGTCACGAGCATCGCGCAGGTGTCGGGACAGTCGTGCGGACACGCGCCGCGCACCACACCGTCGAGCGGGAGCGGGGGCAGGTCGGGAGCGTGGGAAGCGACGGTCACGGAGGCGGGGCGGGCGATCGGAATCCCTAAGGTAGGTCCGATGGCCGCCCACGCAACGCTACGGCGTCGGCGAAACGTCCGGGCACGAAGATCTCTTTGTTTTGGTAAAATGTTTGTTCACAACCACTTACCGCGAGGCCCCGGAAACGCTTGGGGCCGCAACGGCCGGAACCGGCTAAACTATTGTTGGCTGGTGCGAAGGGCAGAGGAAGCCCTTGCGGCGCCGTCACTTGGCCTTGGCACCCCGCGCTTGACTCCTATACCGCGTTCCGTAAGTTAAGTGCCGCAGAAGCACGAGCACCTTATTCACGCGTGCAGCGGTGCTACGCGCCTCTCGTTCACCCCCGATACTCTCAGGAGATTGTCAATGAAGCGCCTGGCCCTTGTTGCCGCGGTCTTCGCGGTCGCCGCATGTTCCTCGCAGTCGAAACCCGCCGCCGCCGAGAGCAGCGCCGCCGCCCCCGCGGCTGCGCCCGCCGCCGCGCCGGCCGATTCGTCGGCCATGAAGGCCGACACGACCAAGAAGGACACGTCGGCCATGAAGATGGACACGACGAAGAAGGACACGACCAAGAAGGCGCCGGCCAAGAAGTAGTCCGGCGCGGTCGGTTTTCGGAAGTCGTAAACGGGCGCGGCCGTCAGGCCGCGCCCGTTCGCGTTCCGGCGCCGGCCTGCGCGGCCCGCCACCAGGCGAAGGCGTCGGTCACGCCCGTCTCGGGGCGCACGGTCGGCGTCCAGCCCAGCTCCCGCCGCGCGCGCTCCGAGGTGAACGGGTTGTCGCGGGTCAGGAAGTCCACGGCCGTGCTCCCGCCCAGCCGCCCGCGGCCCAGGGTCAGGAGGCGCACGGCCCGCTTCGCCGTTCGCAGCCCGCCGTGCGCCGCCCACAGCGGCACCGGCAGGAATCGCGCCTCACGGCCGAGCCCCCGCGCGCCGTACGCGAAGAACTCGCGCACCGTGACGTCGAAATCGTTCGCCAGGTTGTACGCGCGGCCGCCGGCGGCGTCCGCCGTCGCCGCCCGCACCGCCCCGTCGGCCACCGCCGACGCGTGCACCACGGCCAGCGTCGAGCGGCCGCCGGCGATGAGCGGCACGACGCCGTGGCGCAGGAACCGCGCGATCCGCGGCACGAACTGGCGGTCGTGCCGCCCGTAGATCACGTCGGGCCGCACCGCGGCCGCCCAGATGCGTCCCGCGTGGTGCGCGGCCAGCACGACCTCTTCCGATTCGCGCTTGCTCCGCGCGTAGTACGCGCGTTCGTGGAGCGGCAACAGGGGCAGGTCCTCGCCGGTCTTCATCCCCTGCCGCTCGCCCAGATACCGGGTGGCCGATCCGTACACGGCGACGCTGCTCACCTGGAGCAGGCGCGCGTGCGCGGCCGCGGCCGCCGAGACGGCGTTGCGCGTGCCGTCGATGTTCACCGAGCGGTAGCGCTCCCACCCGCGCGTCATGATCTCGGCCGCCGCGTGGAACACGATCTCGCAGCCCGCGGCGGCCCGCACGAAGGTGGGCTGGTCGAGCACGTCCCCGCGCGCCAGGTCGACGCCCAGGGCGGCGAGATCGCCGGCGCGGGCCGGATCGCGCACCATCGCGCGCACGGTCCACCCGTCGGCGAGCAGCCGCTCCGCGATGTGGCGCCCCACCATGCCGGTGGCGCCGGTGACGAGGGCGCGCACTAGGGCGCGGGGAAGGGCAGCGCGCAGACCTCGACGCGCCGCTCGCCGCCGTCCCATCGCGCGGTGAGCGCGGCGCCGGGCTCGATCTCGCGGCGCACCATGGCCAGCGCGATCGGCCCCAGACGGGGCGAATCCACCGACGTGCGCACGTCGCCCACCTCCCGCCCCTCGGCATCGAACAGCGCCGCCCCGGTCGGCGCTCCCGGCGCATCGCCGCCGCGCAGGCCGCGGAGGTGCCGGTTCACGTGTCCCTTGAAGTGCACGCGCGCCACGACCTCCTGCCCGACGTAGCACCCCTTGGTGTAGCTGATGGCCTGCAGCGCGTCGAAGTTGGCTTCCTGGGCCAGCGTCGCCTCGTCGATGTCGAGCCCCCACTCGGGCCGCCCCGCCTCGACGCGCGCGATCTCCCACGCCGCGAGCCCGCAGGGCACGGCGCCCGCCTTCACCGCGCGCCGCCACAGCTCGTCGAACTCCGCCGCGGGCACGAACAGGTCGAACCCGTCCACGCCCAGTTCGGGGGTGCGCGCCACGAGCAGCGCCGCGCCGCCCGACGCCACGCGCACGTGCCCATAATCGGGAAGCACCGTGAGCGCGCTGGCGGCGACGCCGGTCACCGCCTCGACCACGTGGCGGGCGCCCGGCCCGAACACGCCCAGCGCGCGGACCGCGGCCGTCTCGTCGGTGTGCGGCGCGACGCGCGGGTTGACGAACTTCGCGAGCATGGCGCGCCATCCCGCGCCCGCCCGGGCGCCCGTGTCGGTCAGCACGCTCCCCGCCTCGACGTAGATGCGCACGTCGGCCACCACCCGGCCCTTCGCGGTGAGCGCGGCGGCGTACTGCCCCTGGCCCGGCTGCAGCGCCAGGGTGTCGTTGGTGACCAGTCCGCCCACCATCTCCGCGGCCTTCGCGCCGCCCACGCGGACGCGGGTCCGGTGGCTGCGATCCACCACGGCCGCGCGCTGGTGCAGGGCCGCATCCTCGGCGGCCGCGCCGGCGTAGGCGACGACCACGCGGTGGCCCGCGATCTCCTCGGTGGCCGGCGGCGCGGGCGTGATGCGGCCGGCGATCGTCTCGTCCGTCATGCCGCCTCGTGCGCCCAGCGCTCGAGCTCGGAGAGCACGTCGTGCCCGGCGTCGGCCAGCGAGGGAACGAGCCCGTCCGCCTCGACCGCCTGGTGCGCCGGGACCTCGCCCACGGCCAGGCAGCGCAGCCCTGCGGCGCGCGCGGCCACGATCCCGGTGCGCGCGTCCTCGAGGGCCAGCACGCGGTCCCGCGACAGCGGCCGCCGGTTCTGCAGTCGCGCCAGCGCCCGCGCGTAGCTCTCCGGCGCCGGCTTGTTGTCCACCACGTCGTCGGCGCAGACGATGACCTCGAACGCGTCGTGCAGCCCCGACAGGCCGAGCACGAGATCGGCAATTGCCCGGTTGGCCCGCGTGACGAGCGCCAGCCGCGACCGCGCGTGGGCGATCGTGATCAGCACGCGCGCGCCCTCGCGCAGGACGACGCCCTGGCTCACCCGTTCGGTGAAGTAGCGATCGGCCCGCAGCCCGATCAGGTCCAGCGCCGTGTCGTCGCGCGGCAGTCCCAGCAGGGCGACGGCGGCGGCCGCCGCCTGGCGCGGGGGCAGGCCGAGGAGCTCGTCGGCCGCCCCGTCGGGAAGGGCGACCACGCCGTCGTCGGCCAGCGCCCGGGTCAGCGCCTCGAATCGCGCCCCCCGCGTCTCGACGACCACGCCCTCCAACTCCAGCACCAGTGCATCGAGCATGGCAATAAGTAACACGAATGGCGGGGCGCCCGCCACGGAGGAGTTGCCTCAGTCCGCCGCGGCCGCTCGGCCCGCGGCGTACGCGGCGTCGAGCAGATCCACCGGGTGCACCGCGCGGCAGGCGATCCCGGCCCGGCGCAGGCCGGCGCCGATCTGCATCAGGCACCCCGGGTTCCCCGTGGCGACCAGCGCCGCTCCGGTGTCGCGGATCGCGGCGAGCTTGGGCGCCAGCACCGCCTGCGACACCGCCGGCTGCACGAGGCCGTAGATGCCCGCGCTCCCGCAGCACTGCTCGGCGTCGCGCAGCGGCACGGTCTCGAGGCGCGGCATCGCGGCGAGCACGCGCCGCGGGGGATCGGCGATCCGCTGGGCGTGCAGCAGATGGCAGGGCGGGTCGTACGTCACCCGGACCGCGGGGCCGGCGGGGGCCGGCGACGGCCCCGCCGCGGCCAGCAGTTCGCTCACGTCGCGCACCCGCTCCGCGATCCGCGCCGCGCGCTCCCGCCATGCCGGATCGTCGGCCAGCAGGTGGCCGTACTCCCTGAGCATCGCGCCGCACCCGGCCGAGTTCACCACGATGACGTCGGGCGCGGCGCGCTCGAACGCCGCGACGTTCCCGCGGGCCAGCGCGCGCGCGCCGTCGAGGTCGCCGGCGTGCGCGTGCAGCGCCCCGCAGCAGCGCTGTCCCGGCGCGGGGACCACGCGGTGGCCGTTCACCGCCAGCACGCGCGCCGTGGCGCGATTGGTCGGCGCGTACAGCCCCTCCATGACGCATCCCGTGAGCAGGGCGACGGAGCCGCGGGCGCCGTCGCCGGGCACGGGATAGGTCCGGCCGGCCGCGGCGGGCCGCGTGGCGTCGAGCATCGCGAACGCGAACCCGAGCCGTCCCGGCATCCGGGCCAGCAGCGCCGCCACGCGGGTCGCGCGCAGCGCCCGCGCGGCCGCCATCGCGGCGCCGA
>JAGWRI010000157.1 GCA_028876525.1 Gemmatimonadota bacterium | reverse complement strand
CCCCACTCGCCGCTGGGCAAGATCGACGTGGCCGTGGCGCCCACGGCGGGCAACCGCGTGTACGCGCTGATCCAGACCGTGGACCAGGGCTCGGTGTGGCGGTCCGACGACGGCGGGCACCACTGGCACGTGGTGAGCTGGGACCGGCTGCTCGTTGGCCGCGCCGGGTACTACATCCACCTGGCCGTGAGCAGCGGCAACGCCGACGAAGTGCTGCTCTCGAACAGCTCCTTCTGGCGCTCGACCGACGGGGGCAAGACGTGGGAGAGCATGCCGTGGGGCGGCGACAACCACGACATCTGGATGGATCCGCTGAACCCGAACCACTTCGGCATCACGTACGACGGCGGGGCCAGCGTGACCACCGACCACGGGCGCACGATGACGCGCATCGGGATTCCGAACGCGCAGATGTACCACGTGGCCGTGGACAACCAGGTGCCGTACTGGGTGTACGGCAACCGCCAGGACGACGGGACCATGCGCGGTCCGAGCGACGCCGTCGAGGCGCCGACGAGTGGCACGCGGATCATCGCGTTCGACACGGCGACCGGGGCGGAGGAAGCGCCGCGGGGAGCCGGCGGCCGCGGCGGGCGGGGCGGCTACGGCGGGTTCGGCGGGCGCGGCGGATTCGGCAACTTCCAGCGCACCGCCGCGTGGGACCACTACCTGGGCGGCTGCGAGTCGGGGTTCACGGTGCCCGATCCGACCGATCCCGACATCGTGTGGGCCACGTGCTACGCCAATGAAGTGTCGCGGTGGGACGCCAGGACGGGGCTGGCCCGCGCGGTGAGCCCGTGGATCCACACGCTGGATTTCGCGCCCACCCAGGCCAAGTACCGCTGTCACTGGACCCCGCCGCTGGCCATCGATCCGTTCGATCACAACACCGTGTATTACGGGTGCCAGGTGATCTTCAAGACGTCCGACGGCGGGCAGAGCTGGACGGTGATCAGCCCCGATCTCTCGACCCGGGACTCGAGCCGCATCATGAGCTCGGGCGGCCTCGTGGGCGACAACCTCGGCCAGTTCGCGGGCGAGGTGGTGTTCGCCATCGCGCCGTCGTCCATCGAGCGCGGACTCATCTGGGCCGGCACGAACGACGGCAAGGTGTGGTACACGCGCGACGGCGGCGCGCACTGGAACGACGTGACGAAGAACGTCCACATGCCGGCGTGGGGCACGGTGCGCGAGATCTCGCCCTCGGTGTTCGATCCCGGCACGGCCTACATGGCCGTGGACTATCACATGATGGACGACCGCGAGCCGTTCATCTACAAGACCACCGACTACGGCGCGACGTGGACGAAGATCAGCGACGCCCTGCCGCACGGCGGCCCGCTGGACTACGTCATGTCGGTGGTGGAGAACCCGAACCGGAAGGGGATGCTGTTCGCCGGCACGGGGCACGCGTTCTACTACTCGATGGACGACGGCGCGCGCTGGACGCACTTCCAGGACGGGCTGCCGGCCGCGCCGGTGAGCTGGATCGTGGTGCCGAAGCTCTGGCACGACGTGGTGGTCTCGACCTACGGGCGCGGCATCTTCATCATGCACGACATCACGCGGCTGGAACAGGGCGACCGGGTGCCGGCCGGCGCGGCCGCGTACTTCTACGCGCCGCGCCCCGCGTGGCGGATGCCGCGCAGCGGAACGGCCGAGTTCCTGTTCCACCTCCAGAGCGCGCCCAGGGATTCGGTGGAGCTGCAGATCAGCGACGCCCGCGGCGAGGTGATCCGCACGATGAAGCAGGCCGGCCGGGCGGGGGACAACGCGATGCAGTGGGACCTGCAGTACGACGAGCCGGTGCAGGTGGCGCTGCGCACGGTGGCCCCCGACAACCCGTACATCTGGGACGAGCCCCGGTTCAAGGACAAGGACACGCGTCCGGTGATGCACTGGGGAATCGAGGGCACGCAGCACGCCGGACCGCTGGCGGTGCCGGGCAAGTACACGGCGAAGCTCACCGTGGACGGCCAGAGCTATACGCGCCCCTTCGAAGTGCTGACCGACCCGGCGCTCAAGACGTCGCAGGCCGACCTCGAGGCGTCGCTCGCCATGCAGCTCAAGATCCGCGGCGACCTGAGCCGGACGGCGGAGATGATCAACCGGCTGGAGGTGATGCGGCACGCGCTCGAGGTGCAGACGAAGGCGGCGGCCGGCGACGCGTCGCGGCAGCAGGCGCTGCAGGCCATGAACGACCGGCTGCTGGGCATCGAGACGAAGCTGATCTCGCGCGAGGACCTGAACAGCGACGACAAGTACTTCGTGACCGCGGACCACGGCTACATGAGCCTGATCTGGCTGTACGCCGAGGTCGGGCTGGGCGGCGGCGACGTGGCGGGCGGCGCGAACTTCCGGCCGACCGACACGTCGCACCAGGTGCTGCAGATGATCGAGGATTACCTGGCCAAGGGCTCGGCGGCGTACGACGCGTTCATGAGGAACGACATGGGCTCGTACGACAAGCTCGTTGGCGGGAAGATCATTCCCTGATCGCGCCGGGCGCGCATCAAGAACTCTGGAACTGCAGATGAGACGGATGGTCCGGATGAGACGGGTACTACGAAACGGCGATTGAAAACTTGGGGCCGTGCGGTGGGGATCGTCCCGCCGGGGCGGGGCTTCGTCCCGGCGTCGAGATCTTACCCTGAGACCCCCTGGTCATGCAGTTGCCGTTGCGTTTGCAGGATCCGGCTTATCCGGATCATCTGCAGTTCCCTTGTTCTTGATGCCCGGGAGCCAAGAAGAACCCCCCTCTACCCGGAAGCTCGAGTAGAGGGGGGTCCGTTGTGCCGGTGTGGGGGCTATCTCCCCATCGGTCCGTTCGCCGGCGGCTTCATGAGGTATTCGAACGGCGGCGTCGCGCCCATGAGGTAGCGCACGAAGTAGTCCCACCGCCGGCGCGTCATGTAATTGGTGGCCGCGCCGTAGCCGTGGTGGACGTTCGGGATCATCAGCAGGTCGAAATCCTTGTTGTACTTGATGAGCGAATCCACCACGAGCAGGGTGTTGTAGGGCGGCACGTTGTCGTCGATCGTGCCGTGGGCCAGGAGCAGGTGCCCCTTGAGGTTCTTGGCCACCGACTCGTTGGATTCCTGGTCGTAGCTCATCGTCCCGTCGGGGAGCCGGACGTTCAGGCCCTGCCACTTCTCGCCCCAGTCGTCCTCGTACTCCGCCTGGTCGTGGTTGCCCGACTCGGAGATGCCCACCTTGAAGAAGTCGGGATACCGGAACATGGCGTCGGCGGTGGCGAAGCCGCCGCCCGAGTGGCCGTAGATCCCGGCCCTGTCGATGTCGATGAACGGGTAGCGCTTGGCGAGCTGCTGCATGCCCGTCACCTGGTCGGGGAGCCCGTTGTCGGTGCCCATGTGCCCGTAGTAGGCGGCCTGGAACGAGTGCGAGCGCATGGGCGTGCCCATGGCGTCGATCTCGACCACCACGAATCCCAGCTCGGCCAGCGCCTGGTCGTCGCCGCGCGCCGTAACGAAGCTGCGCGTGCCCACGCTTCCCGTCTGCGGGCCCGGATAGATGTGGTTCACGATCGGGTACTTCCGGCCGGGCACCAGGTGCGTGGGCGTGAACATCAGCCCGTAGAGGTCGGTCTTCCCGTCGCGCGCCTTGACGACGATCGACCGCGGCGGCTTCCAGCCGGTCGCGAGCAGCTTCGAGATGTCCTGCTTGTCGAGCGGCACGACCTCCTTGCCCTCGTCGTTGCGCAGCACCGACACGGCGGGCGTCTGCGGCGTGGAGTAGGTGTCCACGAAATAGCGGCCGTCGGGGGCGAACTGGACGGAGTGGTTGGCGCTGTCGGGCGTGAGGAGCCGGAACCCCGTGCCGTCGAAGTTCACGCGATAGAGATACTGGAAGTACGGATCGCCCTTCTCGCGGCCGGCGGCGGTGAAGTAGAGGACCTGGCGGTCGCTGTCCACGCGCAGCACCTGCAGCACGGCGAAGTCGCCGGTGGTGATCGGGTGCTCCAGTTTGCCCGTGGCGAGGTCGTACATGTAGAGCTGGCCCCAGTTGCTGCGGGCCGAGAACCAGATCACCTGGTTGGACCCGGGCAGGTAGCGCCAGTTCACCATGTTGTACCCCGACTCGAAGAAGTCCTTGGACTTTTCCTCGAGCACGTCGCGGATGGCGCCGGTGGCGGCGTCGGCCACGCGCAGGTGCTCGTCCCGGTGGTCGCGCGACGTCGACAGGAACATCAGCGTCCTGGAATCGGGCGACCACTCGGCGTCCGACAGCGTGTTGCCGCTGCAGGCGACGTCGTCGCAGATCGAGGTGCGGTGCTGGTCGGGCGGCATCTTGAAGCGCACGACGTCGCCGTTGTCCACGTTCACGATCACGCGCTGGATCATCGTGATGTCGCTGTCGCCGGGCAGCGGGTACTTCCAGGCCTGCAGCGTCGGATGGCCGACGTTGGTCACCACGAGGTACATGTCGCCGGTCTTGCGCTGGTCCTGCTGGTAGGTGGCGAACTGCTTCGAGTCGGGCGCCCAGAGGCCGATGGCCTGGTCGGTGTGCTTCCAGCCGGCGTTGTCGGTGGCGTAGCCGAAGTTCTCCACGCCGTCGTGCGTGAGCTGGCGCTCGGCGCCGGTGGCCATGTCGCGCACCCAGAGATTCCAGTCGCGAATGAAGACGCCCTGCTTGCCGTCGGGCGAGACGTTGAGCGGCGGTCCGCCGTTGGGACCGGCCGGAGCGCCGAATCCGCCGCGCCCCCCGCGGCCGAAGCCGCGGCCGCGGTTGGTGGCCGCGCCCACGTCGGCGCACTTGACGCCGCCGACGTCGCAGGCGTAGTGGCGGCCGGCGGCATCGAACGACACGGTCTTGCCGTCGTCCGACAGCTCGATGGCCGTGAACGGCAGCGCGTAGGCGCCGTAGCGGCGTCCGGTGGCGGCCGACAGGGCGGCGGCGACCTTCGCCTGGTCGAAGGCGGGCTCGCGCGTGCCGCGCGCCGGGTCGACGACGAAGAACTCGCCGCCGCGGGGCGTGGTGGTGCGGAACCAGAAGCGGTCGCCGGCCATCCAGCCGGGATAGACCGGTCCGCCGGAGACGAGTTCGTTGGTGTAATAGCCCATGAACTTCTCGGCGCGGGCGTAGTCAGCGGCCGTGATCGTACGCGGGGTCTGAGCGGCCAGGGCGGCGGGGACGAGCGCCGCCGCCGCGGCCAGGAGTGCAACGCGATGTCGCATGAGGGTCCTCGATGAACGTCAACGGGAGCAACCGCGCCAGGGGCGTGGGCGCAGGCGATGAACGGCCTGAACATGAGGGGTGGGCTGGGCAGGGGCAACCGCAGGGCGGGGCCTCTTGCGGCTCCGGCAAGTACTTTGTAGTGTAAAGGCGCAACCACTTCCCATTCCTGGAGTCGGCATGGCACGCGCCTGGTTCAAGCCGTGGGGCTGGATCTACCGGCCCGTCTCGTGGCAGGCGATTCTGCTCGTCCTGCTCACCCTCGTGTTCTGTGTGCAGGTGTTCGCGGCGGTGGATCGCCATTCGCATTCGGCCAGCGACACCCTCTACGGGATCTTCCCGTTCGTCGTACCGGCACTGATGGTGCTCGTCTGGGTGGCGTCGAAGACGAGCGACGGGGCGGGCGGCGCCTAGTTTCCCGGTGTAGAATTGCGGAGGTTCCACGCGAGGCGGACTTCCGTTGCCCACGACCCTCGATGCCCCCCGCATTCGGCGCGCAGTTCCCGACGATGCCGATACGCTTGCCGCGCTGCGGTGGCAGTTCCGCGCCGAGCTCGGCGAAGCCACCGAGCCGCGCGACGCCTTCCAGGCGCGCTGCGCGGCGGCGATGCGCGCCGAGCTCTCGCCCGGTGGGCGGTGGACGGCCTGGGTGGCCGAGCGCGACGGCGCGCTCGTGGGCAACGCCTGGCTCCAGGTCATCGCCAAGCTCCCCAGCCCGTCGTCCGAAGCCGAGGCGCATGGGTACATCTCCAACGTCTTCGTGGTTCCCGCGGCCCGCGGCGCCGGCATCGGCCGCGCGCTGGTGGACGCCGCGCTCGCGTTCTGCGACGGCGTGCCCGTGCACGACGTGATACTCTGGCCGTCGGAGCGCAGCCGTTCGCTGTACCGGCGCGCCGGGTTCGGCAGCACCGAAGACATCCTCTCGCGCCGCGCCGCGGGGGGCCCGGATGCGTGACGGCGCGCGCGTCCTCCTGCTCGGGTGCGGCGCGCAGGGGCGCGCCGCCCTGCACGACCTCGTGACCGGCGACGACACGACGCACGTGGTCGTGGCCGAGGCGTCGCCGGAGGCGGCGGCGTTCGCCGCCCGCCATCCGGCGTCGCGCGTGACGGTCCATCGCACCGATGCCGGAGACTCGGCCGCGATCGGCGCGCTGATGCGCGGCGTGGACGTCGTGATCGAGGCGCTCCCGGGGCCGTTTGCGCTGCCGATGGGGCGGCTGGCCGTGGAGCAGGGCGTGAGCCTGGTGAGCAGCATGTATTACCGCGATCCGCAGGAGCGCGACCCGGCGCGCGTCGCCGCCGCCGAGCGCGCGGTGGGCGAGTTGGGCGCGGCGGCCGCGGCCCGGGGCCTCACCCTCCTCACCGAGTTCGGGCTCGACCCGGGGCTCGACCTCGTGATGGCCGTGCGCGCGCTCGCGGAGTTGGACGCGGTGGAGGAGTTCCATGCCTACGGAGCGGGCCTGCCGGCCCCCGACGCGGCTGACAACGCGCTGCACTACAAGTTCTCGTGGTCGCCCATCGGGGTGATGCGGTCGTACAATCGGCCGGCGCGCGTGATCCGCGGCGGTCGCGCGGTGGAGATACCGCCGGCGGAAATCTTCGAGCCGCGGCACGTGCACACGCTCGACGTGCCGGCCATGGGCGGCGTGCTGGAGTGCTACGCCAACGGCGACGCGGTGCACTACGCCGAACTGTTCGGCCTCCAGGGGTGCGTGCGCGAGATGGCGCGCTACACCGGCCGGTGGCCCGGGCATTGCGCGTTCTGGAACGTGATGGTGAAGTGCGGGTTCCTCGACCCGGCGCCGATGGCGCTTCCCGGCGGCGCGCACGCGGCGCCGCAGGAGTTCGTGGCCGCGCTGCTGGCGTCGCAGCCGCGCTTCCGGTACGCCGACCACGAGGCGGACCTGGCGTTCGTCCGCGTGGACGTGCGGGGCGTGCGCCGCGGGAAGCGGACCAGGGTCGTGTACGACGTCGTGGACCGGCGCGACTTCGCGACCGGGCTGACGGCCATGCAGCGCACGGTGGGGTTCACGCTGGCCGCGGGCGCGAGGCTGATTCTGGCCGGGTCCCTTCCGGCGCGCGGGCTGCTCACCCCGCTGGACGTGCCGTACGACCTCGTGTTTCCGGCCCTGGAGCGGCGCGGCATTCGCGTGACGCGCCAGGAGTCAGCCTGGGCCTGACGGGCCGAGACTTGCCCCCGCGCCCGGCGCGGGGGAGATTCTCGCCAGGCGCCCGGCGACGCGCGCCGACTCCCGCCTGCCGCTCCATCCCCTTCCCGGCCCCGCAACCGACACCCATCGTGCGTCCATCCCTCCGCTTTCCCGGACTCGTCGCGCTCATCGCCGCCGGTGCGGCCGCCGCCTGTACCGCCTCGCCGGCGGGCGACCCCGCGGGCACCGCCCCCGCCGTGCTCGCCGCGGCCAAGGCCATCAGCGCCGACTCGCTGCTGCAGCACATCAAGGATCTCTCGGCCGATTCCATGGAAGGCCGCGCGCCCGGCACGCCGGGCGAGGAGAAGGCCACGGCCTACATGCAGCGCCAATTCCAGGCGCTGGGACTCGCGCCCGGAAATCCCGACGGCACGTTCATCCAGAAGGTGCAGCTCATCGGGTACACGTCGTCGCCCTCGGCGAAGATCGTGGCCGGCGGGAAACCGGTGGCGATGCGGGACCTGGACGACTACGTGGCGGGTTCACGGCACGACAAGCCGGAAGTGAAAGTCGACGACTCCGGCATCGTGTTCGTGGGCTACGGCGTGGTGGCGCCCGAGTACGGATGGGACGACTACAAGGGGCTGGACGTGAAGGGCAAGACGCTCCTGATGCTCGTCAACGACCCGCAGGTCACCGTGCCCGGCGACAGCGCGCAGCTGGACAGCACGATGTTCAAGGGCAAGGCGATGACGTACTACGGCCGGTGGACCTACAAGTACGAGATCGCCACGGCCAAGGGTGCGGCGGCGGCGATCATCATCCACGAGACGGGGCCGGCCGGCTATCCGTGGGGCGTGGTGCGGGGGAGCTTCAGCGTCGAGCAGTTCGACATTCCGTCGCCCACCGCCGAGCGGCGCGTGCCGGTGGAAGGGTGGATCACGGCCGAGAAGGCGAAGGAGATCTTCCGCGACGCGGGGCTCAACTTCGACTCGCTGCACGCGGCGGCGGCGCGCAAGGACTTCAGGCCGGTGGCGCTCGACGCGAAGGCGTCGTGGGACGTGAAGAACAAGGTCCGCACCATCGAGTCGAAGAACGTCGTGGCGAAGCTCGAGGGCACGTCGAAGAAGGACGAGTACGTCGTGTACACGGCGCACTGGGACCACCTGGGGCGCGACACGACGCTCAAGGGCGACCAGATCTACAACGGCGCGCTGGACAACGCGAGCGGATCGGCGGGGCTGATCGAGATCGCGCGCGCGTACACGAAGCTGGCCACGCGGCCCGAGCGGTCGATTCTCTTCCTGTCGGTGACGGGCGAGGAGAAGAACCTCCTGGGCTCCGAGTACTACGCCACGCACCCGCTGTATCCGCTCACGAAGACGGTGGCCGACATCAACATGGACGGGCTCAACCAGTGGGGGCGGACGAAGGACATGACCGTGATCGGGCTTGGCAATTCGACGCTCGACGACGTGCTTTCGGCGGTGCTCACCGCCGACGGACGCGTGGTGCGCCCCGATCCGGAGCCCGAGAAGGGGTTCTACTATCGCTCGGACCATTTCTCGTTCGCCAACGTGGGCGTGCCGGCGCTGGACCCCGGATCCGGAATCGACTACATCGGCCGGCCGGCGGGCTGGGGGATGCAGAAGCGCGACGAGTACACGACCAACGACTACCACAAGGTCAGCGACGAGGTGAAGCCCGACTGGGACCTGTCCGGCGCCGCCGAGGACCTGCGCGTGTTCTTCCGCGTGGGCGACGTCGTGGCCAACGCCGCCGGCATTCCGCAGTGGAACCCGGGCACGGAGTTCAAGGCCCGGCGCGACTCGATGATGGCCGCGGCGAAGACGCCGTAGTTCGGCCGCCTTCCAGCTTCTCGTCCTTCCGTCCTCCCCTCCTACTCCTAACTGGAGTAGTACGCCGCGTTCTCGTCGATGTACCCCTGCGTGAGGTCGCAGCCGAACGCGGTGGCGCTCGCGGCGCCCACGCCGAGCGAGATCTCCAAGTCCACCACCTCGTGCTCCAGGGCGGCGCGGACCGTGGCGTCGTCGAAGTCGGCGCGGACGCCGCCGGCCACCACGCGGTGGCCGTTGATCGCGGCATTCGTGGCCTCGGGGCGGATGGTGCAGTCGAAGCACTTGCCCACCGCCATGAGCAGCCGGCCCACGTTGGGGTCGGCGCCGGCCACCATCGTCTTCACCAGCGGCGAGTTCACCACCGACTTGGCCACGGTGCGGGCGTCGTCATCGCTGGCCGCGCCCGTGACCGTCACGCGGAGCAGGTGCTTGGCGCCCTCGCCGTCGCGGGCCAGCGTCTCGGCCATGCGGATGCACCCCGCCGTCAGCGCCTCCTGGAACTCCACCACGGGCACCGGGCCGGCCATTCCGTTGGCGAGAATCGCGCAGGTGTCGGACGTGCTCGTGTCGCTGTCCACGCTCAGCATGTTGAACGACCGGTGCACGGCGTGGCGCAGCATGCGGTCCAGGGTCGCGGCGTCGAACGCCGCGTCGGTGAAGATGTAGACCAGCATGGTGGCCATGTTGGGCTGGATCATTCCCGAGCCCTTGGCGGCCCAGGCGATCGTGGCCCCGCGCACCGTGCACGAGAGCGCCTTGGGGTGCGAGTCGGTGGTCATCATGCCGTGCACGCCGACCACCGGATCGCCCTGCAGCTCCGCCGACATGCCCCGCAGCCCCTTCTCGATCTTCTCGATCGGGAGCGACACGCCGATGACGCCCGTGGAGCTGACCAGCACGCGTTGCGGATCGGTGCCGACCTCGGCGGCCGCGGCGGCCGCCATGCGCCGGGCGTGCTCGAGGCCGCGCGCCCCCGTGGCCACGTTGCTCACCTTGCTGTTCACGCAGATCGCGCGGAGCACGCCGCCCGCGATGGTCTCGCGTCCGAGCACGACCGGGGCGCCGGGAAACCGGTTGCGCGTGAACACCGCGGCGGCCGCCGCGTCGACGTCGCTCACGAAGAGGGCGAGATCCTTGGCCGCGGGCTTGAGCCCGATGTGGCGGCTGGCGCAGCGGAAGCCGCGCGGGAGGACGGGCGTGTCGTGGAATTGCATGGGGCGGAGCTGGGCGGTGGCGCGGCAGATGGAACGAGGAGAGGGAAATTACCGCGGCCGCCCGACCGGGCGCCACTCGTCGGTGGATGGCGCGCCGTGCTATCTTGAGCCCGACCCGAACCCGTACCCGTGACCGGATCCCGCCGCCCCGCGATCACCTTCATCTTCATCACCGTCGTGCTCGACGTCCTGGCCCTGGGCGTCATGCTCCCGGTGCTCCCGGAGCTCATCAAGGAGTTCATGGGGGGCAACACGGCCCGCGCCGCCGAGATATTCGGCGTGTTCGGCACCGTGTGGGCGGGGATGCAGTTCGTGTTCTCCCCGGTGATGGGGGTGCTCTCCGACCGGTTCGGCCGCCGGCCGGTGATCCTGATCTCCAACTTCGCGCTCGGCTTCGACTACCTGGTGATGGCGCTCGCGCCGTCGCTCTGGTGGCTGTTCCTGGGGCGGGTCGTGTCGGGGATCGCGGGGGCGAGCTTCACGCCGGCCAGCGCGTACATCGCCGACATCCTGCCCAGGGAGAAGCGCGCTCACGGGTACGGGATCATCGGGGCCGCGTGGGGGCTGGGATTCGTGCTCGGCCCCGCAATGGGAGGCATCCTGGGCTCCATCGCGATCCGGCTGCCCTTCTACGCGGCTGCGGCGCTGACCCTGCTGAACGCCATGTACGGGCTGTTCGTGCTGCCCGAGTCGCTGCCGCCGGAGCGGAGACGGCCCATCGACTTCCGGCGCGCGAGCCCCGTGGGCTCGCTCAAGCTGCTGCGCACGCACCGCGAGCTGTTCGGGCTGGCCACGGTGAACTTCCTGTACTACCTGGCGCACCAGGTGCTGCCCAGCGTGTACGTGCTGTACGTCGCCTACCGCTACGGGTGGGGCGACCGCACCGTGGGGCTCACGCTGGCCGCGGTGGGCCTGGCCACGGCCATCGTGCAGGGCGGGCTCGTCCGCCCGGTCGTGGCGGCGGTGGGCGAGCGGCGCGCGCTGATGCTCGGGCTGGCCGGGGGCGCGGTGGGGTTGATCCTGTTCGGACTCGCCGCCACGCCCTGGGTGCTCGGAGCCGGCATCGTCGTGTCGGCCACGATGGGGTTCTACGGGCCGTCGGTGCAGGGGCTGATGACGCGCCGGGTGAGCCCGTCGGAACAGGGGCAGCTGCAGGGGGCGAACAGCAGCATCACCGGGATCACGGGGATGCTCGGCCCCGGGCTGTTCTCGGTGACCTTCGCGTACTTCATCGGGAGCGGGGCGAAGCACTGGCACCTGCCCGGCGCGCCGTTCCTGCTGGCGGCGCTGTGCCTGATCGTCGCCATGGGGGTCGCGTGGCGGGCCACGCGGCCGGCGGAGGCCGAGGCGCTGGAGGCGGCGTAGGCAGCGGTCGCGAAACGCGGTAAGATGTGCGTATGAGCCATCTCCGGCCGATCACCGCTCGGCGCCGTCTGGAGCTCACCGACGGCGACGCCCGCCCGCCCCGCGGCGCGCCGTCGGGCAGCACGCTGGACGACGATCTGCGCGAGCAGGTGGCGCGCATCGCCAAGCTGCAGCGGGTGTTCTACGCCGACGCGCGGTTCGCCCTGCTCATCGTGCTGCAGGGGCGCGACGCCGCCGGCAAGGACGGCACCATTCGCCACGTGTTCAGCGCCGTGAATCCGCAGGGGTGCGAGGTCGCGAGCTTCAAGCAGCCGACGGACCTCGAGCAGCGCCACGATTATCTCTGGCGCGTGCACCAGCGGGTGCCGGCGCGGGGCATGATCGGGATCTTCAACCGGTCGCACTACGAGGACGTGCTCGTGGAGCGCGTGCGGCATCTCGCGCCGAAGGCCGAGTGGGAGCAGCGCTACCGCCAGATCAACGACTTCGAGCGGATGCTGACCGAGAACCACGTCGTGATCCTCAAGTTCTTCCTTCACGTGTCGCGCGCCGAGCAGAAGCGGCGGCTCCGGGACCGGCTCACCGACGAGACGAAGAACTGGAAGTTCAGCGCCGGCGACCTCGAGGACCGGGCGCGGTGGGGGGGCTACACCAGGGCGTACCGCGACGCCCTGCGCCGGTGCAGCACGCCGTGGGCCCCCTGGTACCTGGTGCCCTCCGACGACAAGCGGGTGCGCAACTGGCTCGTGGCCGGGGTCATCGTGCGCGCGCTGGAGGGGCTCAAGCTGCGCTATCCGAAGGGCGATCCGACCATTCTGCGGCTGAAGATCCGCTGAGCCGATGTCGGCGCCGCAGCTCACCCCCGATCTGCTGGCCGCGCCGGCGCCGCGGGCGGCGCGCGTGATCGCGCGGCAACGGCTGGACGCCGTGCGTGCCGCGGCAGCGGCGCTCGACGCCGGCGCCCCGGACGCGCTGCACGACCTGCGCGTCGCGATCCGCCGGCT
>JAGWRI010000156.1 GCA_028876525.1 Gemmatimonadota bacterium | reverse complement strand
GCGGACGCGCGCGCGCTGGCCGCCGAGATGCGCGGCAACGTCGAGCGGTCGCTGCGCGCCACCCTCGACGCGCGCAACGCGGCGATGAAGGCGGCCGGCATCACGCCGTTCGACCCGACCGACATCGCGCGCGCACCGGGCGAGCTGTCGAGCTACGAGAACCACCGCTTCATGATGGACTGGTGGACCGCCGACTGGGGCGACGCCGATCTGGACGACGGCCACTTCCGGCACCGCGCGCTGGCCGGCGAGCAGCTCGTGGGCATGAACACCGACGGCCACTATCCTCGCACGTCGAACTTCATGGAGCACGGGACGCTGGCCGGCCGCATCCGGCAGGACGACTACCGCCCCTTCCTCCTGTCGCTGTACGGCAACCTCTGCTACGCGATGGACTCGGGCAGCCGCTACGCCCCCGAGGACGCGCTGCTGCCGGGCAATTTCCCCGGCGAAGGAAGCAAGTACGCGTGGTCGGCCGTGGTGAACAGCACGCTCCAGCCCACGATGGCCCTGCGCTGGCTGCTGTGCTGGGAGGAACACGACCGGCCGGGCGCCGTGCCCGCCGTGCACCTCCAGAAGGCGGCGCCGCGGCACTGGTTCGCCGCCGGCTCGCGGATTTCCGTCGAGCGCTGCCCCACCAGGTTCGGCGAGATCGGATGGACCACCGAGCCCGCGGGCGGCGGCTGGCGCGTGACGCTGGACCTGCCCGAGCGGTTCGCGGCCGATCTCGCCGTGCACGTGCACCGGCCCGACGGGAAGGCGCTCGCGACGGCGAGCGCCGGCACGGTGCGCGGCTCGGCGGTGCTGCTCGACGCGGCGTTGCTGCACGGCAAGCGGCGCCTGGTGCTCGACGTCGGCTGATTGACGGTCGGGCCGGGCCGGGCTTGCCCGCCGGGCGCGAATTCGCCAAACTGCGCGCGTCGCGCCCGGAGGCCGGGATCATGCCGCAGTGCGCTGCCCTCGCTGGCACCTTCCGGCGGGCGATCACGGTGTGCGCGATCGCCGCCGCGGTGCCCGGTGCGCTCGGCGCCCAGCAGGGCGGGGGATTCTACGGCACGGTGATGGACTCGCTGCGCGCGCCGCTGGCGGGCGTCGAGGTCCGCGTGCTCGAAGCGAGCCGCGCGGCGCGCACCGATTCGGCCGGACGGTTCGCCCTGGGCGGCATTCCGGCGGGCGTGTACCACGTGGTGTTCCGGCGGCTCGAGTACCGCTCCATTACCGGCACCGTGCGCCTGGCCGACGGCGACTCGATTGACCTCAGGTTCTACATGGGCCGGATGTCGGCCGAGCTGGACACCGTGCGCATCAGGGCTTCCGGCACGGGGCCGATGGCGGAGTTCGAGCGCCGGCGGGCCACCGGACTCGGCACCTTCATCACGCGTGAGGCGCTCGCGCACATGGGAACGCAGCCGCTGGCGGACGTCATCGCCGCGAAGGCGACGCGCGTGCGCCTGGTGGCGCTGCCAGGCGGCGGCTGGACGCTTGCCGCCGCCCACCCCTCGACCTGCATGGCGCCGTCCTGCCCGCAGGTGCCGCTCTGCTTCATGACGCTCTGGGTGGATCGCGTCCGGGTCTACACGGCCGACAGCGGCGACCCCCCTCCCGACCTCAGCGAGTACAAGGTGGACGACATCGAGGCGATCGAAGTCTATCCCGGTGCGGCGGAAACGCCGCTCGAGCTGAACCCCACCGGCGCGTCGTGCGGCACGATCGTGTTGTGGACGCGCCCGGGCGGCGCGTCTGGCGGCCAGCCGCCGGGCGTGTAGAGTTATCACCGCTTCGGCCGTACTCCCCCTCTCGTCCGGGCTCCCCGCCCAGGCTCCCCCATGTCGCGCTCCTCCTTCCGCTCGCGCGCCGTACTCGCCCTGAGTGCATGCGCCGCCCTTGTCGTTCCCGCGGTCGCCGCCGCGCAGGCCCCCGCGCAGGCCCCCGCGCCTGCCGACGTGCTCGGCGATCTGCGATGGCGCTCGGTGGGCCCCGCCAACAACGCCGGCCGCGTGTCCGTGATCGTCGGCGTGCCCGGCGACCCGTACACCTACTACGTGGCCGGGGCCAACGGCGGGATCATCAAGACGACCAACGGCGGCACGACGTTCATGCCGATCTGGGACCGGCAGGACGTCGGCTCCATCGGCGCGATCGCCGTCGCGCCCAGCGATCCGAACGTGCTCTACGTCGGCACCGGCGAGGAGAATCCGCGCAACAACGCGTCCATCGGCGACGGCATGTACAGGTCGGTGGACGCGGGCGCGCACTGGACCCACATCGGACTCGAGAAATCCGACCGCATCGCCCGCATCGTGATCGATCGGCGGAATGCCGACGTGGTCTACGCGTGCGCGATGGGGCGCGAGTGGGGGCCCTCGACCGAGCGCGGTGTGTACAAGACCACCGACGGCGGGACCACGTGGCGCCGCCTGCTCTATCTGGACCCGCAAACCGGGTGCTCGGACATCTCGGCCGACCCCGGCAACAGCAACATCGTCTATGCCGGGATGTACACGTATCGGCGGTGGGCCTGGCACCTCGAATCGGGGGGCGGCAACACCGCCGTGTACAAGTCGGTGGACGGGGGCGAGCACTGGGACCGGCTGTCGGGCGCCGACCGCTGGCGCGGACTGCCGCGCGGGCTCATGGACCGCATCGGCATCGCCGTGGCCCCGAGCGACCCCGACGTCGTGTACGTGGTGAGCGAGACCAGGGACGAGGGCGAGCTCTGGCGCACCGACGACGCCGGCGCGCACTGGCGCACCGTGAACCGCGATCCGAACATCAATTTCCGGCCATTCTACTACTCGGATATCCGCGTGGATCCGGCGAACCCGAACCGCGTATTCTCGCTCTCGGGGTCGCTCTATCTGTCCGAGGACGGCGGCACGACGTTCGCCACCATCGGCCGCGACGTGCACGGCGATCACCAGGCCCTGTGGATCGATCCGAAGGACCCCCGACGCATCCTCAGCGGCTCCGACGGCGGCTGGCAGGTGAGCTACGACGGGGGCCGGTCGTTCGAGGTCGTGAACATGTTCCCGTTCACCCAGTTCTACCACATCGACTACGACCTGCAGGAGCCGTACATGGTGTGCGGCGGCCTGCAGGACAACGGCACCTGGTGCGGCCCCAGCCAGTCGCTGTCGCCGGCCGGCAACCAGAAGCGCGACTGGTTCACCGTGTCGGGCGGCGACGGCTTCTACGGCGTGCCCGACCTCGACCACCCCTGGCGCATCTACTCCGATGCCCAGGGCGGGATGATCTACCTCACCGACACCCGGAGCGGGATCCAGCAGGACATCTATCCGTATCCCAACCGCGTGGGCTCGGTGGGCGACATGATGCTGAACCACAAGTACCGCTTCAACTGGAATTCGCCCATCGCCCTGTCGCCGGAGAACCCGGCGGTGGTGTACTTCGGGGGGAACGTGCTGTTCAAGTCCACCGACCACGGGCACTCGTGGCAGGTCATCTCCCCCGACCTCACCACCAACAACCCGGCCAAGCTCGGCAACTCCGGCGGGCCGATCGTGGTGGACAACACGGCGGCCGAGTTCCACTGCACGATCATCACCATCGCGCCGTCGCCCCTCGACTCGAACGTGATCTGGGTCGGCACCGACGACGGCAACGTCCAGGTCACCCGCGACGGCGGCAAGACGTGGACCAGCGTGTTCGCCAACGTGCCGGGGCTCAAGCCGAACGCCTGGATCCCGACGGTCGAGGCGTCGCACCACGCCGTGGGCACCGCCTACGTCGCCGCCGACCATCACCAGGACGACGACTACTCGCCGTACGCGTTCGTGACGACGGATTTCGGCAGGACGTGGAAGCCGATCCGCGGCGATCTGCCCGAGAGCGCGGCGTGGGTGCACGTCGTGCGCGAGGACCCGCGCAACCCCGACCTGCTCTACGCCGGCACCGAAATGGGCGCCTGGGCGTCGTGGGACCGGGGCGCGCACTGGGTGTCGCTGCGCGACAACCTGCCGGTGGTGCCGGTGCGCGACATCAAGATCCACCCCCGCGACAACGATCTGCTGCTCGCCACCCACGGGCGCGGGCTCTACATCCTGGACGACATCACGGCGCTGCAGCACCTGCCGGCCGCGCAGGAGCGCGAGGCGACCCTGTTCGACGTCCGCCCCGCCATCAAGTGGAACCAGTGGAACCGCGACGGCAACCAGGGGCAGAAGGCGTGGCGCGGCCAGAACCCGCCGGCGGGCGCGCTCATCACCTACTACCTCAAGACGCAGCCCAGGGACGAGGTGGATCTCACGGTCACCGACCAGAGCGGCGCGGTGGTGCACCGCGCCCGGCGCATCTCCGACGACGCCGGCATCAACCGCGTGGCGTGGGATCTGCACTTCGACCCCGCGCCGGGGACGGCGACGGGGCGCGGCGGGCGCGGCGGGGGCGCGGGGGCCGGGCCGGCCACCGACACCTCGCTGGCCGACTTC
>JAGWRI010000155.1 GCA_028876525.1 Gemmatimonadota bacterium | reverse complement strand
TGATCGCGACCTTGCGGTCGTGCTTGACGTCGTGGGCGAGATAGACGGTGGCCATGCCGCCGGCTCCGAGCTCACGCTCGATGCGGTAGCGGTCGGCGAGGGCCGCGGCGAGACGGTCGGGCCCTCCGGTCACTTTCCGTTCTCCGTCAGCCGCTGCAGCTCAACGCGCCAGTTGAAGATCACGTTCAGGTCGGCCGCGTCGTCGCCCCCCGATGCCACCATCAGGAACCGCTTGCCGTCGGGCGTCACGCTGTAGTCGCGATGGTAGAGATCCTGCGCGAGGCCGGGAATGGTGAACAGCACCTTCGGTGTCCGATGCGTGAACTGCGCGCCGAGGGTCACGGGCGTCGCGAACATCTCGCCGCGCTGGCCGCGGAAGAAGAGCTCCGTGCCGTCGTGGCTCCACAGGGGTTCCACCCCGCCTCCAACCGAGATTGCGATCCGTGCAGAGTCCACGTTCGGGAACGGGCGGACGTAGACCTCGGCGTTGCCGGACTCTTCGGAGACGTACGCCAGCCATCGCCCGTCGGGCGAGAGCCGCATCGCATAGTGATCGAAGCGCGACTGGATGAGCACGCGCGGCACGGTGTCCTTGCCGAGCTCCGCGACCAGGAGGTGGCGGCTGCCGATCGCGGCACCCAGCGTGCGGAAGAGCATGACGCGCCCAAGCGGGTCATACTCGACCTCGTCCAATTTGGGGAGGCTCGGCAGCGCGGGGCGCTCGCTGTCGGTTCCGTCCGCACGCCGCGTGAACGCGCTCCGCACACCGTTCACCGTGGCCAGGTAGGCCACGCGCCGCCCGTCCGGCGACCAGTCGGGCCGATCGGCATTACCGGGGTCGGAGGTGAGCCGGGTGAACGCGCCGGTCGGGAGCTGCTTCACCCAGACTTGCGTGGCCCCGGCCTCCTGCCGCACCGCGACGAACTGAGTGCCGTCGGGGGACAGCAGCGGGTCCTGGTACGCACCGCGCAGGCTGGTGTCCACCGGAGTTATGGCGCCCGTCCGGTCCACCCAGACGATTCCGCCGCTGCCGCCCCCCTGGCGCTCGTAGATCACCGCACCGGTCGACGACACCGCGAACTGCACGGAGCCGTTGGTGTTGTCCGCCTGCACGCCCTCCAGGATCGGCAGCGGGGTGCTCGTGAGGCGAGCGAATGCGACGTCGAAGCGTGCGGCGAGGACGCGGCCATCCGACACTCCGATCGCCAGATATCCGGGCGCCACATAGCGCGCGATGTTCCCCGGCGTGAGGTCGGTGACGCGGCGGGTCGCCAGGTCGACGGCGGAGATTCGTGAAGCGCCGACCGACCCCCGGTAGACCATCATCAGCACCTTGTGGCTGCCGGGAAGTACTTCGGGAAAGTCGAATTCGGAGCCGCCCGTCTGCGAGTCCGGCCGCGCGATCACCGTCACCGGGCCGCCCGCCGCGGCCACCGACGCGAGGTTGGCGGAATACGTGAAGTAGATCCGGCCGTCGTCGCCCCATGAACCGCCGCCGTACAACGGGACCGAGTCGCTGACGACCGTGCGAACCACTCCCCCACTGAAACTCACGACCTTGAGCGTGCCGCGCGAACCCGTGCCGGTGTAGAACCCGATCGATTCTCCGTCCGGCGAGAAGAAGGGGTCGAGGGCGCCCTCGGTGTCCGCCAGCGGATGCGCCGCGTCATCTCCGAGATCGCGGACCCACAGTTGGACAACCCCGCCCTTCTCGCCCACGAACGCGATGCGCCGTCCCGACGGCGAGATCGCCAGGCGCATGCTGGCGATCGCCGGGACGGTGACGCTGTCGGCCAGCCCCAGTGTGGCGTGCACGACATCCGCCGGACCGACGCTGCCGGGATCTCGGCCGCGCCGCCCGATCATCCAGCCGGCCGCCAACGCCACGGCCACGGATGCGACGGCAATCCCGATCACGATGCGCGGCCGGCGCGTTCGTCCGCCGGCGACCGATCCCCCGGTGCTCGTCTGCGTCGCGAACCCCGGATTGTTGAGCGCGTCGGCGAACCCCTTCGCCGTCTCGAACCGGTCGGCCGGCAGCTTCTCCACGGCCTTGGCCACGGCGGCGGCCACGTTGGGCGGCACGCTCTTCCGCAGGCGGGTGACCGGTGCCGCCTCCTCGGTCACGATCTTCATGATGATCTGCTGCGCCGAAGTGCCCATGTGCGGCGGCTCGCCGGTGAGCATCTCGTACAGCACGCTCCCCAGCGAGTAGATGTCCGACCGGTTGGAGATGTCCTTGTCGGCCGTCGCCTGCTCGGGGCTCATGTAGTGCGGCGTGCCCAGCGACATCCCGGTCTCGGTCATCCGGGAGCCGCCTGCCGTCGAGACGACGAGCGCGATCCCGAAGTCCGCCACCAGCGCCTGGCCCTCGTGGAGGAGGATGTTCTCCGGCTTGATGTCGCGGTGGATCACGCCCCGGCGGTGTGCATAGTCGAGCGCGGAGGCCACTTCACGCGCGATCCTGACCGCCTCGTCGACCGGAAGCTGCTTCTCACGGGAAATGCGGCCGCGGAGCGACTCTCC
>JAGWRI010000154.1 GCA_028876525.1 Gemmatimonadota bacterium | reverse complement strand
GGTCGCCATCTTCGGCGCCGGCGAGGTGGCCGTGGTGCTCACGCGCATCGCCCGCGACCTCGGCCTCCGCACCGTGGTCGTGGACGCCCGGGAGCGGTACGCGACCCGGGCGCGCTTCCCTGAGGCGGCCGAGATCCGGGTCGGCGACCCGGGCCCCATCGCCGCCGAGCTGTGCGCCGCGGGCAGCCCGTACGTCGTGATCGTGTCGCACGACTACAAATACGAGCTGCCGGTGCTGCAGGCGGCGCTCCGCGCGCCGGCGCCCTACGTGGGGCTCATGTCCAGCCGGCGCCGCGGCGCCGCCCTGCGCGAGGCGCTGGCCGGCGAGGGGTTCACCGCCGCCGAGCTGGCGCGCATCCGCACGCCCATCGGCCTCGACATCGGAGCCCGCACCCCCGCCCAGGTGGCGGTGGCCATCGCCGCCGAGCTCGTCGCCCTGCGCGCCGGGCGCACCGGGCCGTGATCGCAGCGCTCGTGCTCGCCGCCGGCGCGTCGCGCCGGTTCGGCGGCCAGAAGCTGCTGTACCCCGTGCGCGGCGTCGCGCTCGTGCGGGCCAGCGTCGAGCGCGTGCTCGCCGCCGGCCCCGACCGCACGATCGTCGTCGTGGGACACGACGCCGACGCGATCGGCGGCGCCCTGGCCGGACTCGACGTCGAAATCGTGCGCAACCCGCATCCCGAATCGGGGCTGAGCTCCTCGCTGCGCGCCGGGCTCGCGGCCGTGCCCTCGGGCGCGCTGGCCGTGCTGATCACGCTGGGCGACCAGCCGATTGACCGCGACGAGGTCATCCCGGCGCTCGTGGCGCGCTTCGGCGGCGACGACGACGCGATCGTGGCCCCCCGCTACCAGGGCGTGCAGGGGCTGCCCGTGCTGTTCGCCCGCCGCATGTTCGCCGAGCTGGAAGCGGTGACCGGCGACCAGGGCGCCCGCTCGGTGATCCGGGCCCATCCGTCGCGCGTGGCCTACGTGGATTTCGATTTCCCCATGCCCCCCGACGTGGACACGCCCGCCGACCTCGAGCGGCTGTGACGTTCAAGGACCACTTCACCACGGCGGCCGATGCCTACGCGTCGGCGCGGCCGACGTATCCCCCCGAGCTGTTCGCCTGGATCGCCGGGCACGCGCCGGCGCGCGGCGTCGCGTGGGACTGCGCCACGGGAAACGGCCAGGCGGCCCGCGACCTGGCCCGCCACTTCGCGCGCGTCGTGGCCACCGACGCCAGCGCCGGCCAGATCGCGCGCGCGCCGGCCGTGCCCGGCGTGGAGTACCGCGTGGCCACCGCCCAGCGGTCGGGGCTGCCCGACCGTTCGGCGCACGCCATCACCGTGGCCGCCGCGCTCCACTGGTTCGACTTCGACGCCTTCTATTCCGAGGCGCGGCGCGTCCTCGTGCCGGGCGGGCTCCTCGTGGCCTGGGCGTACAGCGGGATCAGGGCCGGCGACGCGGTGAACGCGGCGATCGGCGAGTACCAGGCGCGGTACGTGGGCGGCTACTGGCCGCCCGAGCGCCGCTACGTGGACGAGCGGTACGAGACGCTTCCGTTTCCGCTGCGCGAGATCGCCGCGCCCCGGCTCGAGCTTCGGCGCGAGTACACGATGGAAGAGCTGGTGGGGTATCTCGCGAGCTGGTCGTCCACCGCGCGGTACCGCGAAGCGACGGGCGCCGACCCGCTGCCGGCGCTGCGCGGGCTCCTGGCGGCGGCGTGGGGAGATCCGGCCGCGCGGCGCCCCGTGAGCTGGGCGCTGCACGCGCGCGCCGGCTACACCGACTGACGCCGGCCGCCGCCGTGGGCGGCGAGGCGGGCCAGGGCGGCGGTGAGATCGTCGAGGGTGAGGGCGTGCGCGTGGGCGTCGTGCAGGGCGCGCTCGGCCACCTCGTCGGCGAGCACCCGGCGCTCGCCCTCGCCGAGCAGGCGGGGGCGGACGAAGGTGCCGCTTCCTCGGCGGGACTCGACGGCGCCCTGGGCGGCCAGCTCACGGTACGCCTGGAGGATGGTGTTGGGGTGGACGCCGAGCTGGGGGGCGAGGGCGCGGACCGTGGGCAGGGGGTGTCCGTGGGCGAGCTCGCCGCGGGCGATGGCGGCGCGGACGGCGTCGGCGATCTGGAGGAAGAGGGGGCGTCGGTCGCCCGGGAGGAGTTCGATGGCCACGAATTATTCTAGTGCTCTAGTTCACTAGAGCGCAACCCGGTTCCCGCTACCTCCCCCCGCGCCGCCCCACCCAGCGTCGTCCCCACCACCACCAGCCCCAGCATCAGCGCCGTGAACCAGAACGGCTGCGCTCCCACGGGATGCGCCGCCGTCCGGAGGGGGCCCGCGGCGACCTGCACCACCAGCAGGAAGAGCACGCCCACCGCGAACCCGTGGGTCCCCGGGCGACGCCCCGCCACCAGGCCGGCCAGGTAGCCGCCGGCCGTCCCGGCCAGCGCGTGCATGAGGAGCAGCATCGCCGTCAGGAGGAGCGGCGGCAGCGTGGGCGCGGGGCCCCCGTGCAGCACCACGGCGTTCGCCATGAGGCTGAGCAGGAACACCAGGATGCATCCCGCGAGGATCCCGGCCACCGATCGCAGCACGTCGCGCCTCCCCCGATGCGTGGCAACATAGGGCGGGCCGGGGCGAACAGAAAGCAGACGCCGGGGGCCTTGAATGGCGGCCCCGCTTTGGGCATCGTCCGCGACTTCCACGCGCCGCCGGTTCTCCCCCCTCGCTCCTTCCATGCTCGCCTTCCTGCTGCCGTTCGTCGTCGCGCTGGGCCAGGCCGCCCCCGGTCCGGTCTACAACGCCCGCCGCGGCGAGGTCCACGCGCGCCCGCCGCGCCTCGAGGCCGAGGCGAAGATCGACGGCGTGCTCGACGAGCCGGCGTGGGCGGCGGCGGCGGTGCTGACCGGATTCTCGCAGCTCCGCCCCGTGGACGGCGTGCCGGCCGACGACTCCACCCAGGTGCTGGTATGGTACTCGCCCACCGCGATCTACTTCGGCATCCGCGCCTTCGAGGCGCACGGCGCGGCGCACGCCACGCTGGCCCAGCGCGACAACATCTCGGCCGACGACAACGTGCAGATCCTGCTCAGCACCTTCGCCGACGCCCGCCAGGCGCTGGTGTTCGGCGTGAATCCGCTGGGCGTGCAGATGGACGGCACGATGGCCGAGATCACGGCGGCGGCGGGCGGGTTCGGCACCGGCGTGCAGGCGCGGCCGCAGGCCGACCTGAGCCAGGACTTCGTGTTCCAGTCCAAGGGGCGGGTCACCGCGTGGGGGTACGAGGTCGAGGTGCGCATTCCGTTCAAGTCGCTGCGCTATCGCGATGCGGCGGAACAGAGCTGGGGCATCAACGTCATCCGCGACGTGCAGCACTCGGGGTACGAGGACACCTGGACGCCGGTGCGGCTGGCGGCGTCGGGGTTCCTGTCGCAGGAGGGGACGCTGGACGGGCTCCACGGCATGCACCGCGGGCTGGTGCTGGACCTGAACCCCGAGCTGACGCAGCAGACGGTGGGCTCGCCGGTGGACGCGACCGATCCCGCGGCGGCCTGGCGCTACGACGCCGGCGCGCCCCGCGTGGGGGGCAATGTGCGCTGGGGAATCAGCAGCAACCTGACGCTCAACGCCACGGTGCGCCCCGATTTCTCGCAGGTGGAGTCCGACGCCGGGCAGGCGGTGTTCGATCCGCGCGAGGCGCTCTACTTCCCCGAGAAGCGCCCCTTCTTCCTGGACGGGATGGAGGGATTCGCGACGCCGAGCAACCTGGTGTACACGCGGCGCATCCAGCAGCCGGCGTTCGCGGCCAAGCTCACGGGCAAGGTGTCGGACGTGAGCATCGCGGTGCTGTCGGCGCTGGACGACCGCACGACGTCGCTCGGGTACGATTCGGCGCTCGGGCTCCGCGGGCGCGAGCCGCTGTACGACATCGTGCGCGTGCAGCGCGACCTGGGCGCGCTGTCGCGCGTCGGCGTGACGGTCACCGACAAGGAGGACGCCGGCTACTCGAACCGGGTGGCCGACGTGGACGGTCGGCTGGTGCTGGCGCCGCAGTACACGCTGGAGTTCCAGGGGGCGGCCAGCCGCACCGCCGACTCGACGGGTGTGAGCGTGGCGCCGCTGTGGGGCCTGCGGCTGCGCCGCAACGGGCGGCAGTGGGGGTCCACCTATGCGGTGGTGGGGCTGGACAGCGCCTTCGTGGCCGGCGCGGGGTTCATCGGCCGGAAGGGCATCGCGACCACCGACGTGAACCAGCGCTTCACCTGGTTCGCGCCCCCCGGCCGCCTGGTCGAGAGCTTCACCTTCAACCCCGTGTACGACCTCACCTGGAAGTACGACCACCTCATGCGGGGGCTCGACGCGATCGAGAAGAAGTTCCACCTCAACGCGAACCTCGGCCTCCGGGGCGGGTGGTCGCTGGGCGCGGCCCTGCTGCTCGAGACCTTCGGCTACGACCCCCAGTTATATCAAAATGTATATGTCGTGCGCCCGCCCGGCGCGGCCGGCGACACCGTGCCGTTCACCGGCTCGCCGCGCATTCCCAACCGTGACTGGGTGGCCACGCTCGACACCCCGGGGTGGCAGTGGTTCAACGGCAACCTCACCTACATCTGGGGGCACGACGAGGACTTCGACGAGTGGGCGTCGTCGGTCATCCAGTACCTCGGCGCCACGGCGCTCGTGCGCCCCACCGAGAAGCTGCGCATCTCGCCGTCGTTCACGCTCCAGACCTACGGCCGCGCCTCGGACGGGAGCTGGGTGCGCGCCACGCGCATCACCCGCATCAAGACCGAGTACCAGATCACCCGTCCGCTGTTCTTCCGCATCGTGGGGCAGTACACCACCACCAACCGGCTGGCCCTGATCGACGAGTCGCGGACGGGCGGGGCGCTCGTGGTGCGCAACCCCGACGGCACCTTCGCGCCGCTCGGCGCCTTCCGCGTGAACGACTTCCGCGTCGACTGGCTGCTCTCCTACCAGCCCACGCCGGGCACGGTGTTCTACGCCGGGTACGGCGCCTCGTCGGCCCCCGAGGCGCCCACCCTGCTCCAGCTCACCGAGACGCGGTACCGCGAGACCGACGCCTTCTTCGTCAAGCTGACCTACCTCTTCCGCATGTAGCGGTCGGCGGCCGCGCCCCGGGCGGCCGGCGCCGCGCCCGCGTGGAAAGGGCGCGGTCCGGGTGCTACATTCGCGCCCTCGAAGCCGTTCTTCCCCCTTCGCGAGCGTCCGTCATGAACCGCCGCCCCTTCCTGCTCAGGTCCGCGCTGCTCGCCGGCGCGGCGGCCCTGTTCCTCGTGCCGTCGGCCGCGGCCCGCGCCCAGGGCGCGCGCCAGATGACCATCCCCGACCTCCGCGCCTGGAAGTCCATCCGTGGGCCGGCGGTCTCGCCCGACGGCCGGTGGCTGGCCTACCAGCTGGCGCCCAACGACGGCGACGCGTCGGTGGTCATCCGGGCCACGCACGACACCACCGAGTGGAAGTTCCCGGTGGGCGACGCGGGCGCCGGCGCGGGCGGCGGACGCGGCGGGCGCGGCGGCGGCTCGGGCCCGGTGACGATTTCCGGCGACTCGCGGTGGGCGATGTTCACCGTCGCGCCCACCAAGGCCGAGGCGGAGCGGGCGCGCACGGCGCGCCGGCCCGCCGAGTCGAAGGTCGAGCTGGTGAGCCTCGCCACCGGCAAGACGCGGGAGTTCGCGAACATCGCGCGGTTCGCCTTCGCGGGCGACCATCCGCGCTGGCTGGCGCTGTACACGCGGCCGCCCGAGGCGGGGGGCGGCGAGGCGGAGGGCGCGCCGGCCGGCGGCCGG
>JAGWRI010000153.1 GCA_028876525.1 Gemmatimonadota bacterium | reverse complement strand
GCGAGCGCCACGAGCGTGAGGCCGGCGATGGGCAGGGAGCGCGTCGCGACGCTCCGGTCACGCCCCCACGACGGGGGGCCGATCGAAGTCGAGCACGATCACCGAGCACACCGGGTCGGGCGCGGCGCCGAGCGCCGTGAGGCCCATCGCGCCGGTGGCGTCGGTATTCAGCGTGGGATGCCGGTCGGGCTGCGCCGCCAGGCTCACGCTGCGCGGCCGGGTCCTGAGCCCGGGAAGCGGGAGGGCCCCATCGGCGGGCCAGTCGGTGACGAACAGGTTGATCCGGTTGCCCTTCGTGGTCGACCGGAAGGGCGATTTGGCGAACAGCGACGCCGTCGTGCCGTGAATCGCGTCGCCGTTCACCTGCATCCACTTCCCCATGCCGGCCAGCCGGTCCACGCTCTCGGCGGGGAAGGTGCCGTCGGCCATCGGGCCCACGTTGAGCAGCAGGTTGCCGCCCTTGGACGCCGTGTCCACCAGCATGCCGATGAGCTCCGGCACCGACTTGAAGTCGTGATCGTGCGCGTTGTAGCCCCAGTTGTGGTTCATGGTGATGCACGACTCCCAGTCCACGCCCGGGAGCCCGGTGGCGGGAATGGTCTGCTCGGGCGTGCTGAAGTCGCCCGGGTGGCGGGTGGCCACCGACTGCGACCATCCCTCCGTGCGGTTGTTCACGATGACGTCGGGCTTCGCCTGGCGGCACACGTCGTACAGCTCCATGCCCATGTCGTGCGTCCAGGTGCCCTCCCAGTTCCCGTCGAACCACATCACGCCGATGTCGCCGTACTTGGTGAGCAGGTGCCGGACGGAGCCGTGCAGATAGGGCAGGTAGTTCGCGATGTGGGCGCCGCCCACGGCGCGCGTCTCGGCTTCCCAGTCGCGACGCGGCAGGTACTCGAAGTGGTGCCAGTCCATGACCGAGTGGTACCAGCACTGGCGCAGGCCGGCGCGCTCGGTGGCCGCGTTCAGCTCGGTGCAGATGTCCCGCCTGAACGGCGTGGACCGGACGCAGAAGTCGGTGAGCGGATTGTCGAACAGGCAGAAGCCGTCGTGATGCTTGGTGGTGAGCGTCACGTACTTCATGCCGGCGCCCTTCGCCATGCCCGCCCAGGCGTCGGCGTCGAACTTCACCGGATTGAACCGCCCGACCAGCCGGTCGTACGTGTCGATGGGAATGTGGGCGTTGTTGCGGATCCACTCGGCGTAGTCGGTGCGCCCCATCCACTCGCCGGCGAGGATCGAATACAGCCCCCAGTGCAGGAAGAGCCCGAACCGCGCCTCGCGCCACCAGGCCATGCGCTCGGCCGCGGGGTGGAAGACCGTGGTGGCCCACATGCCGCCGCCCTCGCCGTGCATCCGGAGCAGCGGGTTCAGGGCCATGGCGCCCAGCCCGTAGGCGCCGGCGGCGACGAAATTTCTGCGTTTCATAATACCCGTCCGTCCGTCACGGTGAACCGCTTACCGTCCGACCATCCTGGACACGATCTCCCACATCATCTGCGTGCCGGTGCGGACGTTCTGGATCGAGAGCCGCTCGTTGTTGCCGTGCACCCCCGATTCGTCGGCAATCGGCACGAGGAACGGCGCGTAGCCGTACGACGCGATGCCGCGGTCGCGGAAGAAATGGCTGTCGGTGAACCCCGTCGAGACCGACGGCACGATGGCCGCCTCGGGATAGTGCCGCTTCGTGACCTCGGCGATCGTCTCGTACAGCAGATTGTCGGTGGACGAGACGGCCGGCGTGAAGCCGAGGATCTGCTCGATCTGGATGCCCGGGTCGTTGAGCGCGCCGCGCAGCTCCTGCTTGAACTCGGCCACGTTCTGGTCGGGGAGCAGCCGGCAGTCGAGCTGCGCCGAGGCCTCGGGCGGAATGACGTTGATCTTGTCGCTCCCCTTGAGCACCGTGATCGAGCACGTGTTGCGCGTGAGCGCGGCCAGCTCCGGATTCTCGGTCTGCAGCCGCAGCAGCTTGTCGGGATCCTGGATCGTCTTCGCCATGTCCAGGAAGGCGTCCTTCCACTCCGGGCCAGCCGTGGCCGCGATGCCCTTGAAGTAGGCGTCCACCGCGGGAATGATGCGCGGCTGGAACTGGTAGGTCTGCAGGCGGTAGAGCGAGCGGACCAGGCGATTGACCGCCGAGGCGACCTGCGGCTCGGAACCGTGCCGTGGCGTGCCGGTGACCGTGAGCTTGAACCAGTAGGGAATCTTCTGCGTGACCTCGATGCCGAACTGCTCGCGCCCCTGGTCCACGTCGCCGCCCCCGCCCTCGTTGAGCACGAATCCGGCGCCGGCGAACGCCTCGGGGTGATGCTGCATGACCCAGCCGGCCCCGTAGGCGGCGCCCGCTTCCTCGTCCGCCGTGGCCATGAAGATCACGTCGCGATCGAGGGGCGTCTTCATGCGGTGCAGCGCGAGGAACGCTTCGAGCTCCACGATGCCGAGCGTCTTGGTGTCCAGCGTGCCGCGGCCCCAGAGAAAGCCGTCCTTCACCGTGGCGGCGAACGGGTCCACCGACCAGTACTTGGGATCGGCGGGCACGACGTCCATGTGGCTGAGCAGCACCAGCGCCGGTTTGTCGCTGCCGCTCCGCAGCCGGGCCCACACGTTGCCGCGCCCCGGGGCCGACGACGCGGTATCGAAGGGAATGCCCTCGGCGGCGAAGATCCGGGCGAAGAACTTCATCGTCTGGTCTTCGTTGCCCGGCGGGTTGGTGGTGTTGATGCGGATGTACTGCTCGATGCGCGACACCGCCTCGTCCTGCAGCTTCGTCATGTCGAGCGGCTGCTGCGCGCCGGCGGAGCCGGCGACCGCGGCGAGGAAGACGGCGGCCGAAACGACGGCGCGCCGCGGGAGGGACACGCGGCGCGCTGGGGGAACTGCCGGGCGGGAGTTGGTCATCCCGATATGGTGCCGGTCGGCCGAACCTTCCGCAAGTAGTACTGCCGGTAGCCTGGCGGGTACCCGTCGAGGGTGCCGTACAGCTCGTAGCCCAGCTTCCGGTAGAAGGGCAGCGCCTGGTACTCGAAGGTATCGAGGTACACGCCCAGGCAGTCGTGGGCCCACGCGTAGTCCTCGATCGCGGCCATGACGCGGCTGCCCACGCCGTGGCCGCGCACGCCCTCGGGCAGCCAGAGCTTGGCGACGTACAGCCACCGCCATTTGACGTGGCCCAGCAGGCCGCCCACCACCTGGCCCGCGTCGTCGCGCACGAAGCAGGAGATGGGCCGTTCGCCCGAGGGCCCGATGACCGCGATGTTGAAGTCGCGGAGCCCCCGTTGCACCACCTCCTGGTCGGCGGGGGCGGGCGTTTCGTCGATCGCGATCGTGAAGCGGGGAACGGTCATGCCGCGGGAATCTTTGCCGCGGGCGGGTTACCCGGCCACGAGCAGGCGGTCCATGCACTCGAGCACCGCGGCGCGCGCCGTCTTGTTCTTGAGCGCGCCGAACGTGATGCGGAGCGGGTCCTCCATGGTCAGCGCCTCGCGCGTGTGCGCGTTGAGCGTGGCGACGACCTCCGCCCGCGCCTCAGGGCTGAGCTGGCGCGACGAGCGGGGCAGCAGCGTGAGCCGGGGCATGTCGCGCTTGCGCGGCGACACGGTCCACATCACCGCGTTGGATCCGACGCGGCTGAACGTGATTGTGCCGTCGTGGGATTCGGCCGCGGCGAAGCCGAGCTGCGTGGGATGGGCCAGGCTCCACTCGATGAACGAATCCAGCACCGCCAGAAACCGCGGGCATTCGGTGGGCGTGGTGTCGCGCTGCAGCGCCTTGATGAAATCCTGGCGCGCGGCGGCGAGCGCTGCTGACGGCATGATCGCTCCTCGATGGACGAGTCGCGGCCGGTCGGTCCGCGGCGGAGATGATTCTCTCCTGTGAAGTATAGCGGGTCCGGGCGCCCGCATGGCGGCTCGGGCGCGCGCAAACGCCAGGCGCGACGCCAAGCCCGCCCCGCGTCAGAGGTTATAGAACGCGAGCGTATCGGCCACGCGCTCGATGGCGCCGGCCAGTTCGGGGTGCGACACCTCGACGGCGGCCATTGCCGCGTTCAGCCGCTCGCGGAGCCCCGCCGCCTTGCCGCCGGCAATGGGCCCGCCGGGCCCGCCCTCGATGATCGGGTGAATGTCGGCCGAGAGCTGGTCGAGCACCGACTTCGTGGCGCCATCCACCGGCGGCGCGGGATGCTGCAGCTTGTGGTGGAGATCGGTGAGGAGGCCGTGGAGGTCGCGTTCGTTCATCGGGCTAGGACGGTTGGACAGGCGGACGGCGAAACGGAAGCCCACCCGGTCAATATATCAACCCCGCAGGTTGCCGCAGTCCGCTTTCAGCGCTGGTCTTGTCGGCGCTGTCGTTGTCCGCGCTGTCCTTGCCAGCGCAGTGCTTGTCGGCGCTCCCGGCGCTGGCGCTCTTTTTCGCGCCACTCACTCCTTCTTCTCGACCACCAGCGTGTACTCGGCCGCCAGCGCCGCGATCGAGCCGAGCGCCACCAGCACCGGCATGAGCGCGGCGCCCACGAGCCCGAAGGTGAGCGGGATCTCGAGCAGCGTCTGCCCCTTGTCGTTCTTCACGATGATGCGGCGGATGTTGCCCTGGTGGATCAGCTCCTTCACGCGGCCGACCAGTCCCTCGCCGCTGACTTTGTGTTCCTCGGTCCTGCCCGTGCCGCCGGTCGAGTCGCTCATGGCCTTCTCCTGAAGTCGGCGCGCCCGATGCGCGCATCCAACCGTACGCGGATGCGCCCACCGGGTTTCGCCGGTTCGTTACATGCCCCCGCGGCCCCGCGCGGTGGGCGGCAGGATGCCGTTCAGCCGCAGGTAGATGGCCGCCGCGCCATAGTGGTCCGCCCAGTCGGCCGCGATGTCCATCATCGCCCCCGCCCGCGTCACCTTGCGTCCGCCAAAGAACGGCACGCTGTCGGCGAGCCCCGCGTCGGTGAGCTTCGCGAAGCCGTCGGCGCAATACGCAAACGACCGCTTCACCCGCGCCACGAGCTCGGCCTTGGGCGAGGTCGGCGTGAGCTTCGCCTCGGTGGGCGCCGGCGTGCCGTTGATGCGCTCGCACAGGAACTCGTTGGAGGTCGCCACGTGCAACACGAGCTGGCCGAAGGTCATCTGTGCTTCGGTGGGGTGATAGCCGTACTTCTCGGCCGGCATCAGATCGGCCGCCCCCACGAAGTTCCGGTCCGCGCTCTTGACCGACATGCGGAGCGCGTCGGACACGGGATTGCCGGCCTGGGCCTGGGCCCCGGCCGCCACGGCGAAGAGTCCGGCAACGACCGACAGGGTGAGTGTGCGCATGAGTTCCTTCCGGGTGTTGATGGTGGGACGGCAGGACGGTGACCCTGAACGTGCGAGGGGCGGGACGGTTGAGCAAGGGTCGTCGCATTCAGGATTTGCCAACACCCGCCGGCCGCCGGTATGGTATCCCGACCCTTGCCACCGGCCGCCCATGAGAAGAGCCTCCCGCCCCGCCTTCCCCGCCCTCGCCCTCGCCGCCTGCACCCTCCTGGCGGCGTGCGAGCCCGGCGCCGACCGCGGCAAGCCGGTGGATGCCCGGCTCGCCGCGTACATCGCGGGCATCAAGGCGGTGGACAACCACGCGCATCCCATGCGCCCCATCCCGCCGGGTCAGCCGCCGGACACCGAGTACGATGCGCTCCCGCTGGACGGGATTCCGCCCTTCCAGCTTCCCTGGCGGCTGCGGCTGGACAACCCGGAGTGGGCCGCGGCCGCGCGCACGCTCTACGGCGTTCCCGCGGCCGACACCGGCAAGGCGTACCTCGACGCGCTGGGCGCCGCGCGCGCGCGCGTGCTCAGGGCCCGGGGCACCGGCTTCCCGTCGTGGGTGCTGGACCAGGCCGGCATCGCGGTGATGTTCGCCAACCGAGTGGCCGTGGGGCCGGGCCTCATGCCCCCGCGCTTCCGGTGGGTGCCGTTCGACGACCCGCTGCTCTTTCCGCTCGACACGCGCGGCGAAGCGTCGCGTACGCCCGACACGCGCACGCTCTACCCCCGCGAGACGGCGCTGCTGCGCCGCTATCTGCTGGCGCTGGGAATGAAGGCGCCGCCCAACACGCTCGAGGCCTACGTGCAGGCGGTGATCGGCCCCACCCTGCGCCACCAGCACGACTCGGGCGCGGTGGCGGTCAAGTTCGAGGCGGCCTACCTGCGGCCGCTCGACTTCGGCCCGCCCGACCCCGCGGCCGCCCGCGCGGTCTACGCCCGCTACGTGCACGGCGGCGTGCCGACGCGCGCCGAGTACAAGACGCTCGAGGACTACCTGTTCCACGAGATCGCCCGCGATGCCGGCGCCCTGGGCATGCCGGTGCACCTCCACGTCCTGTACGAATTCGGCGGCTTCTACTCGCCCGGCGGATCGGAGCCGCTGCAGCTCGAGCAGGTGGCCGACGATTCCACCCTGCGCGGCACCGACTTCGTGATGCTGCACGGCGGGTGGCCGTTCACGAACCAGACGCTGGCCCTGCTCGGCAAGCCCAACATGTACGCCGACATCTCGATGATGACGCAGTTCATCGAGCCGTCGCAGTTGGCCGCCGTGCTCCGCGACTGGCTGAGCCAGTGGCCCGAGAAGGTGCTGTTCGGCACCGACGCCTTCGACGGCGGGACGCCGCAGGGGTGGGACCAGGGGGCCCTGCTCGCCTCGAACTCCGCCCGCCGCGCCCTCGGCATCGCCCTCACGGGCATGATGCGCGACGGCGAGATCACGAGGGCGCGGGCGGAGCAGCTGGCGCGAATGGTGCTGAGGGACAACGCGGTGAGGCTGTACCGTTTGAAGCTGTAGGAGAGTAGGAGCGCAGGAGGGGCTCCTACGCTCCTGCTCACCTACTCACCTACCTTCCTACTTCTTCCCCGGCAGCAGCACGAACCGCGCGTAGTTCTTCGTGTTCAGGTACGCGTTCGCGGCGCGCTGCAGCTGGGCCGCGGTCAGTTGGCCGATCATCGCGTAGTACGGGTCGCCCAACCCCGCAAGGTCCTCGCCGGTGCGCAGCCGCCCCGCGATGTTCGCGGCCCAGAAGTTGTTCTGCCGGACCTCGACCTGGTGCTCGCGCAGGAGCTGCGCCTTCACCTTGTCCACGTCGGCCGCCGAGGGGCCGGCGCTCCGGAGCGCCTCGATCAGGCGCATGGTCGTCGCGAACAGCGTGTCGGCGCGGTCCGGCGACGATTCGAACGCCATCTGCACCGTGTAGTCCTGCCGCGGCGCGAACCGCATGCCGCCCCCGGCGCCCGGGCTGTACGTGCCCCCCAGCTCCTCGCGCAGCGTGTCCACCAGCTCGATCTGCAGCAGCTCGGAAAGCGCCCGCATGTCGAACCGGTTCTGCGGCGTGTACGCCGCGGGCCCGGTGAACGCGAGCACCGTCGTCGCCTTGGGCTCCACCCCCATGTGCACCACGCGCTCGACCACCCCCGCCGGCGGCCCCTTGCCCACCAGCCGCCAGTGCTCGGGCTCGCCCGCCGGCAGCGTGGCGAGGTAGCGCTCGCTCAGCGCCCGGAGCGTGTCGAGGTTCACGTTGCCCACGAACACGAAGGTGAACCCGGCCGCGCCGGCGAACCGGCGCTTGAAGAACGCGATCGCGGTTTCCGGATTCACCGTCGCGAAGCTGGCCGTCGTGAGCGGCTGGGCGCGGACGTCGTGCTGCGCCATCGTCACCTGGATCGTGTCGGCGAACACCTCGTCGGGCGACGCCCCGCGGTTGGCCAGGTAGGGCTCGATCTGATTCCGGAACGCCTGATAGGCGCCCGTATCCAGCCGGGCGCCGGTGAATTCGAGATGGATGAGCTGGAACAGCGTTTCGAGGTCGCGCGGCGCCGCATGCCCCGACAGGCTCTCCTGAGTCTCGCCGATGCCCGCCGAAAGTCCCACGACCTTGCCGGCCAGCTGCTTGTCGAGATCCACGCGGCTGAACCGGCCGAGGCCGCTCAGGTCGGCGATCTGCGGCGCCAGCGAGGCCGACATGATCGTCGAGTCGGGCGCCAGCGACGTGCCGCCGTCGGCGAACCCGTCGAGCAGGATCTCGTCGGCCCGGAAGTCGGTGGGCTTCACCACCACGCGGGCGCCGTTGGACAGCGTCCACTCGGTGACGTTCACGGCGGGGACGGTCGTCGTCGCCGTCACCGTGCCCGCGGTCGCGATCGGCGCGAGCAGGGGGCCGCTGGCCACCGTTTCCGTGTACGGCGTGAGCGTCACGCGCGCGGCGCTGTCCATCACCGCGGTGAGCCGCGCCGCCGTGGGCACCTCGACCCCCGGCTTGTCGGGCGCCTCGACGATCACGACGCGATTGTCCGGCGTCGCCCAGGCGCGCCCCACCGAGTCCACCTCGGCCAGCGTGATGCCGGGAACCAGGGCCTGCACGGTGCGGTACTCCCAGGCGATCCCGGGCATCGGGTCGTCGTACAGGTAATTCGCCACGTACTCCTCGACGAAGGCGCCCGAGTTCGTCTTCTCGCGCTCGGCGTACGCCTGCTGATAGCCGCGCACGAGGTTCGCCTTGGCCCGCGCCAGCTCGTCGGCCAGGAACCCGAACCGGTCGGCGCGGCGCGCCTCCTCGATCAGGGCCGCCGTGCCCCGCTCGATGCCGCCGTTCTTCACGTCGGCGGAGAGCGAGAAGGCGTCCACCGTGCGGGCGTAGAACGAGCCGCGCGACGCGCCGGCGTCGAGGAAGGGCGCGCTCGGCTGCTGCGCGATCTCGTCGAACCGGTTGTTGAGCATTCGCAGATACAGGTCGCCGACCAGCGACGCGCGGTACTCGGCCACCGTGCGCACCGTGCGGTGCGGCAGCTTGAACAGGACGTCCACGTCCGATCCCGTGGCTTCCTTGTCGGTGGTGATCGCGATGAGCGGCGCCTTGTTGGCCGGAATGCCGTAGGACGGGCGCGGCGTCTGGTGCGCCGGATTCGGGATCGGGCCGAAGTCGCGCCTGATCAGCGCCTCGACGGCGGCCGGGTCGAAGTCGCCCACGGCCACGACCGCCATCAGGTCGGGCCGGTACCATTCGTGGTAGAACGGGCGCAGCCGGGACGGCGTGGCGGTCATGATGCTCTGCTCGGTGCCGATGGGCAGCCGCTGGGCGTAGCGCGAGCCCTTGAAGGCGATGGGCAGCCACTTCCGCATCATGCGGTCCTCGGCGCCCTTGTCGCCGCGCCACTCCTCGCGCACCACCTGGCGCTCGGCCATCACCCGGCTCGAGTCGAACTGCACGCCGTGCGCCCAGTCGGCCAGGATCTGGAACGCGGTGTTCACCAGGCGCTCGGTGTCGGTGGGCACCGAGAGCTGGTAGATCGTCTCGTCGAACGCCGTCGACGCGTTGAGGTCGGCGCCGAACTGCATGCCGATGGACTGCAGGTACCCCACCAGGGTGTTCCGCGGGAAGTGCGTCGTGCCCTCGAACGCCATGTGCTCGATGACGTGCGCCAGGCCGAGCTGGCTTCCCGTCTCGAGAATCGAGCCGGCGTTCACGACGAGCCGCAGGTCGGCGCGCTTCTCGGGTTTGTGGTTGGCGCGGATGTAGTAGCGGAGCCCGTTGGGCAGCGTGCCGACGATGACGGCGGAGTCCACGGGGAGCTGGGCGGCCGGCGCGGGCGCGCCCTGCCCCGCGGCGCCAGCGGGGAGCAGGAAGAGGAAGGCGGCGAAGCGGAAGCGGCGGGTCATATTAGTTTGTTAATGTTGCCTGGATTTGAGCTGGCGGATCACGGCGCCCAGGGCGTCGATCTGGCGGCCGTACTCGGCCCAGTCGCCGGCGCGCTGGGCGGCGATCGCGCGGTCGTAGTGGTCCTGGGCCTGCTGCAGCAGCCCCGCGAGGTTGCCCGCCG
>JAGWRI010000152.1 GCA_028876525.1 Gemmatimonadota bacterium | reverse complement strand
CCGGCGAGCACGAAGAAGGTCGCCATGCCCCACGCCACCGCCCCGCGAGGTCCGACGCGCGGGGCGAGGTAGGCCACCACGCACATGTACGGCACCCACGACACCAGAGTGCCGGCCAGCACGAACCAGGCGTGCTGGCCCACGGCAACGCCGCCCCGCGATTCGCCGATGAACACGTACCCGACGAGCGTGAATACCGGCACCAGGGTGGCGAGTCCCGAGAGGAGGCGCGCGCCGTGCTCCTCGAGACCGACGATCAACACCGTAAAGATCCCGCCGGTCAGGAAGTACAGCAGATAGCTCTTCAACTGGCTGCCCATTCGAACTCCGCCGTGAAGTGTCGCAGGTACCTGGCCTGCTTGACCATTCGCACGCCGCGCACCTTGTCGGCGTTCGCCTTGAGGTCGCAGATCGCCTCGGCTGCGTAGTCGAAGTGGCTCTGCGTGTACATGCGGCGCGGGAACGCCAGGCGCACGAGCTCCATGGAATGGTAGGTCTCGGTTCCGTCGTCGCGCCGTTTGCCGAACATCACCGACCCGATTTCCACGCCGCGGATGCCGGCTTCCAGATACAGGGCGTTGGCCAGGCTCCACGCCGGGTACTGCTCGGGGCCGAGGTGCGGCAGGAAGTCCTTCGCGTCGAGATACACCGCGTGCCCGCCCGTCGGCTCCACGATTGCGATTCCCGCGGCCTTGAGCTTCTCGCCCATGTACTCCGCCGTGCGCAGGCGGTAGCGCAGGTAGTCCTCGTCGAGCCCCTCCTGCATGCCCACGGCCAGGGCTTCGAGGTCGCGGCCGGCCAGTCCGCCGTAGGTCGGAAACCCCTCGGTGAGGATCAGCAGCGTCTTGGCCGCCTCGACCCACGCCGCATCGTTCAGCGCCAGGAACCCGCCGATGTTCACCATCCCGTCCTTCTTCGCGCTCATCATGCAGCCGTCGGCCAGCGAGAACATTTCCTGGGCGATGGACTTCACCGTGCGGTCCTGCATTCCCGGCTCGCGCAGCTTGACGAACATCGAGTTTTCGGCGTACCGGCACACGTCGAGAATGAGCGGCTTTCCGTAGCGGGTGAGCAGCTCGCGATAGGCGCGGAGGTTGGCCAGGCTCACCGGCTGGCCCCCGCCGCTGTTGTTGGTCAGCGTCATCATCCCGAACGGAATGCGGTGGCCCTCCCGCTTCAGCAGCTCCTCGACCCGCGCGAGGTCGATGTTGCCCTTGAACGGGTGCAGCGCGCGCGGCTGCAGCCCTTCGGGAATGACGAGATCCACCGCCTCGGCCCCCTGGTACTCGATGTTGGCGCGGGTGGTGTCGAAATGCGTGTTGTTGGGAATGAGGTCGCCCTTCTTGGTCGCCACGCTGAACAGGATCCGCTCGGCCGCCCGCCCCTGGTGCGTGGGGATGATGTATTCGTACCCGGTGAGGTCCCTGAGCACCTCCTCGAGGTGGAAGAACGACTTGGAGCCGGCGTAGCTCTCGTCGCCCTCCATGATGGCGCCCCACTGGCGGGCGCTCATCGCCCCCGTGCCGCTGTCGGTGAGGAAGTCGAGCAGCACGCGCTCGGCGGGGAGCAGAAAGACGTTGAGCTTCGCCTCGTCGAGCCAGCGGCGGCGCTCGCCGCGCGTGCTCATGCGGATGGGCTCGACGCTCTTGATGCGGAAGGGTTCGATGATGGTATGAATCATGGGAGGTCGGGGATCGGGGTGCCGCCCGCGATCGCGGACGCCCCTAACGGTCACACAACGGGGAGGCGCACGCCATGGGGGCAGGCCCGGCCGGCGGGCCGTGTGGCGAGTGGCCGCGCGAATCGATACCACTTCTTGATCGGCCGCGGCGAAACTCGATGCCCGGTGACGGGTATGGGACCACGGCGCCCATTCCCGTCGCGACTACAGGCCGCGCACCACCTGTTTTGCCGCGGGACGACCGGCGCCGCCGCGATCGTGACGTATCCTTCAGGGGAATCGTGACCCGCGCGGGGTACGGTCCCTACGGAGCGTACGGCGCAAACCCGACTGTCGAGGGTGCCCATCGGACCGATATTCGCCGTACGCGGCCCGGGCACCGGCACGACCCACGTGCGGGAAGGAACAGGCGACGATGGCAAACGAGCGCTGGCAGGTGCACGTCCTGAGTTTCGAGGGCCCGGACGCCTATTCCCGGGCCGGAGGCATCGCGAGCCGCGTCGCCGGCCTCGCAACCGCGGCGAGCACGGCGGGATGCGACACGCACCTCTGGTTCATCGGCGATCCGGCCCTGCCGGGCGACGAGCGCTGGGAAGGGGTGACGCTGCACCGCTGGGGGCAGTGGATCAGCCGCTACCATCCGGGCGGCGTCTACGATGGCGAGGAGGGGAAGCGCGCCGATTACGTCGCCTCGCTGCCGCCCTATCTCGTCGAACGGTTCATTCTGCCGCACCTCGGGGCCCGCGACCATCGCGTTGCCGTGCTGGCCGAGGAGTGGCAGACCGTGGACGCCGTGCTGCACCTGGACTGGCTGCTGGCCCGCGCCGGCGCGCGCGAGCGCGTGGCGATGCTCTGGAACGCCAATAACACCTTCGGGTTCGACCGTGTCGACTGGCCGCGGTTGGCGCGCGCCTGCACGCTGAGCACGGTAAGCCGCTACATGCGCCAGCGGATGTGGAGCCAGGGAGTGGACGCGATCGTGATCCCCAACGGGATTCCGGCCGACGTGTTCGAGCGCCCGGCGTCCGCCACGGTGCGGCGCTTCCGGAAGCTCACCGGGCGCCGCCCGGTGCTGAGCAAGGTCGCGCGGTGGGATCCCGACAAGCGCTGGCTGCTGGCCGTGGACACGGTGGCCGAGATGAAGCGCCGCGCCATGCGGCCGCTGCTCATCGCGCGGGGCGGGGTCGAGGCGCACGGCGGCGAGGTGCGGGAGCGCGCGACGCGGGCGGGGCTGCGGGTGTCCGAGCGCGCGCTGACGGCGCCGGGCGCCGAGGGGCTGATGGACGCCGTGCGCGGCACGGCCGACGTGGATGTGCTGGTGCTCACCAGCCGGCTCGACCGCGACGCCTCGCAGCTGCTGTTCGCGGCGTCGTCGGCCGTGCTGGCCAACAGTGGGCATGAGCCGTTCGGGCTGGTCGGGCTCGAGGCAATGGCGGCCGGCGGCGTGGCCTGCGTGGGCGGCACCGGCGAGGACTACGCGGTGCCGGGGTGGAATGCCCTGGTGCTGCAGTCGGCCGATCCGCGCGAGTTCGTGAGCGTCTTCAACCGGCTGGCCGCGCACCCCGACGAAGAGCGCGCCCTGCGGCGCAACGCGCTGGCCACCGCGAAGCGGTTCGCGTGGCCGGAGGTCGTGCGCCGCGTGCTGCTGCCGCGCCTGGCGGCCGCGGTGCCGCCCGTCGAGACGCCGTCGCCGGCTCCCGGGCTCGTGGTCGACCAGGCGCCCGAGGCGCGG
>JAGWRI010000151.1 GCA_028876525.1 Gemmatimonadota bacterium | reverse complement strand
CGGGCCGTCGGCGACGCGCCGGTTCTCGCAATTGAGCGCCATGGCCAGCACGCGGGCCAGCGTCGTCTTGCCCACCCCGCGGGGACCGCAGAGGAGATAGCCGTGGGCCACCCGGCCTCGCGCGATCGCTCCCTTGAGCGTGTTCGCCACGTGGGACTGCACGGCCACGTCGGCGAAGGTTCGGGGGCGGTACTTGCGGGCGAGGGCGATGGACACGGCCGGTGGGACGTTGGGACGGGAGGCCAGGCGACAAGCGCAATTTACTGCGCAGCCCGGTGAGCGTAAGTCACGGTGGCCGCGGCGCGAAACTGACGCGCGGGCGGCACCTCCCGTGTGGGGAGATTCACCGCCCGCGCAGTGTCCCAGACCTGACGAAGCGACGCAAGACACCTCATGCCGCTGCTGCCTTCGGGGCCCTGACGGAGTTAGAAGGCTCGTGCCCTCCGGGGCCTGGGACCCTTCAAAGTTAGCCCGGGGCTCAAGCCCCTACAACCCGCGATGCGAGCCGCGCCGCGGTCAGGCCCTGGCGAGCTCGGCGGCCAGCACCTCGCCGGCCCGCTTCACCTCGAGCGCGGCCACGTCCAGGTGCGTGACGGCGCGGATGCGGGTGGCCGACCAGGCGGACAGCAGCACCCCCTGGGCGGCGCACGCCTTGACCACCGGAGCCGCGGCGCGGCCGCCGGGCAGGTCCACCATCACGATGTTGCTGTCGGGGGGCACGACCGCGGCCCCGCCCGCCCCGTTCACGACATGCGCGAACGCGCGGGCGTTGGCGTGGTCCTCGGCCAGGCGCTCGCGGTTGTGCTCCAGCCCATAGAGCGCGCCCGCGGCGACGATGCCCGACTGGCGCATCGCGCCGCCGAAGCGCTTGCGGATGCGCCACAGCTCGTCGACGGCGGCGGCCGTGCCGGCCACGGCGGCGCCGATCGGGGCGCCGAGGCCCTTGGAGAAGGCCACCATCACGGTGTCGGCGGCGGCCGCCAGGTCTTCCAGCGGGACCCCCAGGGACACCGAGGCGTTCCACAGCCGGGCGCCGTCGAGGTGGACGGGCACGCCAAGCTCGGCGGCGAAGGCGCGGATGGCGCGCATTTCGTGAACCGGTATGACCTTGCCGCCGGCGCCGTTGTGGGTGTTCTCCACGCAGACGAGGCTGGGCGCGGTGACGTGGCGGGCCACGGGACGCACCACGCGCCGCATGTCGTTTGCCGTGGCGACCGGTCCGGCGGGGAGCACGGGGCGGATCTGGGCCCCGCTCAGGGCCGCCGCGCCGGCCATTTCCCAGTGGATGATGTGGGCGTCCTGGTCGAGGATGATCTCGGTGCCCGGGCGGGTGTGCAGGTTGACGGCCGCCTGGTTGGCCATGACCCCGCTGGGGAAGAACAGCGCCCGCTCCTTGCCCAGGAGCTCGGCCACGCGCCGCTCGAGGCGGAGCGTGGTGGGGTCGCCGTCGCGCTCGTCGTCGCCGACCTCGGCGTCGGCCATCGCGCGGCGCATCTCGGGGGACGGGCGGGTGACGGTGTCGCTGCGGAGATCAATCGGCGGCATGGGACTCCACGGGGTTCATTCGGAAAGCGCCTCGCGCTGCAGGCGCCGGGTGCGCCTGAGCTCGTACACCTGGCCCACCTCGCCGCCGAGGATGAACACGATTGCGGCGTAGTAGACCCACACGACGACGACGATGACCGCGGCGAGGACGCCGGTGTACACGCTGGCGGCGTTGAGGTGGCGGATGACCAGGGCGAACAGCTGCTTGGCGACCTCGAACAGCACGCTGGTGAAGGCCGAGGCCACGGCCGCGGTCTGCCAGCGCACGCGGCGCGCCGGCAGGTAGCGATAGATGGCGAAGAACATCGCGAACAGGAAGGCGAACGCGACGAGGCGGCCGATGGCGTACTCCACGCCGCCCATCACGTCCTCCCGGATGCCCAGCGCCTGCAACAGCTCCACGCCGCGCGACCGGGCGATGGCGAGGTAGGCGGCGATGATCGCGTTGGCCACGAACAGCACGCTGGCCACGAGCGTCATCTTGACGTCGAACAGCTTGCCCTCGATGATGCCCCGGCGGGTCTCGATGTCGAACACCTCGGCGAGCACGATGCGCAGCGAGGCGAACAGCCGGGTGGAGAGGAAGAGGAAGATGATCGCGCTCCAGATGCCCAGCGAGTGGTGGCCCCGGAGCGCGTCGTCGATCACGCGGTGCACGAACCGGCCGAGCACGTCGGTCTGGTGCGGCAGCATGTGATCCACGACGTCCAGGATCTCGGCGTTGGACAGCGCGGGCGACAGGTTGAGCACGAACGTCACGCCCGAGACCAGCGTGATGACGAACGGCACCGAGGCGAGCAGGATGTCGAACGCGACGCCGCTGGCGAGGAACAGGAAGTTGTCCTCGAACGCGTTGTCCCACATGCGCGCGAGGTAGTCGCGCGTCGTCCACCGCAGTTCGGCGAGGCGGGTGCGCCGGAGCATGCGCCGGGCGGCGGGGGAGGAGGACGGCGGCGTGGAGGAGCGGCTACTCTTCGCCGTCCTCGGGGGCCGGCTCGATTCCGGCCCGGTAGGCCGACTTGGCGGCCGACAGCCGGCGCTCGAGATCCTCGCGGGCCTGATTGGCGGCGGCGCGGCCCGTGCCCACGGCGTTGGTGACCTTGCCCCGGCCCCGCGTGACCGCGGCCCTGGCGGAATCGAGCCCCTCTTCGACCCGCGCCCGCGCCTCCTGGTACGACTCCTCCGCCTTGTCGCGCAGGTCTTCGGCCAGCTCCTGCGCGCGCACCTTGGCGCGCCGGCCGCGGCGGGCCAGGTCGCGCCGCGTCTGGGCGCCCGACTGCGGGGCGAACAGCAGCGCCACGCCGGCGCCGATGGCCAGCCCGGCCAGGAAGGGGACCACGCCCGGACCGGACTTCTCGATCACGATCGGCCGATCGTCGGAGTAGGACCTGTCACTCATGGGTGCCTCCCAGCAAAGGTGAGGGGACCGGCCGCGATCACTCGCCGGCGTCAGCGTCGTCGGGCGCCGCCGCCACCCCCGCCGGCGCCGCGTCGGGCGACGGACGGTGCTGCGCGGGCGGCTTGACGAAGCGGGCCACGACGGCCGCCGTCTCGCCAATCGCGAGCTGCTCGAACAGGAAGCCGAACTTGGCGTCGTACGCCTCGGCCAGGCTCGCCTTCACGCCGTCCGGCAGGTCCCAGAATTGCCGCTTGAACGGGCCCAGCGCCTTCTTGCGGGTCTTGTAATAGAACTGCTCGTCCGAATCGGTGGGCTTGCGCTCGTTCGCCGCGTTGACGTCCAGCCAGGCGTAGATCTCCTTCCGCAGCGCCGCCGGCAGATGGTCGAACAGCATGTTCTGGAAGTTCGTGGCGAGGTGGATCTCGGCCGTCTCGCGCGTCGGAAAGTTGTGGAACGCGTTGTCGGGCAGCGTGGACGCGCCGTGCTGCACGGCGCCCGACAGCCCGTACTCGTCGCGGGCCACCTTCGACAGCCGCTCCAGCGTGTCGAGGTCCAGCTTCACGTCGGCAATCGAGCCGTCGGGCAGCACGATTCCGCCGTGCGACGTGCCCGACTGCACGCTGATTTTCGAGACGCCCGCCATGCCGGCCGGCTTGGCGCGGTTGAAGCCGTCCATGTAGGCCCGCAGCTCCTCGACGGTGCTGTTCGCCGTGCCCACCTCGCCGATCTCGCCGCCCACCGAGATGGTCACGCCCGCCGGCTCGGCGCCGCGGACCACCCGCAGGATGTCCACGCCCACGTCGTAGTTGAGCCGCTGCTGCTCGTCGAGCGTGGGCTTCGAGATGTCCACCAGCGTCGACGTGTCGATGTCGATGTTGTAGAAGCCGGCGTGGATCGCCTCCCGGGCCAGCTGCTTCACGGCCCCGACCTCGCCCGCCGCGTCGGCGGCGTACTTCTTGGCGTTCACCTGGAAGTGGTCGCCCTGAATGAACACCGGCCCGCGGAAGCCCTCGCGCAGCGCCGCCGCGAGCATCACCGCCACGTACTCGGCCGGCCGCTGATCGGTATATGCGATCTCGGATCTCGCGATCTCGAGCAGGAACGCCGCCGCCCGCATCCGCACCGCCGTCCGGAAGATCGAGCGCGCCGTGTCGTACGACATCCCGCGCACGTTGATCGCCGGCACGGTGAACCCGTGCACCGCGCCGCGCCCGCGGGCCATGTACAGGTCCTGGATCGACGCCGCGCCGACCCCCACCGCCTGCCCCAGCTCCCAGATCAGCCAGCGCGCGTGCGCCTTTTCCGCGTCGCCGCCGAACACCGCGGCGCGCACCAGCCGGTCCATGCCGGCGCTGGCCAGCGGCGTGGCGTCCTTCACCGTCACCCGGCCCCCCGCCACCGCCACCGCGGCGCCGAACAGGCCGTTCAGAGTCTCGAACATGTCGGACATCGTTACCTCGATGGCCGGGCCCGGTGGGCGCGTCCGCGCCGGCGAGCCCGGAAGTCTCTCTCTCCTCACAAGTTGGCCCATGTCGCGGGCCGATTCAAGCGGGCATTCACACCGAAGCGTCGGGATCGGGCTTGGGCAGGGTCTCCCATTCCCGGCGCGCCGCGCCGGCGTCGGCGCGGCCCAGCATCGCGTACGTGAACTGCTTGCCCAGCTCCACCCCGGGCTGGTTCAGCGCGTTCACCCCGTACAGCTGGCCGGCGTACACCGTCGCCACCTCGAGAAGCATGATCAGCGCCCCGAGGTGCCATTCGTCGGCGTGCTCCAGGTGGATCGTGAGGTTGGGTCGCCCGCGGCGCGCCAGCGCCCCCGCCGTGGCCCGCCGCTCGATGTCGATCAGCTCGCCCAGATGGTGCCCGCCGAGATACGCCAGCTCCGGCACGTCCTGGTGCAGCTTCGGAATCGCCACGTCCACCGGGTGCTCGCCCACCTGGATGAAGCTCACCGTCTTGTTGGGCGTGCCTTCCATGAACAGCTGCACCTGGCTGTGCTGGTCGGTGGCGCCGTGCGAGGCGATGGGCGTCGGCCCCACCCCGGCATCGTCGGGCGCGCGGTGCTTGCCCAGGCTCTCGGCCCACAGCTGCACGAACCAGTCGGAGACGTCGCGCAGGGGATCGGAGTACGGCATCAGGACGTGCAGGCCGCGATGCAGGTGCACGTCGGCCAGCCACTGCAGCACGCCGAACACGGCGCCGGGGTTCTCGCGCAGGGTGGCCGCGCGGCACCGCCTGGCCATGTCGGCCGCGCCGGCCAGCAGCGGGGTCGTGCGAACGCCGAGCAGGGCGGCGGGCAGGATGCCCACCGGCGACAGCACGCTGAACCGCCCGCCGACGTTGGGCGGGATGTCGACCGCCGCGATCCCCTCCTGGCGTGCGATGTCGCGAAGGGCGCCCTTCTCGGGGTCGGTCACGAACACCAGGTGCTCGCCGGCCTTCGCCCCGAGGGCCTCGTTGAGCGCGCCGCGCACGATCAGGTATTGCGCCATCGTCTCCGCGGTGCCGCCGGACTTGGAGATCACGATGAACAGCGTGCGCGCCAGGTCCACGCGGCCCATGACGTGGGCGATCGTGCCCGGATCCACGTTGTCCAGCACGTGGAAGCGCGGCCGCCCGCGGCGCTCCTTCTTGGTGAGGGTGTTCCAGTCGCGCGCGTTGAGCGCCGCGTGGAGCGCGATCGGGCCCAGCGCCGAGCCGCCGATGCCGAGCAGGACGAGGTCGTCGAACTTGCCGCGCGCCGCCTTGGCGAAGTCGCGGGACCGATCGTGCAGCGTCTTGTCGCGCGGCAGGTCGAGGAACCCCAGCGCGCCGGTGCCCTGCAGCTTCTTCACCGCGGCGTGCGTGGCCGCGAAGTCGCGCTCGGCGGCGGCCCAGGCGTCGGCGGGAATGCCCCCCGACACGGCGCCGGCCAGCATGTTGGTGTAGTCGATGCGTAGTGCCATGGTCAGTCGATCCTCACGGTGAGCCCGTCGAAGGCCGGCGCGATGCCCGGCGGCATCTCGGCCTCGAGATCCGCGTGAAAGTGGTCGTGGGTCAGGTGCGTCAGATACGTGCGCGGCGCGCCCACCCGCCGCGCCACCTCGATGGCTTCCGGAATGCTGAGGTGCGTCGGGTGGGGCGTGCGGAACAGCGCGTTGACCACCAGCGCCTGCACGCCGGCGAGCAGGCCGACGACGTCGTCGGGCACGGTCTTGGCGTCGGTCACGTAGCCGAGCGGGCCGATGCGGAATCCGGTCACGGTGATCCGGCCGTGGGGGACGGCGAACGGGACGACCTCCACCCCGCCCACGGTGAACGGCTCGCCGTGGCGGAAGGCGATGGCCACGCCCTCGGGCTTGGCCGTCCCGGGCAGCGGCCGCACCCGTTCGTCGAACACGTAGTCGAACTTGGCCCGCACGCTGGCCAGCGTCTCGGCCGAGCCGTAGAACGGGAGCGGGCCGTCGCGGCGCACGGTGACGGCGCGGATGTCGTCGATGCCGTGCGTGTGGTCGGCGTGGTCGTGCGTGAACAGCACGGCGTCCACCCGGTCGATGCCCGCGGCCACCAGCTGCAGGCGCAACTCGGGGGGCGTGTCGAGCAGCAGGCGGGTGCCGCCGTTCGCCTCGACCACGGCGCCGACGCGTGTGCGTTTGTCCCGCGGGTCGGCCGAGTGGCACACCTGGCAGTGGCACCCGAGCTGAGGCACGCCGAAGCTCGTGCCGGTCCCGAGGAACGTGAGCTTCACACCGTCTCCACCTTGAGCGTGTTGGTGGTGCCGGGCACGTCGAAGGGCACGCCGGCGGTGACGACCACGCGGTCGCCGGCGTGGGCCAGCCCGCGGCGCCGCACGACGTCCAGGGCCAGCTCGACCATGGCCTGGTAGGTGTCGCAGTGCGGCACCAGCTCCGGGATCACGCCCCACACCAGTGCCAGCTGCCGGTAGGTGCGCGGGGTGTCGGTCAGGACCAGGATCGGCACGCCGGGGCGCTGCGACGCGACGATGCGGGCGCTGAACCCGCTCTTGGTGAACACGATCAGCACCGGCGCCTTGAGCATGCTCACCGCCGCGGCGCTGGCCGCCGCGATCGCGAACTCGTTGGACAGCTTGCCCGACGGCTCGCGCCAGGCCTCGCGCGGCTGCGCCCCGCGCTGCCGCTCGATCTCGTGGATGATGCGCGTCATGGCCGCGACGGCCAGCCGCGGATACTCGCCGGTCGCGGTCTCGGCGGAGAGCATCACGGCGTCGGTGCCGTCGAGGATGGCGTTGGCCACGTCGCTCGCCTCGGCGCGCGTGGGCCGCGGGTTGGTGATCATCGACTCGAGCATCTGCGTGGCCGTGATCACGGGCCGGCCCAGCTTGTTGGCCACGGCGATGATCCGCTTCTGCGCGAACGGGACCTCTTCGAACGGCAGCTCCACGCCGAGGTCGCCGCGGGCCACCATCACGCCGTCGGAGGTCTCGACGATGCTCTCGATGTTCTCCAGCGCCGAGTCCTTCTCGATCTTGGCCACGACCAGCAGGTCGCGCGGCACGAGCGCGCGCAGCTGGGCAATGTCCTCGGCGCGGCGCACGAAGCTCAGGGCCAGGTATTCCAGCCCGTGCTCGATCGCGAACTGAACGTCCTCGCGGTCCTTGTCGGTGATGGACGGCGCCGAGACCTGCACGCCGGGCAGGTTCATCCCCTTGTGGCTGCGGAGGAGGCCGCCGTGGAGCACCCGGGCGCGCACGCGGCGCCCCTTCACCTCGAGCACGACCAGCTCGAGGAGCCCGTCGTCCACGAGGATGCGGTCGCCGTCGTGCACGTCGTCGGCCAGCCGGCCGTAGGTGACGGGGATCTCGGCGCCCTGCGCGTGGTCCTCGGGGGCGAGCACCAGCTCGCTCCCCTCGGCCAGCTCCAGCGGCTGCGAAAGGTCGCCGATGCGGATGCGCGGTCCCTGGAGGTCACCCAGGATGGCGACCGGCCGGCCCATTTCCTGGGCCACGGCGCGCACGCGGGCCACCGTCTCGGCATGCTGGGCGTGCGTGCCGTGCGAGAAGTTGATGCGGGCCACGTTCATGCCGGCTTCGATCAGGCCGCGCACGGCCTCGGGCGTGGCGGTGGCCGGCCCCTGGGTGCACACGATCTTGGTGCTGCTGAACCCGCGCAGGGCCTCCGGGCGGGCGTCAGCCTTCTGGTCGTTCTTCACGGACGGACGGACATCAGCGGGCGGCGAGCTGCCGGCCGAGCTGCGCCGACTTCCGGGCCAGACCCGCGATCAGGGAGTCATAAGATTTCTGGAAACTGGCGAGGCCTTCGACGAGCAAGCGGTCGGTGACGTCGCGCATGGCGATCCCGGCGGCCTCGAGGGCGGCGATCGCGGCGCGGGCCGCGCCCGGATCGGCGTCCACCGTGCGCGCCACCTCGCCGTGGTCGCGGAAGGCGTCGATCGTGGCCGGCGGCATCGTGTTCACGGTGTGCGGCCCGATCAGGTCCTCGACGTACATCACGTCGCGATAGGCGGGGTTCTTGGTGCTCGTGCTGGCCCACAGCGGCCGCTGCAGCCGCCCGCCCCTGGCCTCGAGCGCGCGCCACCGGTCGCTGCCGAACCGCTCGACGAACAGCCCGTAGGCCAGCTTCGCGTTGGCCACCGCCGCCTTTCCCCCGAGATCCTTCCCGCGGTCGCCCAGCGCCGCCAGCCGCCGGTCCACCTCGGTGTCCACGCGGCTCACGAAGAAGCTGGCCACCGAGGCGATGCCGTCGATGGGCCTGCCCGCCGCCACGCGATCCTCGAGCCCCGCCATGTAGGCGTCGATCACCCGGTCGTGCGCCGCGATCGCGAACAGCAGCGTGATGTTGACGTTGATCCCCTCGCCGATGAGCTGGCGCACGGCCTGCGCGCCCTCGAGCGTGCCCGGCACCTTGATCATCACGTTGGGGCGGCCCACGGTCTTCCACAGCCGGCGCGCCTCCACGATCGTCGCCGCCGCGTCGTTGGCCGCCCCCGGCGAGACCTCGATGGACACGTACCCGTCGCCGCCCTTGGTGGCCGCGTGGATGCCGGCGTAGGCGTCGCACGCGTCGCGCACGTCGGTCGTGGCCAGCACTTCGAACAGCGCCGGCGCCGAAAGCCCGTCGGCCGCGTCGCGGATCTGCGCGTCGTACGCGTCGCCCTCGGCCAGCGCCTTCTCGAAGATCGTGGGGTTGGACGTCATCCCTGTCAGGGCGTCGTCCCGGATGCGGCGCGCCAGGTCGCCGTTGTGGAGCATCGTCCGCTCGATGAAGTCCAGCCAGATGGACTGGCCGGCCTCGTGCAGACGCTGGAGGCGGTTCTGAGTCATGGAAATGCCCGGTGCTGGAAGACGGGCGCGCGGCGCGCCCACCGCATCAACATACCACGTCAGGCGCGGCGCCGTCACCGGCGCCGCGCCCGGCCGCGCGCATCAGCGGCCCGCGTACTCCACGCGCCAGATGCGACCGTGCAGGTCGTCGGCCACGTACAGCCCGCCGTTGGGGCCCTCGGCCAGCCCGGTGGGCCGCCCGCCCAGCGCCGTCGGCTTTCCGTTTGCGAACAGTCCGGTGACGAAATCCTCGCGCGGCCCCGCCGCGCGGTTGTTGCGCAGCGGCTGGAACACCACCCGGTATCCCGCCTGCGGCTCGGGGGCGCGGTTCCACGAACCGTGGAAGGCGATGAACACGCCGTCGCGATAGCGCGCCGGGAAGTTGCCGCCGCGATAGAACAGCAGGCCGTTCGGCGCCCAGTGCGCCGGGAACGTGGCCACGGGCCCGAGCACGTCGGCGCACCGCCCCTGCCGGTCGTCGTGCCCACCGTATTCCGGCGCCAGCAGCAGCTTCGCCTTCGGCACGTCGAAATAGCAGTAGGGCCAGCCGTAATCGCCGCCCTCCTTCACGTGGATCAGCTCCTCGGCCGGAGACTCGGCGCTTGCCCGATCGTTGTACTCGGGCCACAGGTTGAGCTGGTCGCGCCCGTGCTGCATCACCCAGAGGGTGTTGTCCATGGGACTCACGTCCATGCCCACCGAATTGCGGATGCCGACGGCGTAGTGCTCGCCCATGGCCTGCGTCTGGTCCAGCTTGCGCGCGTCGAACTTCCAGATCCCGCCGCGGGTCTCGCGCTCCACGCACGGGTCGGCGCCCGGCACGCCCGGCTGCCGGTCCTTGGGCTGGCAGGCGTTCGTGGCCGTGCCGACGTTCACGTACAGCACGCCATTCCGGTCGATCACGAACGTCTTGAGGAAGTGGTTCCCGCCCGGCGGCAGGTTCTTCACGATCGTGTCCATGGGGCCCGTGGGGCGGAGCTGGCCCGCGGGCAGCCGCCAGCGCACCACGCCGGTGCCGTTCTCGGCGTACAGGTAGCCGTCGAACAGCCGCACTTCGCTGGAGCTGAAGTCGGCGATCCGCACGCGGACGTCCGCCACGCCGTCGTGGTTGGTGTCGCGAAGGGCGAAGATCCCGCCCCCCGCGCCGCGGCCCCCCAGAGCCGCGACGAACACGTCGCCGTTGGGCGCAACGGCCATGTGCCGCGCGCCGGAAAGGCTGTCGGCGAACAGCGTGGCGCAGAATCCCCTGGGAAGGGTGAGCCCGGCGTTGTTCGGCGCGCAGCGCTGGGCGTGCGCGGTGGTCGGGATCGTGGCCAGGAGCGCGAGGGCGGCGAGCGTTTTCATGGATGTCTCGGTAACGGGTCCGGAAGGTCGGCCAGCACGTACGCCATCACCGCCATGGCGGCGATGCAGCGGCGAAAATCGTCGCGGTTGATCACGGTCATCATGTCGGCGTCGGTGTGGTGGTACCAGAAGTACGTCGCGTCGTCCACGTTCAGCGCGAAGCCGGGCACGCCCTCGCGGACGATCGGCCCGACGTCGGCCTCGCCGTCGCCGGCGGTGACGGTCCCGGCGCCCATCCCCGCCAGCAGCGACCCGATCTGCCGCGCCGCCTCCAGCCCCGCCGGCGTGCCCTGGAACCGGAAGCCGTCGGGGCGGAACACGCCGTTGTCCGACTCCATCGCGGCCACGGTGTTCGGCAGCTCGGCCAGATGCTGGTCGCGGTACGCCCGCCCTCCCCGCCCGCCGTTCTCCTCGTTCACCCACATCACGACGCGCAGCGTGCGCCGGGGCCTGAGCCCCAGCGCCTTGATGATCCGCACCGCCTCCCACGCGGCGAACGCGCCCCCGGCGTCGTCCATCGCGCCCTCGCCCACGTCCCACGAGTCGATGTGGCCGCCCAGCACCACCACCTGGTCGGGCTGCTCCGACCCGCGCAGCTCGGCCACGACGTTCCGCGACGGAACGTCGGGGAGCGTACGGGCCTGCATCCTGAGCGTCACCACCACGGGCTCGCCCCGGTCCTGCATCCGGTGCAGCAGCTCGGCGTCCTCCACGCTCAGCGCCGCCGAGGGGATCTCCGGCACCCCGTCGGCGTAGCGCAACGACCCGGTGTGCGGCGTCTGCTGCGAGTGCGGAGTCACCGACCGGATCAGCGCCGCCACGGCGCCGACCCTGGCGGCGGCCGAGGCCGCCCCGCCGCGGTACGCGACGTTCCTCCGGTAGCCCTCCATGGGCGGCACGTCGGTCGGGAAGGGCGAATCGAACAGCACGATCCTTCCCTTCGCCTCGGCGGCGTGGGCGGCCAGATCGTCGAAGCTGTTCACGACCAGGACCGGCGCGGTGATGCCCCCGGGGGGCGTGCCCACGCTGCCGCCCAACCCCAGCATGTGCAGCGTCCATGCGCGCGGCGAGACCAGCGTGGCCGACTCCGCGCCGCGCACCCAGTGCGGCACCATCACGGGCTCGCCGCGCACGTTGGTCAGGCTGTCGTCCTGCATCCGCGCCAGCACCCAGTTGATGGCCCGCTCCAGTCCCGGCGAGCCGCTGAGCCGGCTGCCGTACGTGTCGGTCATCGTGGCCAGGCGGCTGTACGCCAGGGTGTCGGCCATCGCGGCGGCGATGATGCGCCGCGCGGCGTCGCGGTAGCGGGCCACGGGCAGGGACGCCGGCTGCTGCGCGGGCGACGGCGCGGGGATGCACGCGAGCAGTGCGGCCGAGGCCACGGCGGCGAGAGCCGCGCGAGAGAACCGACGGATGCGCGAGACCATGGGCGTCGTGGGCGAGGAGCGGGACGGGGGGAAGCGGGCGGCGGGCGGGCGACCGCGCCATTGGCCCGGCGCGGTCTCCGAATATACTGGACGCCGGCCGGTCGGTTCAAACCCGCGCGGCCCGGCGCCTGTCTCACCACCGTTCCCCTCACGCCTCACACCGGAGACCGGCATGCGTCACCCCCACCGTTTCGCCCAACTCGCGCTCGCCGCGGCGCTGACCCTCACCGCAGCGGCACCCGCGCGCGCGCAGCAGGACCGGGCCCAGCAGTGGCTCG
>JAGWRI010000150.1 GCA_028876525.1 Gemmatimonadota bacterium | reverse complement strand
CCGCCGGCACCGGCGCGGTGCGCACGCCGCTGGAGAACGTGCAGAAGGTGGTCACGTTCGACGGGACGGCGTAAGCGCCGTGCGCATGCTGCACGACCCGGCCGTTCGCGCCACGCTCGAGGCGCGGCTGGACACGCTCAGGCCCGACTCCGAACGCCGCTGGGGCGCGATGAGCGTGGACCAGATGCTCTGGCACGTCAACCAGTTCATCGGCGCCGCGCTCGGCGACGACTGCCTGACGCCGCAGAAGATGCCGGTCCCGCTGCCGGTCATGCGTTTCCTCGTACTCCGCATGCCATTTCCCAAGTCCGCGCCCACCAATAGGAGCGCGGTGGCCACCGCGCACCACGACTTCGTCGCGGAGCGCGCGCGGTGCCGAGCCCTGCTCGCGCGATTCGCGGCCAAGCCGCTCACCGATGCGTGGCCCGTCGATCCGACGTGGGGAGCGGGCGGCGGCCGGTTCGCCAGCAGAATTCTGGCCAGGCACCTCGATCACCACCTGCGGCAGTTCGGCGCCTGAGGGCCGGCCATGGTGCCGCTGGCGGCCGGCGCCCGCGATCGGCATTCTATCGCGGGCGTCGGGGCAGATCGCCGCGACGTTTGACCTCAACGAATGCGGAGGCCGGACGTGACGATCCTGGACACGGCGAGACGATACCTGGATGCCTGGAACGCACACGACGCCGACGCGATCGTCGGGACGTTCGCCGCCGGCGGCACGTACCGCGATCCGACCACCGCCGCGCTCTCCGGCCATGCGATCGGCGCCAACGCCAAGGGCCTCTGGAGCGCCTTCCCGGACCTGGCGTTCGAGATCGCGAGCATTGCCGAAGCCGGGCCGGGGCGCGTCGTGGCCGAGTGGGTCATGACGGGAACGAACACGGTGGCGTTCCAGGGGCTGCCGGCCACCGGCCGGCCGATCTCGCTCGCCGGCGTCGACGTGTTCCAGATCGGGCCGGACGGAATCACATCGGTGACGGGTTACTTCGACACCCGCGCGATTCCGGTTCAGCTGGGGCTGCAGGTGCTCGTTCAGCCGGTCACCGCCGGTCCGTTCGCCTTCGGCGCGTCGTCCGCGGTGCAGTCGGGCAGGAAGACGGCGCCCGGCGCATTCGCCATCACGACGATCTGGAACTCCGACGCGCAGGCGGAGCAGATCCGGGAGCTCACCCGGGCCACGGCCGTGGACATGCTGCACATGGAAGGCTTCATCGGCGTGTCGTTCATCCGGATCGGGGGACGCGGCGTGACGATCTCGGCGTGGGAGAAGCCGGAGCAGATCGGGCAAATGAAGAAGGGCGGCGCCCACGGCGAGGCGATGCGGAGGTTCTGGACCGAGGTGGGCGACGCCGCGTACACGAGCGTGTGGATTCCCGATCACATCAACCCGCTCTGGGTCCGCTGCGGCGCGTGCGGCAAGATGAGCGACCACGAGAAGCGTTCGGGCGTGTGCAGCTGCGGCCAGCCGCTCCCCGAGCGTCCCGCCTACTTCTGATCCATGCGACCGCTCCGGTACTCCATCAACGTCACGCTCGACGGCTGCGTCGACCACCGGGCGGGCATCCCCGACGAGGAGCTGCACCGGCGCGCGGCGGAGAGCATCGCGCGCGCCGACGCGCTCCTGTTCGGCCGGGTGATCTACCAGATGATGGAGGAAGCGTGGCGCGAGCCCGGTCGAACGGGAGTGCGGCCGGACTGGATGGCACCCTGGATGATGCCCTTCGCCCGCACGATCGACGCGGCGAAGAAGTACGTCGTGTCGAGCACGCTGGCCCGGGTGGACTGGAACGCGGAGCTGCTGCGGGGCGACCTGGAAGCGGCGGTTCGACGGCTCAAGGAGCAGCCGGGGAGCGGCCTGTTCACGGGCGGCGTGACGCTGCCGCTCGCGCTGGCGGAGCTGGACCTGATCGACGAGTACGAGTTCGTGGTGCACCCGGTGGTGGCGGGGCACGGGCCGACGCTGTTCGCGGGGCTGTCCAGACGGCTCGAGCTGAAGCTGGTGGACCGGGTGGAATACGCCTCGGGAACGGTGGCGATGCGGTACGTGCCGAAACGCTAGCGCCGGGCGCCGTCCGCGCGGCCGCTACCGCGCCAGCGGACTCTCCCACACGCGGAGCAGCAGCGCCTTGAGCTGGGCGAACGCCCTGGGGCCGAGCTCGGCGCTCCATTCGCGCTCGACGTCGCGCAGGATGCCGTGGACCCTGGCATAGGCCGCCCGCCCGCGTCTGGTGAACCGGACGACGCGCGCCCGGCCCTCGTCGGGGGCGTCGGACCGGACGATGTAGCCCAGCCCCTCGAGGCTCTTGAGGAGCTGGTTCATGGCCTGCTTGCTGGTGCCCGCGCGCTCGGCGAGCACGCCCGGGCGGACGCCATCGGGCCCCGGGTACTGGAGCACGGCCATGTGCGGCAGGCGCAGATCGTCGAATCCGGCGGCGTTGAGTTCCGCGATGATGCGGCGGTGGATGGCCTGGGCGGGCACGCGCAGCAGGGCGCCGATGAGCATCTCCTTCGGGTCGGGCCGCGCGGTGGGCGACGGTGCGGGCATTGACAGGGTGGTAAAGAGAGTTTACTGTCTCGGAGTCCGGCGACAGTACACGGAATTTACTACTGGAGATGGGCCATGCCAACCGCGACCTTCGACGCCCGCGTCAATCCGTCCGACGAGACCATCCGCCTGGGGCCGCTCGCGGTGCGCTTCCTGATCGCGGGAGACCGGGCCAACGGCAGCGTGGCGGTATTCGAGCTCGAGGTGCCGGCCGCCCAGCGCCTGGCCGCGCCGGCGCACAGCCACGACCATTACGAGGAAACGATCTACGGCATCGAGGGCGTGATGACCTGGACCGTGGACGGCAGGCCCGTCGACGTCGGGCCCGGGCAGGCGCTGTGCATTCCGCGCGGCGCCGTGCACCGGTTCGACAACAACGCCAGCCTGGACGCGAAGGCGCTGTGCGTGATCACGCCGGCGGCCATCGGCCCGGCGTATTTCCGCGAGTCGGCCGAGCTGATCAACCAGTCGGCGGGCGGTCCGCCCGACCGGGCGAAGATGGCGGAGATCATGCGCCGCCACGGACTCACGCCGGCAGCGCCTCCGCCCCGGCCATAGCGCCGAGGGTCCGGAGGGGGCGCGAAATCGGTCTGGCGCGGGCGGGTACACGGGGAGACATTGTCCTCCGACCCGCCCGCGCTTCGCGCGTCCGCCCGCCACGCCACCGGAGACCCCGTGACCGAACCCGCCGAAGGGCCACGCCTGCGCCGCGTCCTCCGCACGCGCGACCTCGTCTGGTTCTACGTGGTGGCCGTGGTCGGGATGCGGTGGGTGGCGGTGGCCGCGGCGGCGGGCCCCAGCTCGCTCCTCGTGTGGGTGATCGGTGCCGTCGGGCTGTTCCTCCCGCTGGCGTTCACGGTGCTGGAGCTGTCGTCGCGCTACCCGCAGGAAGGCGGGATCTACGTCTGGACCAAGCAGGCGTTCGGCGACTTCGCGGGCTTCATGACCGGCTGGACGTACTGGGGCTCGAACCTCACCTATCTGCCGGGCATCCTGTACTTCGCGGCCAGCACGGCGCTGTACATCTTCGGCGCGCGGTTCGCCCACCTGCAGGACAGCCCCACGTACTTCATCGTGTTCTCGCTGGCCGGACTGCTGCTGGCGGCGGTGCTCAACATCCGCGGCCTCCAGCTCGGCAAGTGGCTCACCAACCTCGGCGCGTACGCGACCTGGATTCCGATGGCGGTGCTGATCGGCATGGGGTTCGTGGCGGCGGCGAGGTTCGGGTCGGCGACGCCGATCACCGCGCACACGCTGGTGCCCAGCTTCGGGCTCAAGGACATGATCTTCTGGGCCACGCTGGCGTTCGGGTACAGCGGACTCGAGGCGGGGTCGTTCATGGGCGAGGAGATCGAGGACCCGCGGCGCTCCGTGCCGCGCGCGGTGCTGATTGCGGGGCTGATCATTCCCGCGCTCTACATCCTGGGCACGCTGGCCATCCTGCTGGCGCTGCCGCGCGGGCAGGTCACCGGGCTGCAGGGAATCATGGACGCCATCGTGCGCACGGGCGACCGCGTGGGGTTGGCGGGGCTGGGCCCGTTCGCGGCCGTGCTCATCGTGGTGAGCGCGATGGGCGGCGTGGGGGCGTGGCTGTCGGCGCCGGCGCGGCTGCCCTTCGTGGCGGGCATCGACAACTATCTGCCGCGCGCGTTCGGCAAGCTGCACCCGCGCTACGACACGCCGTACGTGGCGCTGCTGCTGCAGGCCATCGTGGCGGCGGTGTGCGCGGTGCTGGGCCAGGCGGGCGAGACGCCCAAGAAGGCGTACGACATCCTGGTGAGCCTGGGGATCATCGCCTACTTCCTGCCGTACCTCACGATGTTCCCGGCACTGATCCGCCTGCAGCGCGAGCCGGCCGGCCCCGAGGTGATGCGCGTGCCGGGCGGGAAGCCGGCCGCGGTGCTCTGCGGCGCGGTGGGATTTCTGACGTCTCTCGTCGCGATCGTGCTGGCGGCCATTCCGCCGGCGGACGAGCCGCATCCGCAGCGCTACGTGGTGAAGGTCGTGGGGCTGAGCGCGCTGCTGGTGGCCGGCGGCGCGGCCACGTACGCCGTCGGACGCCGCCGGGCCGCCGCGCGGATCGGTGGATGACGGTCCGGGCCCTTACCGGGAAGGGCGCTGCGAGCCATCACGAGGCGTATCGGAAAACGTGGATGGTCGCCGGCCTGCTCCCCGGTCTGACGGAGGCCCACGATGACGAGTGCAGATCTGATCGCGGCTTCGGGGGGAATCGTCGTCTACTGGCTGGTATGGACGGCGGCGTCCGTGGCCAGCCGGCGCCTGGGCCCGGTCGAGGCCCACGGGGCCGGCGCGCCCGGCGCCCGGGGCGCCGCGCCCGTGTGGAAGTCCGGGCGCAACATGGCGGGAGCGGCGGTCGCGGGGATCGGCGTCACCGCGATGCGGCACATCGCCGCGTTGGCGCTGCTGCCGGCGATCGGCTTCTGGGCCGCGGTGATGGTGTTTCCCGCGCTGTACAGGTACCGGGAAGGCGCCGGCGCCAATGCGCGTCTCGTCGGCACGGTGCGCGCCGTGGGACAGCTGGCGGCCACCGTGGCGTGCGTCGTGGTGGTCTATGCGCTGGCGGGTTGAGCAGAGGGTGAGACGACGGCGGGCCCGCTCTTCCCGGGTGAATAATAGCAGCGAGCCCCCGGCTTGCGGAAAGCCCGGGGTCTCGCGACACGTTGTCCGGCCATGACGACCACCCACGACGCGAATCCGCCGAGGTTCTACCACGGCACCCGGGCCGACCTGCAACCCGGTGACCTGATCGCGCCCGGCCCCGCCGCGGCCCACGTCTATCTGAGTCCCGATATGGACGCCGCCATCTGGGAGGCGGAGATCTCGGTCGGCGAGGGGCGCGGCCGGGTCTACCTCGTGGAGCCGACCGGCGCCGTGGTGGACGCGTCCGCGCTGCCCGGTCACCCGCCGGCGCGCCACCCGGCGATGTCGTGGCGTTCCGGCCAGCCGCTGCGGGTCACCGGCGAGGTCACCGAGTGGACGCTCTACCACGGCACGCGGGCCGACCTGAAGCCGGGGGACCTGATCGAGCCCGGCCGCGCGCCCAACTTCGGCCGGCTGGATCGGCTCACGACCTACGTCTACCTGGCCGCCACGCTGGACGCGGCGGTGTGGGGCGCGGAGCTGGCCCTGGGCGACGCGCCCGGCCGGATCTACGTCGTGGAGCCGACGGGTCCGATGGAGGACGACCCCAACCTCACCGACAAGAAGTTCCGGGGAAATCCGACGAGGTCGTACCGCTCGCGCCACCCGCTGCGGATCACGGGCGAGGTCGTGGATTGGCGAGGGCACGCGCCCGACGTGCTCCGGGCCATGCTGGAGAGCGTCGAGCGGATGCGCCGGCTGGGGGTCGAGCCGCTGGACGACTGAACGGCGGATGGCGCATTGCGCACCCGGCGTCTGTCCAGGTCCGGCTCCGGAGATCTCTGGGTGCCGAGAGGCCGATGACTTAACCTCAATGGCGGACACCGAGGCGGCGCGGATGCGCTTCGCGACGCGAACACGAGGAGGGACGGTGGAAGGGGAAGCGAGATCGGAGCGGATGCCATCGCGCGCCGCCGGCGCCCTGGCGCTGGCGGCGCTGCTCGGCCTGGCGAGCGCGCGGCGCGCCGGCGCGCAGGACACGCCCCAGCGTCCCGAGCCGGTTCGCGCCATCCCGTCGCTGGACCTCGAGCGGTACGCCGGACGCTGGTACGAGGTGGCGAGGTTCCCGAGCTGGTTCGAGCGCAAGTGCGTGGGGCAGGCCACGGCGGACTACGAGCTGCGCCCCGACGGCACCATCAGGGTGGTGAATACCTGCCGCACGGCCGACAGCACGGTCAATCGTGCGGAGGGGGCCGCGCGGCTGGCCGATCGCAACGGGCCGCCGTCCAGGCTCAAGGTGCGCTTCGCCCCGTCGTTCCTCTCATTTCTGCCGATGGTCTGGGCCGACTACTGGGTGCTCGATCTCACGGACGACTACGGCGCGGCGCTGGTCGGGACGCCCGATCGGCGCTACCTCTGGGTGCTCTCGCGCACGCCGGCGCTCGACTCGGCCACGTACGACCGCCTCGTCGCGACCGCCGGCCGACAGGGGTTCGACGTCGCGCGGCTGCAGCGGCTGGCGCAGCCCTGACGCGCGCCGCACCGTGCCGCCCGACGGTCACCCCGCGCGCGCGAGCATCTCCTCGCTGCGCTCCCACAATTCGCGGGCCACGCGGCCGCCGGCGTCGCGGAACGCCACCCGCATCGGCCGGCGCTTGACGTACACCGCTCCCGGCTGCCACGCCACGCCCGGCTCTCCCTCGGCCAGCGCAGTGAGCCGCCGGCCGCTGCGCTCCGGGCTGATCATCAGGTACTTGAGCGGCGCGCGGTAGAGCAGGCGCATCAAGTGCGTGGTGTCGCTGGCGAAGTTGCTGCGCACCACGCCGGGGTGGAAGGCGACGGCCGAGATGCCGTCGGTGTGGTGGCGCCGGTGCAGCTCGCGCGTGAACAGGATGTTCGCGAGCTTGCCGTTTCCGTAGGCGCGCTCCGGCCGGTAGCCGCGCGCGTTCTGCAGGTCGGCGACGTCGAAGCCGCGGCCCCAGATGTTGGCCGCGCCGCTCGAGGTCTGGATGACCGTCGCGCGGCTGGCGATGAGGCGGGGCAGCAGCAGCGTGGTGAGGAGAAAGGGCGCGAGGTGGTTGACCTGGAAGGTCTTCTCGAAGCCGTCGGCCGTCACCTCGCGCGCACCCATGATGCCGCCGGCGTTGTTGGCCAGCACGTCGATGCGCTCGTATCGCGCGAGTTCCGCGGCGAGCCGGCGCACGTCGGCCAGCCGCGCGTAGTCGGCCACGTGGAAGGGCGCGCCGAGCTCGCGGGCCAGCGCCTCGGTCTTTGCCGGCGACCGCCCGACGACGACGACGTCGTGGCCCCGGGCCCTGAGCTGGCGGGCGCTCGCGGCGCCGATGCCGTCGCTGGCGCCGGTGATGACGATGGTTCGCGTGCGCTGTTCTTCCATGTCACATGATGCGACCCTG
>JAGWRI010000149.1 GCA_028876525.1 Gemmatimonadota bacterium | reverse complement strand
GGCGCGGGCGCTCGAGGACACGCTCGGGTACCCGTACCGCACCGAGGACTGGCACCAGCAGAACTCCTCGCTGTTCCAGGCGCTCAAGCTCGAGAAGCTGGGGATGGCGGTGATCCTGCTGCTCATCGTGCTCGTCGCGGCCTTCAACATCGTGAGCACGCTGACGATGGTGGTGGCCGACAAGACGCGCGAGATCGGCATCCTGCGGGCGATGGGCATGCCGGCGCGCTCCATCCGGCGCATCTTCCTGGCGCAGGGGGTGGTGATCGGGTTGGTCGGCACGTCCATCGGCGTCGCGATGGGCGTCGTGCTCGGCGTCGTGGTGGACCGCTACAAGCTGATCCCGTTGGATCCCTCGATATATTTCATCGACCACCTGCCGGTGAGCGTCCGCGCGACCGACGTGACGTGGATCGTCGCCGCCAGCCTGGTCATCGCGGCGTTGGCCACGATCTACCCGGCCGTGCAGGCGGCGAAGCTCTACCCGGTCGAAGCGATTCGACACGAATGATGGTTCTCGAAGCGGTGGATCTCGCGAAGACGTACGTGGGCGGTGACGGCGGGCTGCTCACCGTGCTGGACGGGGTGCGCCTCGAGGTGGCGCGCGGCGAGATCGTGGCCGTGGTCGGGGCCAGCGGGGCGGGGAAGAGCACGCTGCTCCACCTGCTGGGCGCACTCGACGCGCCGACCCGGGGCGAGGTGCGCGTCGAGGGGCGCTCGGTGGCGGGCCTGGACGACCAGGCCCTGTCCGAGCTCCGCAACCGGCGGATCGGGTTCATCTTCCAGTTCCACCACCTGCTGCGCGAGTTCAGCGCCCTCGAAAACGTGATGATGCCGCTGCGGCTGGCCGGACGCTCGCCGCACGACGCGCGCGCCCGGGCGGCCGACCTGCTGGCGCGGGTGGGGCTGGCCGGCCGCATGCTGCACCGGCCCGCCGAGCTGTCGGGGGGCGAGCAGCAGCGGGCCGCCGTGGCGCGCGCCCTGGCCATGGAGCCCGCGGTCGTGCTGGCCGACGAGCCGTCGGGCAACCTCGACCACGCGAACGGAGAGCGGCTGCACGACCTCCTTGCCTCGCTGGCCGCGGATCTGGCCACCGCGATGGTCATCGCCACGCACAACCGGTCGCTGGCCGCGCGGGCCCACCGCGTGCTCCTGCTCGAAAACGGCGCGCTCACGCCCACCGCGCTGCACGAGGTGCTGGCCTGATGCTCTGCGACAGCTGCCACGAGCGCGACGCGGTGGTGCACCTCACGCAGATCGAGAACAACAGCGTGACCCAGGTCCACCTGTGCGAGCGGTGCGCGGCCGAGCGCGGGGTCGAGACCACGGTGGCCGAGCCCAAGCACCCGCTGGGCGATCTGCTCCACGCCGTGCAGGCCCAGCTCGCCACGGGCGAGGAGCGCGGCGAGGCGTGCACGTTCTGCGGGTGCACCATGGCCGACTTCCGCGCCACCGGAAAGTGGGGGTGCCCCCACTGCTACGTGACCTTCGAGGCGAGCCTGCGCGGCCTGCTGCGGCGCCTGCACGGCAGCGCCCAGCACGTGGGTGAACGCTACCAGCCGCCGCGCTCCGAGGCGACGGGACGGGCGGCCCAGCTCGGCGAGCTGCGCGACCGCCTCCGGCGGGCCATCGAGAGCGAGCAGTTCGAGCTGGCGGCCGACCTCCGCGACCGCATCCGGGTGCTGGAGTGATCGACCTCAGCCTGCTGCCGGACGGCGGGGTCGCCTGGCTCGACGCGTCGGGGCGCCACGCCGACGTCGTGCTCTCGACCCGCGTGCGGCTGGCCCGCAATCTGGAGGGGTTCGCGTTCACCGGCCGGGCCCGCGACGGGGAGCGGCTGCGCGTGCTGGCGCAGGTGGACGCCGCCGTCCACGAGGCGCCGCCGCTGGCCGGAAGTCTCACCGTGCGCGTGGACCAGCTCCCGGCCATCGACCGGCTGTTGCTCCACGAGCGGCACCTCGTGAGCAAGGAGCTGGCGGCGCTGGGCGAGGCCCACCCGTTGCACAGCGGCGCGGCCGTGGTGGTCGGGGACCGGGTGAGCCTGATGATCAACGAGGAGGACCATCTGCGCCTCCAGGCGATGAGTTCGGGGTTCGCGCTTCCCGAGACCTTCGCCCGCGTCCGCGAGGTGGAGCGCGAGCTGGGCGCGCGGCTCCCGTTCGCCTTCCACCCCGAGTTCGGATTCCTCACGGCCTGCCCGACGAACGTCGGCACGGGGATGCGGGCCTCGGTGCTGATCCATCTGCCGGGGCTGGTCCTCACCAAGGAAATCGGCAAGGTGCTGGCCGGGCTCCAGCAGATGGGTCTCACGCACCGTGGGCTGTACGGCGAAGGCAGCGAAGTGGTCGGGAATTTCTTCCAGATCTCGAACCAGACCACGCTTGGCCGGTCGGAGGAGGACCTCATGGACCAGCTCCTCCGGGTGGTCGGTCACGTGGTCGAGCGGGAGGAGGAAGCGAGGCGTGTGCTGTTGCGGGACGCGGGTTATATTATCGAGGACAAGCTGTGGCGCGCGTTCGGAACCCTGCGCTACGCCCGGAGCCTGACCTTCGAGGAAGCGATGAACTTCCTGAGCGGAGTCCGGCTGGCGGTGGGGCTGAAACTGATCCGCGGGCTCAGTGTATACACGCTCAACAAGCTCCTGATCTTCTCCCAAGCCGCACACCTGGCGTACGCCGAGGGCCGGCCGCTCAGCGAGAGCGAAACCTGTCAGGCGCGCGCGCGGTACGTGCGGCACGCGCTCGAAACGGAAGCCGGATCGGTCGGATGACGCGGGCCCGGCCGGACTCGAGGGTACGATGAACGGCTACAACTTCACCGAGCGGGTCAGGAAAGTCCTCGCCATGGCGCGTGAAGAGGCGGCACGCCTCCATCACGAGTACGTCGGCACGGAGCACATTCTGCTCGGGCTCATTCGCGAAGGCGAGGGCGTGGCCGCCACGGTTCTGCAGAACCTCAACGTCGAACTGGACGAGGTTCAGCAGAAGATCGAGGACACGGTCCGCAAGGGGAAGGCGGTGCAGGCCACCGGCCCCGACCTGCCGTACACGTCGCGGGCCAAGAAGGTGTTGGAGCTGGCGATGGCCGAGGCGCGCGAGCTGAACCACAGCTACGTGGGCACGGAACATCTG
>JAGWRI010000148.1 GCA_028876525.1 Gemmatimonadota bacterium | reverse complement strand
GCTGGCGCTGTTCCGCGCCGCGCGCGTCATGCGGGCCGCCGGCCCCCTCGCCGCCGCGGCCGCCCCCGCTCCCGCCCCCCCGCCGGCCCCGGCCCGGGAACCCGCCGCCCGGTGAAGTACGACGAGGCGGACCTCGCGCGCATCCGCACCGTGCCCGTGGCGCGGCGGCCGAACAAGGTGAGCGCCGGCGAGTTCGCCCATCCGCCCGGCGACGACCGCTCCTTCCGCGCCTTCCTCGACGCGCTCCCCGACATCCTCGTGGCGCGCGACTTCAAGCGCGTCGTGCATGCCATTGCCGACGCCAGGCGCCGCGACCGCGGCGTCGTGCTCATGCTCGGCGGGCACGTCGTGAAGACCGGCCTCGCCCCGCTGCTCATCGAGCTGATGCGCCGCGGCATCGCCACGCACGTCGCGATGAACGGCTCGGCGGCCATTCACGACTACGAGATCGCGCGCTTCGGCGCGACGTCGGAGGACGTGGCCGCCGGCCTCGCCGACGGCACCTTCGGCATGGCCGACGAAACCGGGCGCGGCATGAACGAGGCGTTCGTGGCCGGCATGCGGGACCGGATGGGCATGGGCCAGGCGCTCGCCGCGGCGCTCGAGCGCGAGCGCGACCTGGCGCACCCCGAGTTGTCGATCCTCCTCAACGCCGCCCGCCTCGGCGTGCCGGCCACCGTGCATGCCGCGATCGGCGCCGAGATCATCCACCAGCACCCGGCGGCCGACGGCGCGGCCATCGGCGACACCAGCCACCGCGACTTCCGCCGCCTGGCCGCCTCGCTCCACCGCCTCGACGACGGCGGCGTGGTGCTGAACCTGGGCAGCGCCGTGATCATGCCCGAGGTGTTCCTCAAGGCGCTCACCATTGCGCGCAACCTGCACGCGGGAAAGCCGCGGGACTTCACGACCTGCGACCTCGACATGCAGCGCCACTATCGCCCGCGCGTGAACGTCGTGCAGCGCCCGACGCTGACCGGCGGCGCGGGCTACGAGATCACGGGGCACCACGAGATCATGGTGCCGCTGCTGGTATGGGGAATCGTCGAGGAGATCGAAGCCTGAGGGGTAGGAGCGTAGGAGGGTAGGAGGGTAGGAGTGTAGGCAACGCGCAGTTTCGAAAATGGGCCGGCGCAAGCCGGCCCTTCCCTTTCCGCGCGCTGTACTTGCCGACGCTCTACTTGCCGGCGCTGTGATTGCCGGCGCTGTGTTTGCCGGCGTGGTTTCGCCCCTGCGCCGTTCTTGCCGGCGCCTCATTCTCGTGAGAACGGCGGCGATAGCGCATCGCGCCACCGCCGCCGTTCTCATGAGAGACTCGATTCCGGGCGAGCCTCCCGCTACCCTAGACCGCCGAACTCCCCGACCACCGCTCGCGCAGCTTGCGCGCCGTCGCGGGACTGAAGATCCGGATCAGCAGATAGATCACCACGCCCACCAGCGCGATCTTCACCGCCAGCACCAGCAGCGTGAGCAACATCGCGAACAGAAATCCGAACAGCCCGAACGCCAGCCGCAGCACGAACAGCCCGGCCAGGGCGAACAACCCGATCATGAAAATGGTGCGCAACATACCCAACCCCCTTGGCGCCGGGCCCGCTCCGGACCCCGCAAAACGTATACTCCAATCGCCTCCCCTGCCACCAGCGCCCTGCTGCCCATTCCTACGGCCCGGCGCCGCCCCGGGTTTCGCGCACCCATCTCCACGCGATAACCAGTAAAATATAGCTTTGAAGGTTATGTTGCTACCGCCTCCGACCGTCACCGCCTAAATTCAGGCCGGCACCTCAACTACCGCGATCCGATGGGCGAAGCCATTTACCAAATAATGGGGCGGCACCGCGCCGATCCCCTCCCCGACCGCAAGCCCTCCTGGCTCAAGGTCAAGGCCCCCGGCGGCAAAAGCTACGTGCATCTGAAACATTTGATGCGCGACCTCCAGCTCAACACGGTCTGCGAGGAAGCCCACTGCCCCAATCTCGGCGAGTGCTGGGATCACGGCACCGCCACCTTCATGATCCTCGGCGACGTCTGTACCCGAAACTGCGCCTACTGCGCCGTCGCCCACGGCCGCCCCCCGAAGTACGACCCCACCGAGCCCGAGCGCGTCGGCCGGGCCGCCGCCGAGATGAAGCTCCAGCACGTGGTCCTCACCTCGGTCGACCGCGACGACCTGCCCGACTTCGGCGCCTGGGCCTTCGCCGAAACCATCCGCCAGATCAAGGGCGCCTCCCCCGGCACCTCCGTCGAGGTCCTCGTCCCCGACTTCCAGGGCCGCGAGGAATCCATCCGCGCCGTGCTCGAGGCCGGCCCCGACATCTACAACCACAACACCGAAACCGTCCCGCGCCTCTACAAGCGCTGCCGCCCCGGCGGCCGCTACGAGCGCGTGATGGAAATCTTCCGCACCTCCAGGCGCATCGCGCCGCACGTCCCGACCAAGACCGGCATCATCCTCGGCATGGGCGAGACGAACGAGGAGGTGCTGGCCGTGATGCAGGATCTGCGCGACGTGGACGTCGACATCCTGACCCTCGGGCAGTACCTGCGCCCGTCCGACGGCCACATCCCGCTCGACCGGTACGTGAGGCCCGAGGAGTTCCGCGAGCTGCGCGACGCCGGCATGGCGATGGGCTTCCGCCACGTCGAGGCGGGCCCGCTCGTCCGCTCGAGCTACCACGCCTGGGAACAGGTCCAGGCCGCCGGCGTCTGACCACCGCTCCGCGATGACCCCCGCGCCGTTCCGCACGACGGCGCGAGACCGGGCTTCCCTCATGACACTCCTGTCGCCCCACTGACATGGCCACGAAGAAGAAATCCACCCCGAAGTCCGACGCCGCGCTCGACCGGAAGCTGCTGCACGACATGCTGCTCCAGCGCCGGTTCGAGGAGCGCGCCGCCGAAGCCTATGCCCTGGGCAAGATCGGCGGCTTCTGCCACCTGTACATCGGACAGGAAGCCGTGAGCGCCGGCACCCAGTCGGCGCTGCGCCCCGACGACTACGTCATCACCACCTACCGCGACCACGGCCAGGCCCTCGTGCGCGGCATCGCGCCCCGCGCCGTCATGGCCGAGCTGTTCGGCCGCGTGGACGGCTGCGTGCACGGCAAGGGCGGCTCGATGCACATGTTCGACCGCAACGTGAACTTCCTCGGCGGCCACGGCATCGTCGGCGCCCACGTGCCGCTCGCCACCGGCGTCGGGTTCGCCATCAAGTACCGCGGCGGCGACCAGGTCTGCGTCTGCTACATGGGCGAGTCGGTGGTCAACACGGGCGCGTTCCACGAAGCGCTCAACATGGCCGGCCTCTGGAAGCTCCCCGTGGTGTACGTGATCGAGAACAACCGCTACGGCATGGGCACCGCCGTCGAGCGCGCCTCGGCCATCACCGACCTCTTCAAGCGCGCCGAAGCGTACAACATCGTCGGCGCCGAAGTGGACGGCCAGGACGTCCTCGCCGTGCGCGAAACGATGACCGAGGCCGTGGACCGCGCCCGCACCGAGCAGGTCCCGACCCTTCTCGAGGTGCGCACCTTCCGCTACGTCGGCCACTCGATGTCCGACGCCGCCAGCGGCACCTACCGTTCCAAGGCCGAGCTCGAGGAGTCCGAGAAGCGCGACCCCATCGTGCTCTTCCGGCGGCACCTCCAGGAAATCGGCGCGCTCACCGACGCCGAGTATCAGAAGCTCGACGACGAGCTCAGGGCCGCGGTGCAGGACGCCTGGGACTTCGCCGACCAGAGCCCCGAACCGCCCCTCGAAACGCTGTTCGAGGACGTGCTCGTCGAGACCCCCTCGGACGCCATGGCGGGGGTCTGAGCCGATGCCCGTCATCACCTACCGCGACGCCCTCCACGACGCGCTCCGCGAGGAAATGCAGCGCGACGACCGCGTCTTCCTCATGGGCGAGGAAGTGGCCGAATACAACGGGGCCTACAAAGTCTCCAAGGGGCTGCTCGCCGAGTTCGGCGAGATGCGCGTCGTGGACACGCCCATCACCGAGCTCGGCTTCGCCGGCCTCGGCGTCGGCGCCGCCATGGTCGGCCTCCGCCCGATCATCGAATTCATGACCTGGAACTTCGCGCTGCTCGCGCTCGACCAGGTCGTCAACTCGGCCGCCAAAACGCTCTACATGTCGGGCGGGCAGTACAACGTCCCCATCGTCTTCCGCGGCCCCAACGGCGCCGCGCTCCAGCTCTCGGCCCAGCACTCGCAATCGTGGGAGTCGTGGCTCGCCCACATCCCCGGCCTCAAGGTCGTGACCCCCGGCACCCCGTACGACGCCAAGGGCCTGCTCAAGAGCGCCATCCGCGACGACAACCCGGTGTGCTTCCTCGAAGGCGAGATGCTCTACAACACCAAGGGCGAGGTCCCCGACGAGGAGTACCTCGTGCCCATCGGCAAGGCCGACCTCAAGCGCGAGGGCGACGCCTGCTCGATCATCACCAACGGCAAGATGGTGCTCACGGCCATGCAGGCCGCCGACCAGCTCGCCAGAGACGGCATCCACGTGGACGTCGTGGACCTGCGCACCGTGCGCCCCATGGACGTCGAGGCCATTGCCCGGTCGGTGCAGAAGACCAACCGCGCCGTCGTGCTCGAGGAAGGATGGGAGATCGCCGGCATCGGCGCTCAGGTCGTGGACTACATCCAGCGCGACTGCTTCGACTGGCTCGACGCGCCGGTCGTCCGCGTGCACCAGGCCGACGTCCCCATGCCCTACGCCAAGAATCTCGAACGGGCCGCCAAGCCGGACGTGCCCAAGACCATCGCCGCCGTCCGCAAGGTCATGTATCTCGACTGAGGAGCGCCGCTCCGCGGCGCTCCGTCACCAGGTGTCGTCATGGCAACGAAAGTGTACATGGAGGCGCTGTCCCCCACGATGGAAGAGGGACGCCTCGTCAAATGGCTGAAGCACGAGGGCGACGCCGTGAAGAACGGCGACCCGCTGGCCGAGGTCGAAACCGACAAGGCCATCATGGAGCTCGTCGCCCGC
>JAGWRI010000147.1 GCA_028876525.1 Gemmatimonadota bacterium | reverse complement strand
TCCCGGCGGTCCCAGTCGTAGGTCGTGTGGTACGGGTCCAGCCGCACCTCCAGCGGCCGCCCGGCCGTCGCGATCGTCACCGTCTGCCGGTCCGGCTCCCACTCGCCGCGGCCGATGGTCCACCCGCTGTCGGTGCGCACGCCCACCGGCATCGGGTGCCAGTACGCGCCCCGGCGCTCGATCGTCGCCCGCGTCACCCACGTGCCGTTCGGCTGCTCCGAGGTCGTGGCCCGCGTGAGCGCGTAGTCCACCATCCCCGCCTCGTGCACCCACTCGTGGAAGAACCAGCCCAGCGGCCGCCCCGACACGCGCTCCGCCGACGCCTCCATCGCCCGCTCGTCCACGTGCTTCAGCGCCCACCGATCGTAGTAGTCGTGCAGGAACGCCCTGAACAGGCTGTCGCCCAGCACGTCGCGCAGCTGCGAATACATCAGCTCGCCGCGCGTGTAGATCATCGCGTTGTAGGTGCCGAAGTCCCGGAAGTCGTGGGCCGGCGTGCCGATCGGCTGCGTGTGCCCCGCGAGGTCCAGGCGCACCATCCCCAGCCCGCGCCCCTGCGCCGCCGACATCGTGGTGGCGTACGCGCGATACCCCTCGCCCAACCGCGGCGGCAGCGGCGGCCCCTGCGCCGCCAGCTCCTGCGGCGTCTGCCCCAGCGCCCACGAGGTCTGATACGACGTCAGCCCCTCGTCCATCCACCCCGAGCGCCACTCGTTGTCGGCCAGGATCCCATAGGTGAACTGGTGCCCGCCCTCGTGCAGGATGAGGGAGAGGTCGTCGCTCCCATCCATGATCATCATCGGGAACTCGGTGCCGCCCCCCTCCAGCCGGTGGAGATTCGTGAACTGCGGCCAGGCGTACGGCCCCCAGATCTTCTCCAGCCAGGTCAGCGCCTGGATCGAGCGCCGCACCGCGACCCCGTGGCCCCACGTGGAGTCGTCGCCCGGCCGATACAGCACGTTGATCGCCACCGTGTCCCACGTCTTGAAGTGCGTGGCGGGGAGGTGGCGCACGAAGATCCCGCCCTCGTACCGATAGTCCGGCGATGCCGACCATGCGAAGTGGTGGACGTTGCGCGCGAAGAATCGCACCGCCTTGTCGGCGGGCGGCACGGTCACGGCCGGCGCCGGCGGCACGCGGTCGTAGGCGTCGCGCGGGATGTACAGCGTGCCCCACCGCTTCGCCTCCGCCCACCCCGGGTCGCCGCTGATCGGCACGCCCGTGGCCCCGATCACCTGATCCGCCGGCACGACCAGCGTCACGTCGTACGTCCCGAACTCGCCGTACAGCTCCCCGGCCGGCACGAAGGGGTTCGGCTCCCACCCGCCGCGGTCGTACACCACGACCTTGGGGTACCACTGCGCGAAGTCGTAGCTCCGGCCGCGGCGCCCCTGCCGCCGCAGCACCGTCGACGGGCGCGCGTCCCAGGCCAGGCGGATCACGATCGAATCCCCCGGCGGCAGGGGGTGCGGTAGCGCGAAGTGCGCCACCGTGCTGTCGGGCGCGTCCGGATAGTCCGGCGCCACCGGCACCCCGTCGAACGTCGGCGTCGCCGTGAACCGCTCGTATCCGTAGTCGGGGTCGCCCAGGTGCTGGAACCGCACCCGCCCCTCGCGCGCGTCCGCCGCGCTCCACCGCGACCCCGGCCGGAAGGCGTTGAGATACTGCTGGAAGTACATCTCGTGCAGCGTGTCCGGGGAGCGGTTGACGTAGGTCAGGGTCGCCGCGCCGTGCACCAGGTGCGCCGGCTCGTCGAGCGTGGCCACGATCTGGTAGTGGACGTGCTGCTGCCAGTAGCCGGTCGTGTCGCCCGATGGGGGCGTGGTATTGGCGCCCGGGATCCCCTGCTGCAGGGCGAGCGCCATCGCGAGAAGCGCGCTGATCGTCATAGTCCTTTAATCAAGCCCCTCTGGCCGAAACCCGGGGGGCGTGCCATTGTAGACCCGGAAATGTACTCCACGTGCATCTTCTGTCATGCGCCGCTCGGCGCCAACGACGCCATCGAGCACTTCCCGGTGGGAAGACGCCTCGCGTTCGACGCCGAGAAGGGACGTCTGTGGGTCATCTGCGGCTCGTGCGCGCGATGGAACCTCTCCCCGCTCGACGAACGGTGGGAGGCGATCGAGGAAGCCGAGCGGCTGTTCCGCGCCACGCGGATGCGCGTCACCACCGACAACATCGGGCTCGCGCGGCTGGCCGACGGGATGCAGCTCGTGCGCATCGGGAAGCCCCTCCGGCCGGAGTTCGCGGCCTGGCGCTATGGCACGCGGTTCGCGCGCCGGCGCGTCAATGCCCAGGTGGTCACCGGCGTCGCGGCGGCCGCCGTCGGGCTCGCCGGCGTGGTGCTCGGGCCGATTCTCGCTCCGGCGCTCGTCACCGGCGGGATCTCCATCATCGCCTTCCCGGGGTTCACGACCATCGCCGGCGCGGTGCCGATGATCGGCGCCGTGGCGGCCCGCGACTACCTGCTGGACGACCGCGTCGCCGCCCGGTTCCGGCGCGGCCGCCGGCTGCTCGTGGTCCGCGCCCGCCACGTCCGCGACGCCGAGTTCCACCTTCTGGGCGACCACCCCACCCTGCGCCTGCCGCACGACGGCGGGTGGGTCTACGCCGACGGGAGCGAGGCGATGTACATGGCCAGCGTGCTGCTGGCCGGGGCCAACCGGTTCGGCGGATCGCCGGTCCGGGTGAGCGACGCCGTGGCCCGCATCGAGCACGCCGGCGACGCGGCGCGCTTCCTCCAGCGCGCCTCGCGCGACATCGCGTGGCGCGAGGGGCGCACCCAGTCGGCGCTGAACGTCATGCGCCGCCTGGGCGCGCTCCACCTGATGGCCGACGAATGCCTGGCCCTCGAAATGGCCCTCCACGAGGAGACCGAGCGCCGGGCGCTCGAGGGCGAGCTCGACCTGCTCGCCGGCGCGTGGCGCGAAGCGGAGCAGATCGCGGCAATCGCCGACGACCTGCTCCCGCCCCCCGGCCTCGACCGGCTGCGCGGCCTGCGCCCCCTAGAAGGGTGAGGGCGACGACACCACGCTGATCTGGTCCTTGGCGCCGGCCTTCCACTCGCCGGCGTGCTTCACGTACATGTCCAGCCACGCCGTCCACCGCGCCCACTGGTCCAGGATCGTCTCCTGCGTCAGCGGCCCGTGGTCCTCGTACGGGTACATGTAGAGCGCCGCCGTCTTTCCCAGCCCGCGCAGCGCCTGCATCATGCGGATCGAGCTGATCGGATCGGTCCCGACGTTCTGATCCTCGATCGAGTGGTACATGAGGATCGCCCCCTGGATCTGGTCGGCGTAGAAGAAGGGCGACATGTCCTCGTACGTCTTCTGCCCCGTCCAGAACGTGCGCCGCTCGTTCTGGAAGCCGTCCGGCGTGAGCGACCGGTTGTACATCCCGTCGCCGGCGATCCCCGCCTTGAAGAACGGCGTGTGGGCCAGCGCGTTCATCGTGCTGAACGCCCCGTAGCTGTGTCCGCCGATCCCCAGGCGGGAGCGGTCCACGTACCCGCCCCTGTCCAGCGCGTCGATCACCGCCGAGAGGTCCATCACGAGGTCCGAAACGTAGTTGTCGTTCATGCGCCCCGAGTCGCCCACGATTGGCGGGTCGAAATTCGCCACCGCGTACCCCTGCGTGACCAGGTACTCGATGGTGCGCGGGGCGGCGGCCGGGAACTGGTTCACGTTCTCGGTGCGCAGCGTGCGGTCGTATTCCGCCTGGCTCGTGTACTCGTACGGATAGAACCAGAACATCGCCGGCAGTCGCGTGCCCTCCCGATAGCCCTGCGGCAGCGTCAGGTTCACCACGAACCGGAAGCCGTCGGCGCGCGTCACCTCGATCCGCTTCCGCACCGCGTTCGTGAACTCCGGGCCGTAGTCGGTGTTGTCGGTCAGCTTGCGCAGCGGCCCGCCGGCCTGCGTCCAGAGGTAGGCGTCCTGCACCTGCGTCTTCGTCTCCCGCGTGATCACGGCGCGCGAGAAGTCGTCGTCGAGCGGCGCCACCACCGTTTCCCAGGCGTCGGCCGGCCCCTCGAACACGCGCGTCTTCTGCCCCGTGGCAATCGCGTACTTGTCCACGAACGCGCGCGGCGGCGTCTGCAGGTAATCGCGCGCATACTGCACCCCCTGCAGGAACACGCCGCCGTCCGGCGACACCACGGCCACCTCGCCGCCCGCGGCGCCGCGCCGCGTGAGCATCGCGCCCGGGTTGTCGTAGAACGCCTCGTCGCTCGGCCCGCCGCGCCCGCCGCCGCCGAAGCCCCGGCCGCGCCCCGCCCCGAACGCCGGCGTGTAGTCCCGCTGCCGCACGATCACGTGGCGTTCCGCCGGATTCGCCAGGTCCACCGCCACGATCTCACCTTGCCCGGCCGCCGACTGCCCGATGAACAGCGTCTTCGCATCGTCGCTCATCGCCAGCTGGCCGATCGCCGCCTCGTTGGTGTACAGCACCTTCGTGTCGGTCTTGCCGTACGGCGGCATCCACTCCACCACGCGCTCGGCGCGGGCCGCGCTGCCGCGCCCCCCTCGACCGCCCCGGCCGTTCGCGCGGCCGCCGCCGTTGGCCGCCGAGTCGGCCGACGGCACCGGCTCCACGTAGTACATCCCCGGGCCGCTCGGCATCCAGGCCAGGAACTTCTTGCCCGGCGGGCCGTTCGCCCCGCCGCGCCCGCCGAAGCCGGCGCCGGCCTGCGTCGAGTCCGGGCCCTCGCGCAGCGGGCGGTCCCACAGCTCGGCCACCGTCTTCCCCGCGGCATCCCAGAGCTCCTCCTTCGTCCCGAAGCTCGAGTACTGCACCACGTACGAGAACGGACGCTGCATCATGGTCACGCGGAAGTAGCGCCCGTCGGGCGACGCGTCCACGCTCGTCAACATCGCCGGCGCGCCGATCCGCGCCACGGCGTGCGTCTTCACGTTGATCAGCGCGAGCTGCCCGGTCACGTAGTACTGCATCAGCTCCTTGTCGAACGGCTCGTCGAGCAGGCTCGCGAAGTTGCGCTGCGGCGACTTCACGCCGTCCAGCCACAGCCGCACCAGCGGCCCCGTCTCGATCGCCGGCTTCTTCGGCTCCGGCGCGCGCGGCGACGGCACGATCACCGCCACCACGTGCTGCCCGTCCTGCGTCCAGTCGATCGTCGTCACCAGCGTGGCGAGCAGCGGCACCCTGGCCGCCGCCACCGATTTCCCCGTCGCGGCGTCGGCCACGTACGCGTACGACGCGTCGGGGAAGTTGGCGATGTACGCCACCTGCCGGCTGTCCGGCGACCAGGCCGGGCTGCTCACCGTCGCCCCCTTCGGCACTTCGACCGCGGTCGTCCGGCCCGTCGCGGCGTCGATCAGCGACAGCCCCGACGACGCCCGCGTCGTGAGCGCGCGGGCGCGGTTCGCCGCCGGATCCACCTGCAGCCCGCCGAAGTAGTAGTGGAACCTCCCGAACTCCTGCACGCTCGGCATGCCGTCGCTCTCCTGGCGCAGGAAGTGCGTGCGATCGGGGCTCTGCACGGTGAGCGTCACGTTCCGGTACCGCGGCGCCGCGACCAGCTTCGCGATCTCGGCGGGCGGGGTGACGTACACCTCCTTGGCCAGCAGCGCGCGGTCGGCCTGGATCTGCTCGGCAACGGTGGAGGCCTGGGCGGCCAGCGTCCGGGCGGCGAACGCCAGAACGACGAGCGCGCCCCAGGCGGCGCGGACGGGACGGAGAGAGCGAAGCCGGGCCATGCGGACCTCGACGGGGAATTGGGGGTTCGGGGGGACGGCGGGAGTCGGGGGGCGGCCGCCCGTGCCGGCGCGGCCGCTCGCAGAAGCTACGCGCCGGACCGGCGGGGCGCTGTCGGCCCCATGGCCCCGCGGGCGGTCTCCCGCCATCTTCAAGTGCCCGGCCCCCCGCCCGCGCCCCGAACCGCGTTCAACCCCGCATGCACGACGTCATTTCCGCCATCGTCCTCGGCCTCGTCGAAGGCGCCACCGAGTTCCTCCCCGTGTCCTCCACGGGACACCTGATCCTGGCCGGACACGCGCTCGGGTTCGTCGGCCCGCGGGCCGACGCCTTCGAGATCATCATCCAGCTCGGGGCCATCCTGGCCGTCGTGTGGGAGTACCGCGCCCTGCTGCTGCGCACGGCGCACGACGGACTGGCGGTGCCCGAGTCGCGGCGGTTCGTCCTCGCCCTGTTCGTGGCCTTCCTGCCGGCGGCGATCGTGGGGCTGGCAACGCATCACTGGATCACGGCGCACCTGTTCGTGCCGCCGGTGGTGATCGCGAGCTTCATCGTGGGCGGGGTGATCATCCTCGCCATCGAGCGCTGGCGCCCCACGCCGCGCATCGAGACGGTGGCCCAGATCGGCTACCGCACGGCGCTCTGGATCGGGATCGCGCAGGTGTTCTCGCTCATCCCCGGCGTCTCCCGCTCGGGCGCGACCATCATGGGCGCGATGCTGGTCGGGGTCGATCGCGCCGCGGCGGCGGAGTTCTCGTTCCTGCTCGCCATCCCGGTGATGTTCGCGGCCACGGGGCTCGAGCTGTGGGAGAACCGCCACCTCTTCTCGCCAGCCGACGCCGAGATCCTGGCCATCGGATTCGTCGTGGCGTTCGCCAGCGCGCTGCCCGTCGTGCGCTGGCTCATCCGCTTCGTGTCCCGCCGCAGCTTCGACGTCTTCGCCTGGTACCGGATCGCCTTCGGGCTCGCCCTGGTGGCGCTGCTCGTGAGCGGCCGGCAGTGGCTTACGCGGTAACGAGCCCCGCGCGCAGCAGGGTCAGGCGCTTGCGCACCGAGCCGTCCATCACGTAGTCGCCCACGCGCACCACCGCGCCGCCCAGGATGGCCGGGTGGACGCTGAGGTGGGCCACGACCTGCTTGCCGAACACCTTCGAGAGCTGCCGGGCGATCGCGTCGCGGTCGGCGTCGCTCGTCTCGCGGGCCACCGTGACCATGGCGTGGATCCGACCCTCGACTTCGTCCACGAGATCCATGTAGGCCGCCGAGATCTCGGGAAAGAGCATCTGCCGGCGGTTGTGGACCACGGCCTGGAGGAAGAGCACGAATCGGCGCGGCGCCTTCTCAAACGCCCGGGCCAGCACCTTGGCCTTGTCGCCGGCGGCGATGCGCGGCGACTCGAGGAACAGCCGCAGCGTGCGGTCCCGGCCCATGGCGTCGGCCAGACCGCCCACCAGCGTCTCCCAGCCGTGCAGGTCGCCGGCCTGCTGCGCCAGCGCGAACAGCGCCTGGGCGTAGTTCTCGGCGATGGTCGCTTCGCGCATCAGGCCATGCCCTTGGGCGCCCGGACCGTGGACAGGAACTGCTCCACGAGCCGGCGGTTCTTGTCGCTGTCGAGGTTCTCCTCGATCACCCGGGAGGCGCCCAGGATCGCCATCTCCACCGCCTCGCGCCGCAGCTCGGCCACCGCGCGCTCCTTCTCGCGCTGGATCTCCTGCGCCGCGCGCTCGATGATTGCCGTCTGCTCGGCTCGCGACTTCTCGAGCACGTCGTTGCGCAGCTTCTCCGCCACCGCGCGGGCGTCGGCGATCACCTTCTGCGCTTCGCCGCGAGCCGCGTCGAGCTGCTGCTTGTGGTCGGCCAGCAGCCGGGCGGCCTCGTCGCGGTCGCGCTTGGCGGCGGCGAGCGCCTCCTCGAGCGACTTCTCGCGCGCCTCGACGGCGGCCGTGATCGGCTTGAACGCCAGCTTGCTCAGCAGGAAGAACAGCACGAGGAAGATGAGCAGCGTCCAGAACATCAGGTTGGTCTGGAGGCTCATCAGCGTGCCGCTCCCCTCCGTCGCGTCCTGCGCGAGCAGCGGAGCGGCGGCGAGTGTCATCGGAACGGCCATCAGGAACGAGCGCATGGAACGCATGGAAAACCCGGCGTGAAGGAGGAGGAGTGGCGCCCGCCCCGGGGCGGACGCCACCGTCCGGTTAGAACTTGAGTTCGATCAGCAGCGCCACGACGACGGCGAACAGCGCAACGCCTTCGACGAGCGCGGAGAGGATCAGCGAGCTGGTCATGATGTTGCCCTGCAGCTCGGGCTGGCGGGCCATGCCGTCCATCGCCTGGCCGCCGATCCGGCCGATGCCCAGACCGGCACCGATCACGGCGAGGCCGGCGCCGATGCCGGCGCCCATCATGGCCCACGCCCCGGTGTACTCCTTGCTGAACGAGGTCGCGGCCTGCAGCAGCGGAAGAATGTGCATTGTCGATCTCCGTTGTCCTGCGGTTTCGATTCCAGTGCCCCGCGCCGACGACTCGTGCCGAGGACGCTGCCCGTCAACGGGACCCGGGTCCCAACGGGCGTCTCCGGTCGCTCGACCGGATACTCGGCGCGCCGATGGAGCGATCCGGCACGCCGTACTGCTCGGGGTAGGTGGGTAGGGACGACCCCGCCTCCTACTCTCCTACCCTCCCACTCTCATCCCCTCCCGACTCCCCACCGCCCATCTAGTGATGCGCGGCCCGGATCTGGCCGATGAACACCGCCGCGAGCAGGGCGAAGATGAATGCCTGGATGAACGCCACCAGCACTTCCAGGATCATGATCCCCACCGCCATCGCGATCGGCGGCACCGCGATCAGCCAGCTCCCGAACACGAACACCAGCCCGATCATCGCCAGCACGATCACGTGACCCGCGATCATGTTCGCGAACAGACGGATCGTCAGCGCGAACGGCTTCGTGAACTTCCCGATCAGCTCCACCGGCGTCATCACGATCGTGAGCGGCAGCTTCACTGCCACCGCCATGTCGCTCGGCCAGTACACCACCGTCTTCATGTAGCCCATCGGCCCCAGCGCGATCATCCCCGCCGTCTCGGTGGCGATGAACGAACAGATGGCCAGCATCGCCGTCACGCTCACGTTGCCCGTGGGCGTGGACCCGTAGGGCAGGAGCCCCATCAGGTTCATGAACAGGATGAAGAAGAACAGCGTCAGCACGAACGGGATGTAGCCGTCGCCGTGCGGTCCGAGCGACGGCAGGAACACCTCGTTCCGCAGGTAGAGCACCACCGACTCCATGCCCGCCGCGAACCCCTTCGGGTGCCCGGTCTCGCGCGTCGCGCGCGCCTGCGCCCGCGCCGCGCCGATCAGCGTCACCAGGCACAGCAGCGCCGCCAGCATCATGAACACCACGTGCTTCGTGGGTCCGAGGTCGATCGTCCGCCCGCCGACCTGCACCGGCCAGCTGGGCAGACGGATCTCGCGCGACCAGTCGCGGTTGAACCACGGAATCTCCATCGTCCGCGAGTCCGTGATGTGCGGCATGATCAGGTCCGCCGGGCCGAGCATGTGCTTCAGCCCCGGGTTCTGCTCCGGGGCCTGGCGCGGCCCGCTCAACGGCGTGTCCTGCGCCAGGGCGCGCCCCGGCACGGCGGCCGTCGCCGCCACCGCCATCACCACCGCCAGCAACGTGCGAAGTCTCATTTGAGCAGCAACAGAGGTTCGATCAGAGTCGGAAGAAACAGAAAGGTGGCGCACCCGATCAGCGCCGGCACCACCGGCACCGCGAGCACCTTCACCACCAGCACCGCCCACGCCACCAGCGTGCCCAGCCGCAGCACGCTGCCCACCCCCCACGCCAGCCACACGTGCCGCGCCCTGAGCCCGCGCGCCACCGCGAACACCGCCAGATGCACCGCGAACACCACCAGCGCCGTCAGCGCCAGCACCCGCCGGTCGCCCGCCCCGCGGAACAGCAGCATCAGCGCGCCCATCGACGCGCCGACCGTCGCCGCCGCGGCGAGCGCGAACAGCCCGAACACCTTCACGGCGCGTCCTCTCCCGTCCGTCGCTGCGCTGCCATGACCCGCCGATAGATCGAGTAGAACCCGCCGAACGCGCCCGCGAACGTGCCCAGCAGCACGAACCAGGGCGAACTGTGCAGGCGCTCGTCCAGCCACACGCCCGCGAACACGAAGACCCCGATCGTCATGCCGAACTGCAGCCCGATGCCGGCGAACTCGGCGCCGGTCGGCATCGAACGCTTCGCGGGCGAGCTGCTCTGCGCCTCCCGCCCCTCGTCCGGCTTGCGATCGCGGTCCATTTCCGCCCGGAAACTAGGACTTTGTGAAATTTTTCGCAAGCGAACCGGCCGCCGGATTTCTCGCCCCGAAAAACCCCCGCCGCGCCCCCTTCCGGGCCCTTCCGCCCCACCCCCGGTCCCGACCCTCCAACTCGCGTAGCAGCCGTCACATCCGCCGTGACGATTCATGTTGACTATTCGTCCACCCGTTGATAAGTTCGCGTCCGTATGATTTGTGATCGGGACGCGCCATCACAAATCTGACCCGCGACGTACGCCCGTTCCGCCCATGCACTCGCGTCTCATCATCTCGCTTCTCTGCGCCGGAGCCATCGGAATCGCCTGCAGCGCCCGCGGGCACTCCGTCGATGCCGCCGTTCCCGTCACCGCGCAGTCCGTCGACGGCCACCCGAAAATGAAGTCGTTCCTCGCCGTCGAGCACCGGCACGACGGCGTGCGCTTCGCCCTCCACGTGGTGAACACCAGCACCCACCGCGTCGAGATCGACTTCCCCAGCGGCCAGGTCTACGACTTCGTGGTCCTCGATTCGCTCGGCCGCGAGGTGTGGCAGTGGGCGCGTTCGCAGATGTTCACCCAGAGCACCCAGATCCGGTACGTCGGCGGCGGCGGCGAACTCGAGGTCGCCGAGAACTGGAAGCGCCGCGTGCCGCCCGGCCGCTACACCGCGGTGGCCACGCTCACCAGCACCAACTATCCGGTGAGCGAGCGCGTGCCCTTCACCGTCCGGTAGCGCCCTGACCCGCCAGCCCTTCGCGGCCCGCGTCGTCCTCGCCCTCGCCGCCGCGAAGCTCGCGCTCCACCTGCTGGTCCTCGCCGTCACGCCCTTCGGCGTGCACCGCGACGCCTTTCTCTACTTCGCGATGGGCGACCACCTGCGCCTCTGGCGCATGGACTTTCCGCCCCTCATCGCGATCCTCGCCAACGTCCAGACGGCGATCTTCGGCCACACCCTGGCCGCGGCGCGCATCTTCCCGATGCTCGAGGGCGCCGCGCTCCTCGTGCTCGCCGCCCTCATCGCCCGCGAGCTCGGCGGCGGGCCCTTCGCCCAGGGGCTGGCCGCCCTTCCCATGCTCTGCGAGGGCGTCTTCCTCCGCTCGGCCAACCTCTTCCAGCCGGTCGTGCTCGACCAGCTCTGGTGGACGCTGTCCCTCTATGCCCTGCTCCGCGTCGGCCGCGCCGCCGCCGAGGGGAACGCGCGCGAAGGGCGCCGCTGGTGGCTCGCCTTCGGCGCCGCCGCCGGCCTCGGCCTGCTCACCAAGTTCAGCATTCTCTTCATCGGGCTCGCCGTGCTCGGCGCCCTCCTCGTCACGCCGCTCCGCCGGTCGCTGCGCACGCCATGGCCCTGGGCCGCCGCGGCCATTGCGTTCGCCCTCGGCAGCCCCAGCGTCGTCGGCCAGATCCGGCTCGGATTCCCCGTCGTGGGCCAGATGCACGATCTCGTGGGCTCGCAGCTCACGCACGTGACCTACGCGTCGTTCGTGCTCGCCCAGCCGCTGATGGTGGGCGCCAGCGGATTCCTGCTCGCCGTCGCCGGCGCCGCGGCGCTCATCGGCTGGCGCCCGCTCGCTCCGTACCGCGCCGCGGGCTGGGCCTGCGTGCTCGTGTTCGTCCTCCTGATGGCGCTGCACGGCAAGGCGTACTACGTGGCGCCCATCTACCCCACCCTGATCGCCGCCGGCGCCGTGTGGCTCGACGGGGCCCGGCTCGCGCGGTGGCCCTCGGTGCCGCGCGTGTTCCGCTGGGGCCTCGTCGCGCTGATGCTCGCCGAGGGGGCAGTCGGGCTCCCCATCACGCTTCCCATCCTCTCGCCGCCGCGCACCGCGGTGTACATCGCGCGCGCCGGGCTGGAGGTTGCCAATGCCACCAACTGGGGCGGCGTGGACCTCATCCCCCAGGACTTCGCCGACATGCTCGGCTGGCGGCGCCAGAGCGCCGTCGTGGCGCGCGTCTACCGCTCGCTCGCCCCGGCCGAGCGGGCCGAGGCCGTGCTCGGCGCCGACAATTACGGAGAGGCCGGCGCGCTGGAGTTCTGGGGCCGGCGCTACGGGCTGCCATACGTCGTGTGCGGATGCGGCTCGTACTGGTTCTTCGGACCGGGGTCCCGGCCGGGGCGCGTGCTCATAGACGTCGGCACCGATTCCGCCAAGCTGGCGGCGCTGTACGGCGACGTGCGCCGCGCGGCGCGCATTCTGAGTCCGTGGTCGGTGCGCGAGGAGCGCGACGTGCCGGTGTGGATCGCGCGCCAGCCGCGCATGACGCTGCAGCAGGCGTGGCCGAAGATCGATCACGGCAACTGATCGCCTGTGCGCTGAGTCACACCGTCAACCGCGCCGTTCGCGCGTTGATCTTCGGGGCGCAATTCTTTGTGCCGGACCGTGGCACCTCTGCGTCTCTGGCGAGTAGCACGCGCAGACCCCAGGCGAGACAGGAGGTTCTCATGACACCTCGCGCCTCTCGCGGGTGGTGGCTGGTCGCTGCCGCGATTTCGAGTGCCGCCGTCGGCTGCTCGTCGGACACGCGCCCCACCGCTCCGCTCAGTGCCAACACCTCGGCCGCGCTCTCCGTGGCCAGGACCTTCCAGTCGATGGGCGATTCCGTCGTTGCCGAGCACGGCGACAGCAGCGAGGCCACCCGCTACTACGGGGCGGCGGCCGTGCTCCGCCGCGTGCCCGCCTTCGACACCATCACCATCATGGTGGACAGCGTCCCCATGACGTTCAACGCCGTCGCCGTCGCGGTGAACGACACCGGCGGCCCCGCCGGCTGCCCCATGCCGCCCATGGACGACGACCAGGACGCGCAGTTCGAGTGCCCGTGGGGCACGCCGCACATGACGCGCACCCTGTTCGCCTGGCAGACCGACAGCCTGCCGCACATCGTGCAGCTCGTGGCGATGAGCGATTCGGGCGCCATCGGGCTGCCGCGGTTCGGCGACCGCCAGCACGGCGACTCGACGGCCGACTCCCTCTCGGGCATTCCGGCGCGGCTCAAGTACTTCGCCAGGGGCTCGGGCATCTGGTGGGGCACCGCGGGCAGTCAGCACGACAGCGTGGCGCCCAACGGCAAGCCCTGCCCCGTGGACACCACCAGGGCCGACTCGACGTCGGCCGGCGGCGCGTCGCATCACGACCGCGAGGGGCACGGATGGGGGCAGTTCACCGTGACCAACGCCAACTGCCAGATGGCCGACTTCAGCTTCGACTTCGCAGCCACGGTGTCGGTGCCGCCGGTGGACTGGTGGCACCGCAACACGGCGACGGGGACGCATACGATCTCGCTCGCCGCGAGCAAGGTGCCCGGGGCCTACCTGACGCTGGGGCTTCCGATGGGGGGCGGCCACTAGCGCCGCCGGCGGCTGTCGGGGCGCCATACCCGCGGTTAGCTTCTGGAAAGGGCGCGGATCCGTCCGCGCCCTTTCCTGCGCCCCCACCCCATCCGGCATCCGCGTGGCCTCCACGACGACCCGGCAGACTGCCGCCCCCGACGACCGTCGCGACCTCGATCTCCTGGCCCGCCTGGCCGCCGCCCACCACGACCTCAAGGCGCAGATCGCGCGCCGCATCGTGGGGCAGCAGGCCATCGTGGACGATCTCGTGACGGCCCTGCTGGCCGGCGGGCACGCCCTGCTGGTGGGCGTCCCGGGGCTGGCCAAGACGTTGCTCGTCCAGACGGTGGCCCAGGCCCTCGACCTCTCGTTCTCGCGCGTGCAGTTCACCCCCGACCTCATGCCCAGCGACATCACGGGCACCGAGCTGCTCGAGGAGGACCGCGCGGCGGGGCGGCGGGTATTCAAGTTCGCGAAAGGCCCGGTGTTCGCCAACATGGTCCTGGCCGACGAGATCAACCGCGCCCCGCCCAAGACGCAGGCGGCGCTGCTCCAGGCCATGCAGGAGCACGCGGTGACGGCGGCCGGGCAGACGCACGCCCTGCCGCGCCCGTTCTTCGTGCTGGCCACGCAGAATCCCATCGAGCAGGAGGGCACCTACCCCCTGCCCGAGGCGCAGCTCGACCGGTTCATGTTTCAGCTGCGCGTGGCGTATCCGTCGCGGGCCGAGGAGGAGCGCATCGTGGCCGAGACCACGAGCGACGAGGCCATCGAGATCACGCCGTTGCTGAATGCCGACCAGCTCCTGGAGCTGCAGCACCTGGTACGGCGGCTGCCGGCGCCGCCCACCGTGGTGAGCTACGCCGTGAAGTTGGCGCGGAGCACCCGACCCGACAGCGAGGACGCGACGCCCGACGTGAAGAAGTACGTGAGCTGGGGCGCCGGCCCGCGGGCATCGCAGTATCTGGTGCTGGGGGCCAAGGCGCGCGCGGCGATGGACGGGCGTCCGATGCCCGACCTCGAAGACGTGAACGCGATCGCGATGCGGGTGCTGGAGCACCGCGTGGTGCTCAACTTCCAGGCCGAGGCCGAGGGAGTGAGCGCCGAGCGGGTGATCCGGGTCGAGGCTCGGCCGTAGCCACTCGGACGGCGGCCGGTGCCTGGCGCGGAAAACATCCGACTTGCGGGATTTCGATGACGGTTCGTCGCGGGGCGGGCCGCATGCTGGCGTGAGCGGCCGACCGGGCCCATACTAGTCTCCCACGCGGCGACGGCGCCGCGCCTCCCCCCGAAGGGCCGTGCGGCAGCGCCCGGCCCACGCCGACGATGATCGTCCTGCACACGCTGGGTGTCGCCGCCATCCATCTCGGAGCGCGGCGGGTGGTGCCCTCGGCCACGCGCGCGTTCGCGTCGCTGCTCTTCCTGGGCATCGAGCGCGGCCGGGACGTGCCGCGCGGCGAGCTGCAGGATCTGCTGTTCCCCGGCCAGGGCGAGCGGACCGCCGCGCACAACCTGCGGCAGCTGCTGTACCGGCTGCGCAGCCTCGGAGCGCCGGTGGTGGCCGGGGAGCGCACCGTGTGCCTGCCGGCGGCCGAGGTGCGCGACGATTTTTCGGCGCTGCGGGCGGGGCCGTTGGCGCCGGGCGCCGTGGAGGCCGTGTCGGCGGGAATCCTGCCCGGGTACGCGCCCACCTTCTCGCCGAGGTTCGCCGAGTGGGTCGAGGCGCAGCGGAGCCGCATCGGGCACGGGCTGCTGGCCGTGCTGGCGGCGCGGCTGGCCGAGCTGCGGGGAGCGGGCCGCTGGCGGGAGCTGGAGCCCATGGCGCGGGCCGTGCTGGGGCTCGATCCGCTTCACGAAGAGGCGACGCTCGCGTTGGCGGAGTGCCTCGCGCTCAGCGGGCAGAAGACCCGGGCCATGCAGCTGCTGGACGACTACCTCGGAGAGGTGGGCGAGTACGGAAGGGACCTGCGACTGCCGGCGCAGGTGCTGCGGACGCGGATTTCGGAGCGGGTGCCGGGGCCGACGCACCGGCGGATGGGGCCGGGTCCGTTCGTAGGCCGTGATGCGGAGATGGCGGAGTTGTGGCGGCATTACCAGGCGGCGAAGCGCGGGGAGCCGCGGACCGTGGTGATCTACGGGGAGCCGGGGATCGGGAAGACTCGGCTGGCGACCGAATTCCTGAAGGCGGCGGGCCTGGACGGAGCGCTGTGCCTGAAGGTCGAGTGTGCGCCGCACGACGTGCGGCGGCCGCTCGGGGTGTTCGTGGATCTGGTGCCGAAGTTGTTGGAGGCGCCCGGGGGGTTGGGGGTGTCGCCGGAGGGGATGGCAACCCTGCGACGGCTCTTACACCGCGAGGCAGCGCCGCGAGAACATATCATTGACGCCAGCCCCCGCCAATTATTCGGGTCAGTAGTTGCCGCCGTCGTCGACCTCTTTGAGGCGGTCTCAGAGGAGGTGCCGATAGTCGTGCTTGTGGATGACGCTCAGGCTATGGACGACTCGTCAATGCAGCTGGTCTTCGAAGCTGGTCAGCTCACCCACGGCACCAAAACGATCTTTCTGCTCACCTCAAGAAAGAGATTGCGACCCAGTTCGGACGGGTCCTCCCCTGGCGCGTCCTGGCTGCGAGTCCGCGGACTCCCGCCCGAGGCGGCGAAGAGCCTATACGTCGCCATGGTCGAACAGCAGAGGTCCAGCGGGACTCGTGTTCAGCCCGACGATCACTGGGCTACCGCCGGCGGTAATCCATTGTTTGTTCGGTGGCTCGTTCTCGATTCGGAATCGACGACGCCCTCCGGCGTCCCCCGGTCCTTGCTCGATCTGTTGTCGCAGAGGATACACGGCCTGTCCGACGCCGACCTTCGTGCCTTTGCAGGCGCAGCAATCTTGGGCCGACACTGTCGGCTCGATCGTCTCGCTGCCGTGACATGCTCGCCGTCGCACCTCGTAATCGACGCAATCCAACGACTTGAGAACGACGGGTTCCTCACCGAAGACGGGGGCGAAATCCGCAGCGCGCATCCGTTGCTCTCCCAGCTCGCGACAGAGCTACTGCAACCAGTAGTCACGAGGTTGATGCACGGGACCGCCGCACAGGATCTCGAGCGCGAAGGCCAGGCGACGAACGACATGCAGATGATCTGGGATGCTGCGGAGCACTGGCATAAAGCCGGGTCAACCGCGAAGGGGCTCAGTCTGCTCCGTGCCTGTTCGGCGCACTGCGTGACCATCGGTCGACCACAGGCTGCCTGCGAACTCCTTAGACGCGCTGTAAGCATTGCGCCGACTGAGGAGCAACTCGATCTCACCCGCAATCTAATCGAAGTTGCCAAACTTTCGGAGGACTACCGCTTGCTCGTTCGGACGGTGGACTCATTCCGCGCGATACGACCTTCAGTTTGCACAGCCGACTTTCACGATGATTTTGAACTCATGGCCATACAGGCCGAACGCTTCACGGGCACGTCCCTTCTAGAGAATGTTCCGCGTCTCCAGGAATGCCTCTCCGCGCAGAGCGCGACGTCCGCCCATCGCCTCCGTGCGGCGCACTACCTCTTGGCAGCGTACGACCTGGCCCTCGACCGCAGTAGCGGCACAACGATCTACAATCGCGCGCGTCAGATCATCGCCGTCACAGACGCGGATAAGCAAACACTCCTCAGCATCGAACTCCTTTACCATTGTTTCGCCGGGCGCAACGATGCCGCTGCAGCGGCGGCGCACACTCTCGTGGCGATTGCGGAGGAAGCACTCTCTCCATCGCTCAGCGTTCGCCTGATGGCGGACGCCGCAAATGGACTCTTCAGATGTGGCAAGTGCGACGTGGCGCTTCAAATAATGGAGAGCGCGTTCGCCAAGAGTCGCGCACACGGCATGCAGTCGTCCATGCTTGACGCGGCCAGCGCGCTAGCATGGATGCATCGTATTCTTCGGAGTGCCAGGCAGTCCGCACACTGGGACGCCATCGCAGACCAACTCTACGCTGGTCATGCTGCCTCAGTAGGTAGGACGTCTCAGTACCTGTCTAACAAGATTGAATTCGCCCTGGAGGAACGCAGAACCGCGGACGCCCGGCGCTGGCTTAGGCAAGCGGAAAGCGAATACGCAGAGATCACGGCCCCGAGGAGTCGTCAATTGGCGTCAGCATTTGCCCTGCGAATTGCCCAACTTGAAGGCTCGGCCAAGAGATCATCCACATTTCTACGGAAGCTCGACCACGAGCACACTCTCGGGCGAGAGTGCGGCCTACATGACAATTTCGTCGAGGCTTACTGGCACGAACTCACACGCAGTGGCCTGCGGGAACGAGCGGACGCGATGCTCGCGGACTACCTGAGCACGTATCGCCGGGACGGCTTCCTTCCGCCGGAACCAATCGCCCGAATCAGCCAGTCAGCCCACCCATCCACGAATCCGCGCTAGCGCCAAGGGCAAATTGTGCCGCTCAAGCTAGCCAGCTTGACGCGCGTCCCTGACAAGCGACAGCGATGTCCTTCCGGCCTGGGCCGGGGCCGACGGCGAGAAGAGCGTAGCCCAAGCGGATTGGCTGAGAACGCGGTCGGCTATTGCCGGATCAAACTGCGTCGCCCGACAACGGACAATCTCTTGCTTGACCTGCTCCTCCGTCAATGCGCCACGATACGGGCGCTGCGTCGTCATGGCGTCGATCGTGTCCGCAAACCGGATGATGCGCGCAGCAAGCGGAATCCGGTCTCCGGACAAGCCGTCAGGATAGCCGGTCCCGTCCCAGTTCTCGTGATGATGCCGGATCGCAGACACGAGTTCTCGCAGTCGAGTCATCGTCGCAACGAGGTCCGCGCCATCAGCTGGATGCTCTTGCATAATCAGCCATTCATCCGGGCTGAGCCGATCCATCTTGCTGAGCAGCGTCCCGTACTTTTCATGAATCTTGCCTACATCATGCAGGAGCGCGGCCTTGCTTACGGCGGAAATCTCGCTCTCGCGGAGCCCCAACCCCCTGGCAATGAGGACGGAGTACCGCTGAACTCGCCTAGAGTGTCCGGACGTATAAGGGTCTCGCGCTTCGATCGACTTAACCATGAGCTCCAGCAATTCCTGGTTTGTCTGCTCCAACTCCAAGTTCGTCTTGTGTACTTGCCGCAAACCCACGATAGGCACCCACACCACAGCGGCCGCGTACGGCCCCCACTTGGAGTAGATGTAGGCGAATACGAAGACGATCGGGCTCGCCAACAGGTCAATCCCAATCGTCGCGAGCTTCACTTCGCGCCAAACCGAGAACGCAGAGCCGCCATCCTTCACCGCAATGAACGAGCTGACGATCACGGTATTGACCATGAACGACACCGCGTAGGCGCTGATGGCCGCAAGCCCTACGAGACGGGTCAGCACCGCTAGATTCGCAGCCCCTAGTATCAAGAAGCTCTGCCCTCCAAGCCCCTGATACACTAGAATCGCGATGGCGAGCGTTAGCGTCTGCTGAGAAACGTTGAACAGCAACTCTTCTGGGCGTACCTGGCGGATGAGAAGAGATACCGTAGTAATTGCAGCGATGACGATCAGCGCCGACCAGTGCGGAACGACGAGAACACACGTCAGGTAAGGAATGAACGCTATCGAACCTCGCGCCCCGTGCGGCAGCAGGAATGCCAGCATCTCCGCGACCACCGCGAGCCCACCAAGCGTCAAGATCGCCTTGACGCCTTGGTCCGGAATCGGCGGGGAATTCAATACGACAAGCACCCCCGCCGTTATGGCGAGGATAAAGACAACGCAGGCAAATAAGAACTGTCGCTTTCTCATAGAATGGGCGGACCCCCTCTCCTCACGTTAAGCCGACGTAATCCAACCGCCCAAGCACAGGCTGCAAATCAAGGCCGTGAGGTACGTCATCTAGCGTCACCTCCCTTTTCTACCGAGTCGCTGCAATCCTCCGCAGCGCTCCGCTAAGGTTGGCTCCGCTCTCCTACAAGTACCGAGATGAAAAAGTCCTCCGCTCGCCTTCGCTTCACGAGGGAGGGGGTCACGTCAGTTGTCCCTACGGTTTCT
>JAGWRI010000146.1 GCA_028876525.1 Gemmatimonadota bacterium | reverse complement strand
CGCGCGCACGAGCGGGCCCGCGGCCTCTCCCGCCGCGGCGTGGCCGCGCCGCTCAGGCCCGGCGCCGGCTCGCAGCGCCGCCGTCGCGTACCGCGCGATGGCGACGCTGCACACGACGCCGCCCTCCATCTGCGCGTAGGGCGGCACGTCGGTCCATCCGCCGCCGAAGTCGATGCGCGACGGCGCGCGCATCGCCCGGGCCGCGGGCACCTCAGCTCGAGTGGTCGTGGACGATGCGCCAGCGGCCGCTCACGCGGCGCATGACCAGCGACGTCGGGCCGCGGGCGGTGATCGAGTCGCCGCGCAGGAGCACGTACCAGGCGATCGCGTTCACGGCGTCGGGCGCGAGGACGTCGATCTCGACGTTCTGGAAGCGCAGTGAATCGCGCTGGGCCCCGGGCGCGAACCGCGGCGCGTACACGTTGCGGATGGCCGAAACCCCGTGGAGCACGCCCGTTTTGGTGATGAAGGTCGTCTCGGAGTCGGGGAGATACGTGTCCATGAAGCCGTCGAGGTTCCCGGCGTTCCAGGCCCGGGCGCCCTGCTGGAAAACGGCCAGGACCTCGCGGCGCACCTGGGCCGGACTGGCGGGCTGCTCGGGCGGCCTGGAAATCCGCTGCAGCGCCACCCAGGCGGCGATCACGGCGACGAGCAGCATCACCGCGTGGCGGGGTCGAAACATGGCGGTCCTCCCGGGCTACCGCTTCTTGGCGGACTTCTTGATGGGCTTCCTGGGCGCCGGCTTGTGGGCCGCGGCCTTCTTCGCCGCCGCCTTCTTCGCCGCGGGCTGCTTCGCGGATTTCGCCGGGGCCGCCTTCTTCGCCGCGGGCTTGGCCGCCTTCTTGGCCGGCGCCTTGGCGCCCTTCACCGGCTTCGGCATGAAGACCTTGGAGGGCGGTTTGGCCGGACGCGGCGGGTGGAGCTTGGCGAACGCCGCCGCCGCGATCTCGGCGGCGCGCGCGGCCTGCGCCTTGGCCAGCGCGGCCTTCTCGGCGGCGATCTTGGTGGCCGTGGGCTTGTTGCGCTCCGACGCGGGCCGCTTGGCGTGGGCCGCCTCGGCTTCGCGCAGCAGCTTGTCGGCCTCGGACTGGGTCATCTGGCCGCGCCGCACCATGTACGTGGTGAGGTCGCGCGCGCTCTCGACGGCGAACCCCGCGATGCCGACCGCGGCGCTGATCACGTCCTTCATCGCGGCGGCCACCTTGCTCCCGGCTTCGAGACTGATGAGCTGAGCCTTCTCGGCCAGCTCGGCGACCGTGTCGCGCGCGTCGGCCCGATGCCCGGGACCGCGGCGCGGCGCCGGCGCTGCTCCCGGCGCGCCGGAAGATTCAGCGCGTACGCCGCCTGGCGAGGAATCGGGCATGTATCGCGTCCACTCGTGGGTAAAGGGGGGGAACGACACCCCGTCTGATTTGAAGGACGACCGGCTGTGCGCTATGTTCGCGCGCCCGGCGTCCGAACCGCGTGGCGGAATTCGCGGCAAGTATATGATTTTTCGACAGCTATGCAAGGAGTGGGGCCCCCGATTGCCGCGCCGCCGTCATGGTGAACCGGTCAGCAAGTTCGGCGAACATCACGTCACTAACACGACATATAGGCGACATTAAATGCTCAGCGGAATCAAGGTGCTCGATCTTACCCGGGTCCTTGCCGGGCCCCTTTGCACGATGCTCCTTGGGGACCTCGGTGCCGACGTGATCAAGGTGGAGCGACCTGGGGAGGGCGACGAGACGCGCGGATGGGGGCCGCCGTTCGACGCGCGGGGGGAGAGCGCCTATTTCCTGAGCGTGAACCGCAACAAGCTGAGCCTGGCCGCCGACCTGGACGAGGGGGCCGACGCGGCGCTGGTGCGAAGTCTGGCGGCGGGTGCGGACGTCGTGGTGGAGAACTTCCGGCCGGGGGCGCTGGCGCGGCGGGGGCTCGACGCCGAGCGGCTCATGGCCGAGCACCCGGCGCTGGTCTGGTGCACGATCAGCGGGTTCGGCGCCGGGAGCGGGCGTCCGGGCTACGATTTCGTGGTCCAGGCCGAGGCGGGGTGGATGGCGATCACGGGGGAGCCGGCGGGGGATCCGATGAAGGCGGGGGTGGCGCTGGCGGACGTGGTGACGGGGAAGGACGCGGCGATCGCGATTCTCGCGGCGCTGGTGGCGCGGGGGCGGACGGGGCGGGGGCGGCGGGTGGACGTGTCGCTGGCCGGGAGCGCGGCGGCGGCGCTGGTCAACGTGGCGCAGAACGCGCTGGTGTCGGGCGCGGAGGCGGGGCGCTGGGGCAACGCCCACGCCAACCTCGTGCCATATGAACTCTTTCATGCCGCCGACCGCCCGCTGGTGCTCGCCGTGGGCAGCGACGCGCAGTGGCGCGCGTGCGCGGCGGCGCTGGGGCTGGAGGCGCTGGGGGCGGAAGCGTCGCTGGCCGCCAACGCGGGGCGCGTCGCGCAACGCGAGCGCATCCGGGCGGCGCTGGCGGCCCGGCTGGCCGAGCGCGACGCCGCGCACTGGCTGGAGCGACTGACCGCCGCCGGAGTGCCGGCCGGCGTGGTGCGCACCGTGGGCGAGGTGCTGGCGGCCACGCCGGACGCGTCGCCGCTCACCGGCATGCCGTCGAGCGTCAACGGCGTGATTAAACGGCCGCCGCCGCGATTGGACGAGCACGGCGCCGGAGTCCGCGCCCGGGGTTGGGGTGTGTTCGGGGAGGACGCACCCCCCGGCGTTACCTCGGAATCCCCCATTTCGTCTTCAGGGCGTGACCCGCGCCGTGGGTGATGGGGCGCGCGTTGCTCCCTGTTCCAAGCGGGGAAAGTGCATTACTCTATCGTCGTGAAGACGACGGAATCCACCGCCCAGGCCGTTGATCAGGAAGCATCCGATCAGCTGATCATCCAGCAGGTGCTCGCCGGCAAGCGCGACGCCTTCCGGATGCTGATCACCCGCTACAGCGATCCGCTGTACCGGCACGCGTTGTGCATGACGGGGAGTCCGGATGTCGCGGAAGACATCCTCCAGCTCTCCTTCATCAAGGCGTATCAGCACCTCTCCGAGGTGCGGGGCCGCTTCGATGCGTGGGTGTTCCGGATCGTGGCCAACGGCTGCAAGGACTGGCTGAAGAACATTCGACGGTCGCACCTGAGCTACGAGGAGGATGACCAGCCCTCGCAGCACGCGACCCCGGATGAGGAACTGGATCGGACGGAACTGCGCTCGGACCTGGACCGTGCGCTGGCGGCGCTCCCCGCTTCGCTGCGGGAGGCGTTCATCATGAAGCACGTCGAAGGGCGCTCGTATGAGGAGATGGCGGATCTGCTGGGCACTACGGTCGGGGCGCTGAAGATGCGCGTGCACCGCGCGCGCGAGGCGCTCCAGGCCCTACTCGAGGAGAAGTACGCCTGAACATGTACGACGATCTGAATTCCGAATCCGGGCTCGCGCGCGAGAGCCGGAACCGTCCGACGAAGGACGACCCTGCGCGACCTCTCTTGGATCGTGAAGTGCCGTTGGGCCAGCAGGCGGAGCGTCCCCTCGCCGCGCCCGTACATGCGTGGTTGGATGGGGAGCTGCCGGAGGCTGCCGTGCGCAAGACCGATGCTTCGAAGGACGTGGAGTTCTGGCGGGGGCTGGACGCGGAGATGGCGCGGGTGCGCCGCCTGCGCACGCCCCAGCACGTGGAAGCGCAGATCATGGCCGCGCTGCCCACGCACGCCCCGGCCGCGTCCATCACGCCGTGGTACCGCCGCGAGTTCGTGATCACGCCCACCACCGCGCTCCTCGTGGGTGCGGCGCTGGTGGCGGCGGCGTCGATCATCACCGCGCTGCTCGTGCGCTGAGCATCCGCTCGGCGTCCGAATCAGGCGGCCGGGATCCTTCGCGATCCCGGTCGCCTTTTTCGTCGGGCGACGTTACCGTACAGCCCACGATGCGCGAAACGGCCCGCCTCGCCGATCAGATCCGCCGCGCCGCCGCCGGCGACGCCTGGCACGGTCCCCCGCTCGCCGAGCTGCTCGACGACGTGACGGCGGCCGAAGCGGCGGCGCACCCGGTGGCCGGCGCGCACAGCATCTGGGAGCTGGTGGGCCACGTCACGACCTGGACCAACACGGTGCGCCTCCGCCTCGAGGGGCACGCCGTGGAGCCCGACGAGTCCGACAACTTCCCGGCCCCGGCGGCCGTCGCGCCGGCGGCCTGGAGTGCGGCCTGCGACGCGGCGCTCGACGCCCACGAGGCGCTGGCCCGCGCCGTCGACGCGCTGGGCGACGACCGCCTCGAGGCGGCCGTGCCGGGGCAGCGGTACACGGCGTACGTGATGGCCCACGGCGCGGTGCAGCACACGCTGTACCACGCCGGCCAGATCGCCGTGCTCAAGCGCGCGCTGGGCACGCGCGCGCCGTGAGCGCCGCGGCGCGCTACCTCGCGCTGGGCGACTCGTACACGATCGGCGAGGGCGTGGCCGCGGCCGACCGCTGGCCCGAGCGGCTGGCCGCCGTCCTGGGCGAGCGCGGAACCCCGGTCGCGCCGCCGGAATTCGTGGCCCGCTCGGGGTGGACGTGCGCCGAGCTCGACGCGGGGATCACGGCCGCCGGCCTCCGCGGCCCCGTCGCGCTCGTGTCGCTGCTCATCGGCGTGAACGACCAGTTCCGCGGCGGCTCGGCCGCCGCCTACGCGCCGGCGTTCGGCGCGCTGCTCGAGCGCGCCGTGCGGTTCGCCGGCGGGCGTGCCGGCCGCGTGCTCGTGCTCTCGATTCCCGACTGGAGCGTGACGCCGTTCGCCGCGGGGCGCGACCGCGCGGCGATCGCGCAGGCGGTCGCCGCGTTCAACGGCGTGAACCGCGCCGCGGCCGCCGGAGCCGGCGCGCGCTACGTGGACATCGCGCCGGAGTCGCGGCGCACGGGGGCGGACCCGGCCCTGTTCACCGACGACGGGCTCCATCCGGCGGCCGCGACGTACGATGCGTGGGCCCGGCTCGCCCTGCCCGCGGCGGCCGCGGCGCTCGCCGGCGGCTAGAGGTCGCGCCGCAGGAACACCTGGTCCACGCCGGCGCGGTAGAAGTCGGGCACCCGCGCCTCCTCGCGGAATCCCTCCTCGCGGAGCCGGCGGCTGGCCGCGGCGAACGGGGCGTCGTCGGGCCATTCGGCCATCGCGAACCGCGCGCCCATGGCGCGCAGGACGTCGCAGGCGCGGGACACGAGATGGGGGTCGTCGCCGACGAGCAGGTGGACGCGGCCGGCGCCCTGCGCCCCCGCCACGAGCCCGACCAGCGCCAGCGACGTGGCGCCGCCGCCGTGCTCCGACCACACCGCGCAGCACTCGTCGGACGCCGGTCCCTCGGCCGCGGCGAGCAGCTCGAGGGCGCGCGCCAGGTAGGGCGTGCCGCCGAGCGCGGCCTCGGCGAGCCGACGCGCGTACGGCGTCATGGCGCTCAGATGTGGATCGCCCGGCCGAGCGCGGCCAGCGCGGCTTCCTTGGTGGCTTCCGAGAGCGTGGGATGCGCGTGCACCGTGATCCCGATGTCCTCGCTCGTGGCGCGGTACTCGAAGCCGAGCACGACCTCGGCGATCAGCTCCGACGCGTTGGGGCCGATGATGTGGCACCCGAGGAGCTCGTCGGTGCGCGCGTCGGCAATGAACTTCACGAACCCCGACGTGTCGCCCATGGACCGGGCGCGGCCGTTGGCCGAGTACGGGAACTTGCCGGTGCGGTACTCGCGCCCCGATTCCTTCACCTCGCGCTCGGACAGGCCCACCGAGGCGATCTCGGGCCAGGTGTAGACCACCGACGGAATGGACTTGTAGTGCATGTGCACGGCGTGGCCGGCAATGGCTTCGGCGGCCACGACGCCCTCCTCCTCCGCCTTGTGGGCCAGCAGCTTGCCCCCCACGCAGTCGCCGATGGCGTAGACGTTCGGGAGGTTGGTGCGCATCCGGTCGTCCACCAGGATCTCGCCGCGCCGGCCGACGGCGAGGCCGAGGGCCGCGGCGTCGATGCCGGTGAGCGCGGGACGTCGCCCGACCGACACCAGCACGTAATCGCCTTCGAGCGTCTCGGTCTTCCCGTCCTTCTCGACCTCCACGAACACGCGGTCGCCCTCGCGCCGGCCGGCCGCGACGCGCGTGCCCGGGCGGAGGTCGAGCCCCTGCTTGCGATACGTGCGGTCGGCTTCGCGCACCAGCTCGTCGTCCATGCCGGGCAGGATCGTGGGCAGCAGCTCGACCACGGTGACGCGCGCGCCGAGGCGCCGCCAGACCGAGCCCAGTTCGAGCCCGATCACGCCGCCCCCGATGACGACGAGGTGCTGGGGCACCGCCGGGATGCGCAGGGCGCCGACGTTCGACAGCACGCGGTCCTCGTCGAATGGGAGGAAGGGGAGCGCGATGGGGACGGAACCGGTCGCGACGATGACGTGCCGGGCCTGGACGGTGGCGGTGGTGCCGTCGGCGGCCGCGATCTCGACGGCGTTGCCCGGCTTGAGGGTGCCGCGTCCTTTGATCCAGGTGACCCCGTTCTTGCGAAACAGGAACTCGATCCCCTTGGTATTTTGTAACACGACCTCGTCCTTGCGTCGCAGCATGCGCGCCAGGTCGAGGCCGACTTCGGGGAGCACGACGCCGTGTTCCGCGGCATGCCGCCGCGCGAACTCGTAGTGCTCGCTGGAGGCGAGCAGCGCCTTGGACGGGATGCACCCGACGTTGACGCAGGTACCGCCGAGCGTGCGGTCCATCTCGACGCAGGCGGTGGCGAGGCCGAGCTGGGCCGCGCGAATGGCGGCGACGTATCCGCCGGGGCCGCCGCCGATGACGACGACGTCGTAGTTCGTGGGGGCCGAATCGGTCATGGATCGCGGGGCAGAGGCTGCGTTCAAAGCTAGCCGGTGCGAGCAGCCCCAGGGAGTGACGGGCGCGGTCTGCGGGTCGTGAATCAAGTGGCGCGGCGGTGGTGCGCTGGTTACAGTATGGGCGGTCCCAATACCCCTTTTACGGAGCAAGGACATGTCACGGATGTCTCGGTTTGCGCTGGCAGGACTGGCGGTCGTGGGTTTCGCGTCCGTCGCCAACGCGCAGGTGTGCGCGGGCACGCCCTCGTTCTCGACGGGCTCGGCGCGGCTGGGTGGCAATGCGCTGATCGGCCAGAACGCCAAGGCGTACGGTGTACAGCTCGCCCTGGGCGAGCATCGTGGGTGGTTCGTGTCGGGCAACTGGAGCTACGCCAAGAACGACACCTCGGCGGGCGGGTCGTCCAACGCGGGCGGCGGCACGCTGGGCTACGACTGGGCGCTGAACCCCGAAAAGACGGTGGCGATCTGCCCGATGGTCGGCGTGCAGGCGCAGGAAGGCTCGGTGGTGGGGCTGACGCCGATGCCCAACGATCCGCAGAACACGCTCGACGTGAACGTGGGCGGCGCGCTGGGCTGGGTGGCCTCGCAGTCGGAGTCCATGGAAGTGATCCCGTCCATCAGCGCGGCCTACGTGGCGCGCTCGTCCAAGGCCAAGATCGTGCAGCAGGGTCTCCCGACCCCCTCCACGACCGACAACTTCGGTCTCATCTCGGCAACGATCGGCTTCGTGTTCAACAAGCGGTGCACGATTTCGCCGATGGTGCAGATCCCGGTGTCGGAGCTGAACGGCAAGGTGGCGTACGGCGTCGCCGCGTCGTACAACTTCAACCTGCCCAAGTG
>JAGWRI010000003.1 GCA_028876525.1 Gemmatimonadota bacterium | reverse complement strand
GTCATGGCGCGCGAGGCGGCGGCGCGGCCCGCCGCGCCGCCCGCCGCGCCGAGCGCGCTCCGCGATGCCGTCCGGTTCGACGGCGTGCGCTTCGCCCACCCCGGCGGCGCCGACGTGCTCACGGAAGCGACGGCGAGCTTCCCGGCGGGACGGTTCACGGTCATCGCGGGCGCGTCGGGGGCCGGCAAGACCACGATCGTGGACCTCGTGCTCGGGTTGCTGCGCCCCACGGCGGGGCGCGTCCTGATCGACGGAACGCCGCTCACCGACGACCGGCTCGACACCTGGCGATCGGCCGTGGCGTACGTGCCGCAGGAGCCGCTGTTCTTCCACGACTCGATTCGCGCCAATCTGCTATGGGCGCGGCCGGGCGCCACGGAGCCGGAGCTGCGGGCGGCGCTGCGGCAGGCAGATGCCGAAGCGTTCGTGGAGCGTGTGCCCCGGGGGCTGGACGCCGTGATGGGCGATCGCGGCGTGCGCTTCTCCGGTGGAGAGCGTCAGCGCCTGTCGCTGGCCCGCGCGTTGTTGCGGCGGCCGGCCCTGCTCGTGCTGGACGAGCCGACGAGCGCGCTCGATGCCGAAAGCGAGGCGCGGGTGCTGGCGGCGGTGGCGGCGCTCCGGGGCACGACGGCGACCCTGATGGTCACGCACCGTCCGGCGCCGCTGCGCGAGGCCGACGCGGTGTACCGCCTCGAGGGCGGACGGCTGATCGCTCAGGTCTCGGGCGCGCTGTAGCCGTACCCGTAGTAATAGTCGCCGTACCGTCCGTAGCGCGGCGTCCGGGCATCGGGGTCGTTGAGCACGGCCCCGAGGATCCGGCCGCCGAGATGGGAGATCTGCTCCACGGCATGGCGGGCGGCGATGCGTTCGGATTTCCCCGCCCGAACGACGAGCACGACGCCGTCCGCCTGCACGCCCATCAGCGCCGCGTCGGCGGTCACGAGCACCGGCGGCGTGTCGATGAGCACGACGTCGAAGCGCTCGCGGAGCGTCCCGAGCAGATCGTGCATCCGTTCGCCGCCAAGGAACTCCAGCGGGTTCGGCGGCAGGGTGCCGGCGGGAATGACGCTCAGGCCAGCGATGCCCGACGGCCGGGTTCCCTGTTCGAGCGTCGCGTTCCCGACGAGGATGTCGGTGAGGCCCGGCTCGAGTCCCAGCCCGAAGACGTCGTGAACCCTCGCCCGGCGCAGGTCGGCGTCGACGAGCACCACGCGCCGGCCCTGCTGGGCGAACGCGACGGCCAGGTTCGCCGCGGTCGTCGTCTTGCCCTCGCCGGCCGAGGCGCTGGTCACGACCACGACGCGCAACCCGGGTTGGGAGGCCGAGTACATCAGGTTGGTCATGAGCTTCCGGTACGACTCGGCACTCGACGAGCGCACGTCGTTCACCATGACGAGCTCGCTCCCGACCTCGTCAGGCACGAGGCCGCGCTGCGGCACGAGGCTGGGCAGCAGCCGGTGCGCGGTGCCGCGCACGCGAGCCTGCCACGTATCGCTCGACTCGCCCGCGATCTGCGGGATGAGCGCGAGGCCCGGCACGTGCATCACGGTCTCCAGATCCTCCCACCGGCGCACCGTGCTGTTCAGGCGGTCGATCAGGACCGTGAGCCCGATGCCGAGCAACAGGCCCATCAGCGCGCCGTAGGTGAGCTTGCGCCGCCGGCCGGGACTGATGGACCCGGCCGGATACTGCGCGAGGTCCACGATCTGGACGTTGCCGGTCTCGACGGCCTCGGCGATCTTCGCCTGCTGCAGCTCATCGTTGAGCAGGTCCGACATCTTCCGGATGTTGTCGGCGTCGCGCTGCAGGCGCTGCTGCGTCTCCTCCACACCAGGAAGCTCCGCGATCTGCGCGGACCGCTGCTTCGAGAGCGTGTCCATGGCGGCGATCTCGCCGTTGAGCACGTCGAGCTGATTCTGCACCGCCTCGTGCAGCTGCGGCTCCGTGATGCCGATCAGGGCGTCGAGGCGCCGGACGTCCGGGTGCCGTGCGGTCAGGGCGAATTCCCCGGTGGTGAGGGAGTCGCGGGCGTGTTGATAACGCGTCAGCTGGTTGTAGAGCGCGTTGACCGACGCGTTGCCCGACGGCTCGACGACGTAGGCCAGCGTGCGGATGGCGTTCGAGTCGCCGTGCTCGTAGCGATCGAGCGCTCCCAGCATGCCCTGGAAGCTGGCGCGCGTATCGCGGAGGGTCTGGGCCCGCTTTCGGAGATCATCGAGCGCGGTCTGCTCCTGGGCGTACTTGTCCTGCGCGCTGAGCGCGAGGTTGGCCTGGCGATAGGCCGCCACGCGATTCTCGGCGATGTTTAGCAGCGAGTCCGTCGTCCCGAGCTGGCTTTCGATGAACACACGCCGCCGGTGCGACTGCTGCCGCGCCGACGCGGCATTCTGATCCTTGTAGACCTGCGCCACGGCGCTCGCCACGGACTGGGCCCGGTAGGGATCGTACGACATGTACGAGATATCGATCACCGACGTCATGTCGCGCGGCTTGGCGCTCAGCCCGCCGAGGACCTGGTCCACGGCGACGTCGCGCGGCACCACGTCGAGCGTGGCCAGCCGGAACCCGGGAGACGTCGGCATCGTGAACGTGACGCCGCTGATCGTGACCGGCTTTCCGTAGTCGCCGATGATCGAGTCCTTGTAGCTGTAGACCAGGAAATGCGACGGCGAGAAGTGGAACTCCAGCGTCGACGGAGGCGCCGTGGGCGCCACGTGGATGTCGTCGAAGAATCCCATGTAGAAGCCGGGCGTCTCGCTCTGGAGCTGCAGCCCCAGCGAATCCGCCACCCGCTCGGCGATGATCCGGCTCTTGATCACCTGCACCTGCGTCAGGATGGGATCGGTGTAGCCGCCGAACGCACTCGCATAGTCGGGCATCAGGTTCCCGCCGACGCTCGCCGCCTGGTCGGTCAGGCGGACCGCGCTCGCGGCCTGGAACATCGGACGGTCGTTGCGCGACTTGTAGACCTGGAACCCGGCGGCCAGCGCCGTGGTGAGCACGATGACCCACCAGTACCGTTGAACGACGGCGAGGTACTGACGGAGCGGATTCGCCCCCCCCACCGCGTTCGTGTCGCCGCCGAATCCCGGCGGCAGGCCGATCCCCGGGGGATACGGAATCGCCGGCAGCGCCCCGCTGCGGGCGGGGCGCGTCGTCTCAACGGCTTTATGCTCGGCCACGGGCCCCCCCTCGGGAACGCGGTCCCTCACCCGCCAGCACCCGCGCGTAGAGCGCCAGCGTGCGCTCGGTCATGCTCTCCAAACTATAGCGTTCCGCCACCCGCCGCCTGCCGGCCGCGCCCAGGCGCGCGGCGCGTGCCGGATCGTCCAGCAGCGCGTTGATCGCGGCAGCCAGCGCGTCCGGCTCCCCCGGCGACACGGTGATCCCGGTGACGCCGTCGAGCGAGACCCCCGATACGCCGGAGGGAATGCGGCTGTTCACGACCGGAAGGCCCGCCGCCATGGCTTCGAGCTGAACGATGCCGAACGCCTCGCTCCGGAGATGCGACGGCAGCGCGAAGACGCGGGCCGCATGGTAATACGGCACGGGATCCTCCACGTGCCCCAGCAGCGTCACCCGGTCGGCGACGCCGGCCGCTTCCGCCTCGGCCAGAAGCGCCTCGCGCATCGGGCCCTGCCCGATGACCAGGGCGTGGCCGCGCACCCCTGGCATGGCCCGGATCAGGAATTCGAGGCCTTTGTAGTACACCAGTCGGCCCACGGCCAGCACGATCCGGTCGCCGAACCGCCGCCGGATCTCCGCGACTTCGCGCGGATCGGCCGTGGCAAACCGGTCGGGCTCGATGGCCATGGGGATGACCTCGCACCGATCGCGATACCGCTGCAGCATGGGGGAAGTGTCCATGTATTCCTGCGAACTCACGATGATGGCGTCGGCGCGGCGGAGCACCGCCCGGACGATGGGTTCATATACGACGTTGAGCCATCGCTGCTGGACCACGTCACTGTGATATGTGACGATCAGCCGCCCCCGGTGGCCACTCATCAGGTAGGCCAGGAACGCCGAAGGGTTGGGATGGTGCAGGTGAACGATGTTGGCCCGGCTCGCTCGCATCCGGCGCCAGAGGTCCGGACAGACGGGGGCGCTCCGGACCGTCGCCAGCGTGCCGGCGCGGGTAACGGAGACCCCGTCGCGGATCTCGTGCGTGGTCTGCCGACCGCGAGCGGACACCAGCACCTCGAGCCGGCCAGCGCCCGATATGTGGCGGCAGAGCCCCTCGAGGTGGGTTTCCATGCCGCCCTCGTCTGGCGGATAGAACTTGCCCACCTGGAGGACGCTGAACTCACCCATGCGCCACCGTCCGGTAGAGGTCGGCCATGCCGGCGGCGCATCGTTCCCAGGTGAACGCGGCGGCCTGGCGGACGGCGGCCGCCCGGCGCGCCGTCCAGCGGTCCGGATGCGCGGCCCGCTCCGCCAGCAACGTTTGCACCATCTTCACCCAGGCGTCCACGTCGCCGGCGGGTGCGTAGGTCGCCGCCGACCCCCCGACCTCGCGCAGCACGGGCAGGTCGCTTGCCACGACCGGCGTGCCGCACGCCATGGCCTCGACGACGGGCAGGCCGAATCCCTCGCGATCCGACGGCAAAAGGACGAGCGCGGCACGGCGGTACAGGTCGGCCAGCTCGGCCTGGCCGAGCGCGGGCATGACGGTGATCGCCTCGGCGAGGCCGAGCGTGCGGACCTGCACGGTCTGCTCGGCCGTGAACGGCCCGCCCACGCGGACCAGGCGGATCGCCGGATCGGCGGCCCGGAGTCCGGCCACCACGTCCAACAGCACGTCGATCCGCTTCCGCGGGATCGTGCTGCCGACGTGGAGCAGCATCGGCGGACTCTCCGCCGGGCTCGCAGCGTCGCCCGGGGTGAATGCGGGATGGACCCCCAGCGGAACGACCACCAAGCCGTCCCGGCGGAGGCCATGCGCGACGAGCGCGTCACGCGTCGCGTCGCTGTCGCAGGTCACGACGGCCGCCCGGCGCAGCCCGTCCAGGATGCGCTCGGCCATCCGCCGGAACGCCGCCGAGCGCGGCTCGCCCTCGGGATCGAACAGGCACCGGAACGCGTCCACGTCGTGGCAGGTGACGATGGTGCGCTTCGCTGGCAGCGCGTGCACCAGATGCGCGTAGGTGTGATCGATCACGTGATACGCGTCGCACGGCGGCCGATGGCGTCGCAGCCAGGCCGGATATCGTCGGTGCCGGTCCAGATAGCGGTTCGCGTTCACCGCGGGGCGGAGGCCGGAAGCGCGCGCCAGCACGCGGGGCCAGCGCGGCATCGCCGGCCGGATCCGCACCGGCGTGATCCGATCGCCGGCGACCGACGGCAGCACCCGCACGAGCTGGTCGGCTACGAGATCCATGCTCGGCCAGTGCTCCTCGAGCAGGTCGCAGACGATGCCCACCCGCAGGGGATCCGCGGGATTCATAGCGGTTCGCAGACGAACCAGGCCTGGCTCGCGAACTGCGGCCCGAGCCAGGACACGGGCGAGAAGCGCGTCTCGACGACGCGGAACGAGCAGGCCGCGCGGCGGCGCATGGCGCGCCAGTTGAATCCCTTGTGCCCGTGGTAGCGATTCGGCGCTCCGGATGCAAACGTGGTTTCGTAGAGCGGCCGCTCGACGCGCACGTCGTCGCCGGCGGCGAGCATCCGGAGCAGCTCGCCCGGGCGGTAGTGTTCGCGATGGCGGTAGTCGCTCGACACGCGGCGCGCCGCGATCGCGCGGGCCGCCTGCTTCACCAGAATCGGCAGCCCCGTCTCCACGGGCACACTGATGATCACGCGGCCGTCGCGGGCCACGAGCCGCCGGATGCGGCCCAGCACGACTTCCACCGCGTCGGCGGGGCAGTGCTCGAGCACCTCCATGCAGACCACGACGCCGAAGCTCGCCGCCGGGAGCGAGTCGGCGGCATCGGCCATCAGGAAGCGCGGACCCTCCGGCCCCCCGAACCGTTCGGCGCAGCCGCGCACGAGCTCCGGATCGACCTCGAGCCCCACCGATCCGGGAAACTCGCGTCCGACCATGGCCAGGAACGTGCCGTCGCCGCAGCCGTAATCGAGCAGGGGCCGCCCGCGGTACGGCGCCGTGAGCGCACCCGCCACTTCGAACCGGCGCCGGTGGCTCCAGCTGAGGAGGGCGCACCCGCCGAAGAGCTGTTTCCGGGCGTAGGTGCCGCCGGTGAGATCGGGAGCGTCGGAGCGCATCAGCGATTCAGGATACGGTCGAAGAAGGCGAGGTGTTGGCGCCCGACCACAGGCCAGGCGAAGGTCGTCTCGGCCCGGGCGCGTCCACGCGCCCCGAGCGCGCCGCGGCGGGCTGGGTCTTCCAGCAGGTCGGCCAGCGTGCGCGTCCACGTCGGGACGTCCCGCTCGCCCACGACGAGTCCCGCGTCGCCGATGACGCCGGGAATCTCGCCGCTGTCGCTCCCCACTACTGGCACCCCGCAGGCGAACGCCTCGACGATCATGCGCCCGAACTGCTCGCGCCAGTTCGGCGTAGTCTGGCTCGGCACACACAGCATGTCCATGGCGCGCAGGTGGTCGGGGACGTCGTCGTGTGGCACTCCGGTGCGGATCCGTACCCGGTCGCCATGGCGCTCGGCGAACGCCCGGAGCCGCGCGTCCCATGGGCCGCCGCCGACGAACAGCGCCCGCCAGTCCCCCCCCCGAGCGCGCAGCGCATGCAGCGCCTCGAGCAGCACGCCCAGCCCCTTGGCCTCGACGAACCGCCCGAGATACCCGATCACGGGAGCCCCGTCCGGCTTCCAGCCGAGCCGCGCCCGCAGGGCCATGCCGGCGGCGCGGTCGGGCGCGAAGCGCGTCACGTCGACGCCGAACGGAATGACGGCGTGCGGGCGCGCCGCGTACGCCGGGCGCGTCTGCAGCGTGGCCTCGACGGTGCGCCCGAACGCGATCCATCCCGCGGCCTGCCGCAGACTGTACCGCTCGAACGCGCCGAACGGTGGTGGATAGCGCTTGGCGATGTTCTGGAACGACGCGTAGACGAGCGCCGTCCCCGGCCGGTGCGCGCGGGCAACCTGCGCGCCGGCCAGCACGTAGGGCTCCTCCCAGCAGTGCACCAGGTCCCACGGCTCGTCGAGCAGCGCCTGCAATCCGCGCCCGTACCGCATGACATGAATCCGGCGGGCGCCGTGCACCGGCAGCGTCCGCAGCTCGGCTCCCTCGAACTCCTCCCGCCGGGTCTCGATCGGCCCGAGGTCGCCCGGGAACCGCTCCGGAGCCGCGACGGTGATCGACCAGGCGCCGCCGCCCCCCGTGTTCATCGCCTCGGCGAGCTCGCGGTTCCGGCGCACGCAATACGAATGCCCGATGGTGAGCACGCGGCGGGCGGCGGTCACGCGGGACCCTCGTACGCCGGGGCGTGCCGGGTCAGGGAGCGCCAGCGGCGGATGGTACGCCAGCGCACCGGGCGCCGCAGCCGCCACGCCTCGGCCAGGTCCGCCCGCAGCCAGCGCAGGATCGCGCGGAACCCTCCCGGGTCTTCGACGCGCCACCCGCGGCGCATCTTAAAATACGAATATAGCCGCATCGGCACCCGGACACAGAGCAGCGGGAAGGGATCGTCGTAGACGGACGAGAGCACGCCGTTCCGCACGGTCAGATGAAGGTAGCGGCGGAGGTCCCGGCCCGTCGGGTCCGCCAGATGCGCGATCCGGGCGTCGGGCAGGTACACGACGCCGAGTCCGGCGTCCAGCGCCCGCAGGCAGAGCTCGCGCTCTTCGCCGAAGACGATCAACGGCTCGCGGTAGCCACCCAGTGCCAGAAACGTTTCGCGGCGGACCAGGTGCGCGAATCCGATGTAGGACGCAACGCGGCACGGGCGATTGACGGGGGCCGGTTGTAGGCCCGCCGGCCACGGTGCGCCGTCGGCCTCCGCCTGCGCGAACGCCACCGCGAACAGTGCCGGGTCAGCGGCCAGCGTCGTCAGCGCCGCCTGCACGGCCCCGGGGGACAGGATCGCCGCATCGTCGTCGAGATGCAGCACCCACGGGCACCGAGCGATGCGGACTCCTTCCGATCGCGCGGCCGCCAGCCCCCGCGCCGGGTCGAACCGGATCACGCGGAGCCGCTGCTGCGCAGCCGTCGGCAGTCCGGTCCGGAGCAGCGCCTCCAGCGCCGGCTCGGATCCGTCGTCCACGACGATCACGTCCGCTGCCAGATCGCCAAGTAGTCCGAGCGACGTGAGACAGACGATGAGCGACGCCGGGCGATTCCGGCTGGCGACGACGACGGACAGCGGGCCATGCCCCCTCATCCGGTGCCCCGTCGCGCCGAGATGGCAGCCCGGTACACGTCTATTGTCTGCCCGGCCGTGCGTGCCCAGGTGTACGACGCCGCTTGGCGGTATGCGGCCTCCGCCATTCGCCGCCGGAGGCCCGGGTCGCCGAGCACCCGCCGCATCGCCGTGGCCAGGTCGGCCGTCGCCCGCGCCGGGACGACGAGCCCTGTTTCGCCATCGCGCACCAGAGCCGGTATGCATCCCACCGGCGTCCCGATCACCGGGAGTCGCTGGCTCATCGCTTCCAGCACCACCATCCCGAAGCCCTCGTAGGTGGACGGGAAGACGAGCCCGTCGTGCGACCGGTAGGCTCGCATGACCTCGGCTTCGTCCACCCGCGGCAGGACGGTCACCGCGTCGCGGGCGTGGGGTGCAAATCGGTTACGGACTGCGTCTGCCGGCAGATGCGCGCCGAGAATCGTGAGCCGAGCGCCCGGGTCCGATGCGGCCACGATCGAAAACGCTTCCGCGAGATAGATGACGCCCTTCATGTCGTCCCAGGTGCCGCAGAAGAGCAGCCCTCGCCCGCGGACCGCATCTGGGGGCGGCGCCTCTTTGAGGAACTGCTCCGACACACCATGCGCGACGAGGTCGATTGCATTGCGCGGCTTCCACCCGCGGGCGGCCGCGAATTCGGCGTCGCCGGCGTTGAGCACGATCAGCCGGTCGGCGAGGCGCGCGGCGAGTGCGACTTGCGACAGCCGGGCGAAGGGATACCACCAGCGCCGGTGCCATCCCTTCCGCAACAGGCCCGCCGCCGCGTCTTCGAGGAGGCGATGATAGTTGCGGTGCTCGAGACCGTGCGACCGGCTCACGAGGGCCGTCCGATCGGCGGGGCTCAGCGCCCGGCGGAGTCCGATCAGCGCGCCCTCGGCGCTCGCCGCGTCGATCACGTCGTATCGCGGCCCGGCCCGCCCCACGGCCCGCACCGCGAGCGCCGGGCCGAGCAGCCACCGAAGCTTCGATTGCCGCGGCCACGCGCCCAACTCCGGCTGTAACACGAGGTCGCACTCGTGCCCCATGCGGACGAACTCCTCGCGGAGCTTGTAGTAGACCTTGCTCGATCCCAGCCGCGGATCGGCCGGGTAGTCGCCGAGCAGCAGGATGCGGAGCGCCGGGCCGGTCGTCACGACCCGCGCCTCCGCCGCGCGTACCGCACGCGCGCCTTGACCGCCCTGGCCCATTGCAGCGCCCGTCCCTGCCGCAGGACGCGCGGGTCGAAGATGCGCATCCGCAGCGCTTCGACCGCCGATGCCTCGGCGGCCGCGTCCCCCAGCCGCTCGAGGCCGTCGTGAAAGGCGGCCCACAGGGAGAAGTACGGACGGTCCAGAGCCGCCAGGTACCACGTGTAGTCGTCGTACGCGCCGTTGCGCTGTCCCATCCCGTGGAGCTCGTGCGCGAGCAAGCCTTCCCGATTCGCGAATGCGGCGTTCGAGTGCACGAGGAGGATCGCCGTGTACACGTTGTCCCACACCGGCTCCCCCAGGATGTAGGGGCGGAATCGGGAGGCGTGGCGCCGCCACCACGCGGTGTCGAACACCAGCGCGTCCGTGCCCCGCTGCATCACGCCCAGGGAACCGCGCGTCGCCGGGTCGAAATCGGTTCGCGCCAGCGCGAAGCCTTCGCGAGGATCGCGCGCAACCAGTTCCACCGCCGCCGCCGTGATCTCGATGTCGGCATTGGCGAACAGGAAGTGGCGGCACCCGCGCGCCTCGGCATGCCGGCACAGCACGTCGAGAATCTCCGAGACGAGCGGCTTCCGACGCCCGTCCCGGCCGCTCACCGTCCGCGAGTCGGATCGCAGCTCGGCCACGGTCTCGATGCCGTCGACGTCGAACCGGTCGTCGGCCCATTGCACGTTGATCCGCTCGACGCCCGGCAGCGCGCGTAGCGCGCGGATCGCGCCGTCCTGGCGACGGCCCTCGTCGCCGCGCGCCGCGTAAAAGCTCGTGCCGACGAGCATGCTCATGCGCGCCCTCCCGCCGGCCCGGCCATGAGCCGCGCCAGCGTATGCTCCAGCGCGAACCGCCGCGCGTAGAGCGCGCGCCCTGCCGCACCGACCGCCCTGCGCCGCGCGTCGTCGTCCAGCAGCGCGCTCGCCGCCGCCGCGATTGCACGCCCGTTCCGATCGGCCAGCACGACCGCCCGCCCCTCGCTCCACTCCGGCTCAGTCGCTGCTCCGCGCGTCGTCACCGCGGGCACGCCATTGACCAGGGCGGCCATCAACGTCGTGCGCCGCCCGCTCGCGCCGTCGGCGTACGGCTGCACCATGACATCGCATGCCTCGATGCAGGCCGCTACGTCGGCGGCGGCGAGAGCGCCCGTGGCCGTCACCCGGTCGGCCCATTCCGGGTGCGCGGCCGTCAACCGCTCGCCAAACGCCGTGCTTCCGGCGCCGATCAGGCAGAGCCGCACGTCCGGCCGTTGGGCCAGCAGCGCCGCGGCGGCCGGCTCCAGGAGCCGTGACACGAGCGCGCCGAACGTCCCGAAATGGCCCGCCACACGGCCCGCCGATTCGCCGGCGATCCGGGCCCGCCAGGCCGCTACGCTCCCCGGATCGGCCGCGCCGGGCACCGCCGAGGGAATCGGCAGCCACTCGAAATGCAGCGCGCGCGGGGCGTAGTGCAGGAGCCGGCGCTGCCAGGCCGGCGTCGAAACATAGGCCGTGCGGAGGTCGGAGAGCAGGAGCACCGCCATGATGCGGTTCGCGAACGCCAGCACGTTGTGCCGCGGCGGCCAGGCCACGAACGGGAAATACGGCTCGTGGAACATCACGCGCACGTCGTCGCCGGTGGCCCGCGCGTGGTGCTGCACCCAGCGGCAGAAGCGGAGGTTCATCCCGCGCGCCCCGAAGGCATGCGGCACGTATTGCACGAGCAGCGTGCGCGGTCCGGGCGCGGCCGCGAGCCCGCCGTTCATCACGGCCAGCGAGGCTTCGCCGAATGTGTCCGGCAGCCGGTGCACGCGGACGGGTGCCTGTGAATCCGATTCCGCGGCGCCGGCGGCGTTCGGCGCCCAGACGTGCACCGTGATCCCCCGGTCCGCCAGCCCTTCGGCCACGGCCCGTGTGTAATCGCTCACGCCCCCGGGCTGCGGCGGATACTCGCCGGTGATGACGTGCCAGGAGCCCGTCATGTGGCGGCCTCCCGGCCGGCTTCGGCGAGCAACGTCTCCAGGGCCGTGACGTGGCGGTCGAGCGAGAGGCGCTCCGCGACGCGACGCGCGCCCGACCGTCGCTCGGCGAGTCCCCCGGGATTGTTCCACGCTTCGACCAGCGCTCGCGCCATCCCGCGCGCCCCGGATCTCGGATCGACCAGCCACCCGTTCTCCCCGTCGCGCAGCCAGGCCCTGATGCCGCCGACATCGAACGCCACCGCCGGCACGCCGTGGGCGCCCGCTTCGAGTCCCGTGAGGCCGAACGGCTCCGGCCACAGGCTCGGCACGGCGACGAGGGACGCCGCATGGTAGAGCGCGTCGCGCCGCGTGCCGGTCACCCAGCCCGGAAACTCAGCGTTCACGCCAAGCGTCGCGCTCAGCCGCTCCCACGCTCGGCGTGCCGGCCCGTCGCCGGCCATCGTGAGGCGCACAGGTTGGCCGATCTGCCGGGACGCGAGGTGCGCGGCACGGACGAGCTGGTCCCCGCCCTTGAGCGCGGTCATCCGGCCCAGAAACAGGATTCCGAATTCCTGCGGCGCTGGCGCCGGCTGCGCCGGCACATCGCTCGCGAACAGCGGGTTCGTCGCCAGCCGGCCGGCCGGAATGCCGTTCCGCTCGTATTCGCGCCGCATGTGGTCGCTGGCCACGATCACCCGGCGATAGCCGTCCCAGATCGCGCGCTGTTCGCGCGCCCAGGCATAGTGGCTGGCGAGCGCGTGCACGCTGCCCTCGCTGCAGTGCCGCGGGAAGTACAGCAGCACGCAGCCGAACCCGAACCGGCGATCGCACGCCACGCGCCGCGGAAAGCTGTGCATCTTCTGCGCCCCGATGCACGTGCCGGAGTAGGCGTGCATCATCTTCACCACCGGAGCCCGCGCGCACAGCAATCGATCCGCGTCCAGAGCCCGCATGTTGTGCGAGAAGACGACGGTGGGCCGCCACGACACGGCGGCCGCCACCGCGCGCTCAGTGCCCAGCTCGGCGATGCAGAAGTGCGCCGCCTCCGCGCCGACCGGCGAGTCGTCCGGCGCGCGCAGCCGGTCGAGATGGAGCAGCGCGATCGCGTGGCCCCGCCGGCGCATCGCCCCGGCCACGGCCTCGAGGTAGCGCTGCACCCCGCCGGCGTCTCCCACGCCGTCGTTCACGAACAGAATGCGCATCGGCGACCCGGCGGGCGCGGCGGTCATCGCGGCAAGGACCGTCGGGACGACACGGCGGCGTGCATCAGGCCCGCCATCGCCGCGCCGTAGCTAGCGGGATCGTACAGACGCGCGGCGCGCGCCCGCGCGGCTACGCCCATCCGGCGGCGCGCGTCCGGATCCGCGATCAGGCGCCGGAGGGCGGCCGCCAGCGCACACGGATCGTGAACGGGCACCAGCAGCCCGGTCTCGCCATCGGCGATGATCTCGGGCACCGCGTTGAGGTCGGTGCCGATTGCCGGCACGCCCGCGGCAGCCGCTTCCTGATACACGATGCCGAAAGCCTCCGCGGTGGTCGGCATGACGAACACGTCGGCGTCGGCCCAGAGTGCGAACCACTCCGGCGTGTACGCGCGGATGCCGCGGTGGACCGACACCCCGGCCGGGACGGCATCCGCGCCGATCGGCCAGTCGGTGGCGACGTGGAGTTCGGCAGTCGCGCCCTCGGCGATCGCCCGCCACGCCTCGAACAGGTCCCATCCGCCCTTGCGAGGGAAATCGCCGCCCATGAACAGCACGCGCGCCGGCGTGCCGCGCCCTGCGCGCCCGCGCCGCGCGGCAATCCACCGCGCGTCGAACCCGTCGAGCGGGAGGGGCCACGGCAGCACGTGCACGCGCTCCGCGCGCTCGGGCACGTCGCGCGCTACGTCGTCCGCCGCCCAGCGCGAGGGGGAAACGATGGCGTCCGCCGCCCGGAAGATCTGCCGGTCGCGCGCCCCGCACGCCGCGTACTGCCACTGCGGCGCCCCGCGCGGCACGTCGCGGGCGGCCAGCCGCTGCGTGATGTCGAGCGACACGATCGACGGCGTACGCCGCATGCGCCCGATCGATGCGAACGCCGTCGCCTGAGTATGGAAGTGGAGCACGTCGGCCGGGCCGTGGCGCCGTTCGGCGGCGCGGATGCGCCGCGCGGCCAGCACGCCGGTGTGCATCTCCCGACGCCATCGGGCGAGAGTCACGGCGTCGAATCGGCTCGTCGGCGCGGCCCCGCCCCAGCACATCAGGCGCCGGATGACCCGGTCGCGCGCGCCGAGCCCCTCGCCGAGATCGAGCGCCACCGTCGTCACATCGGGGCGATGCCGCATGGCCTCCTGGATCGTCCGGCCCACGGAACGATGACCGAGAATGCCGCTGTTGACCAGGAAGGCGCGCACGGTCAGGACGCTCCCCGGGCTGGCCCGCCTTGTTCGGCGCGCGCGTATGCCTGCAAGTGAAGCGTGAACGGCGTCTGCGTGCCGCCCGGCAGGATCCGCGCCAGCGCATACGCGGTGCGTCGCATTCCGTTCATGGCCCAGCGGCGGCCGCGCGGGGCGTCCTCCGGCTGGGTGATCTCCGGCGCTGCGGGACCCACGTGCACATCGCCGAAACCGGCGCGCTCAAGCGCCAGGGCCAGCGTCCGCGGCGAAAAATGGTTCACGTGCACCAGGTTGTCGGCCACGGTCGCTCGGTATCCGCGCACCACCCGCGCCCGCCATATCTCCTTCCGCAGCTGCACCGGCCCGTGCGGCACCTTCACCGCAATCCACCCGCCCGGCGCGACCAGCGCGCGCGCCGTCGCCAGCATAGCTACCGGATCCGGGATGTGCTCCAGCACGTCGATCAGCGTCACCGCATCGTATTGCCGTCCGGCGGCGATCAGCGTCCGCGCGTCGGCCCGGTGCACGGGCAGGCCGGTCGCATGGGCCGCGAACGCCGCGGTCTGCGGATTGAGTTCCACGC
>JAGWRI010000145.1 GCA_028876525.1 Gemmatimonadota bacterium | reverse complement strand
CGCGCTTCTCGCCGCCGCGCCGCTCGTCGCGCGCGCCCAGGGTCCGTCGCCCCGCCCCGCCCCGCGTTCCACCGCCGCCGCGCTCGGCGACACGCTGCGGGCCGTGCTCGACGCCGCCGTCGCGAACGGCGCATTTCCCGGCGCCTACGCGGCGGTCGGCACCCACGCGGGCGTCGTGGCGAGCTACGGCGCCGGCCACCTGGACTGGGCCCCCTCGCCGCGCCCCGACGCCGGCACGATGTGGGATCTCGCATCGCTGACCAAAGTCATCGGCATGACCACGGCCATGATGCAGCTCGTGGAACAGGGCAAGGTCGTGCTCGACGCGCCGGTGCAGCGCTACCTCCCCGAGTGGCGCGGGCCGCACAAGGCCGACGTCACGGTGCGCATGCTGCTCACGCACACGTCGGGGCTGCCGGCCTTCCGGGCGTACGACCGGATCACCACCGACGCCGACAGCATCGCCAAGCTGATGATGGCCGAGCCGCTCGAGGCGCGCCCCGGCGCGCGGTTCGTCTACAGCGACATCGGGGCGTGGCTCGCCGGCAAGATCGTCGAGCGGGTGTCGGGCCAGCGGCTGGACCGCTACCTCGCCGGCCACGTGTTCGACCCGCTCGGCATGCACGAGACGATGTACAACCCGCCGGCGTCGCTGATTCCGCGCATCGCGCCAACCGAGGTGGACCCGCGGCGCGGAGGCAAGCTGCGCGGCAAGGTGCACGACGAGCGCGCGTATTACCTGGGCGGCATCTCGGCCCACGCCGGGCTGTTCAGCAGCGGGCACGACCTGGCGCGGTTCGCCGAGATGTACCTGAACGGAGGCGAGCTGGACGGCGTCCGCCTGTTCTCGGCGAAGACCGTGGCCGAGTTCACCACGGTGCAGGACAGCGCGATGTCCAATCGGGCGCTGGGCTGGGAGAAGCCCGACGGCACGAATTCGGCGGGGCACTACCTCTCCCCGGCGGCGTTCGGGCATACCGGGTTCACCGGCACGTCCATCTGGATCGACCCGGCGCAGGACCTGTTCATCGTGCTCCTCACCAACCGGGTGGATCCGACGCGGAACAATCACAAGATCGGGGCCGTGCGGGTGGCGCTGGCCGACGCCGTGGAGACGGTGCTGGGGCACGCCGGCCCGGAGGCCGTCGGCCACCCGCACCCGGGGGGCTCCCAGTAGCGGGACCCCAGGGGGCCGCTTGAAGGGGGCGACGGGGTCGCTATATTTCGCCCCTGGTGAGGGCGGGAGTCCATGCCGCCCAATGACTTGGAGGATTGGATGAGCACCACTCAGCAGCCCGACGTCATGGTGATCGTTACGGATGTCGCCAGCGCCGAAGTGAAGAAGTTCATGGATCAGGAGGGCGTGGATCCGGCGGTCGGCGGCCTGCGCGTGAGCGTGCAGCCTGGCGGCTGCAGCGGATTCAAGTACGGCCTGCTGATCGAGGATGCGGCGGCCGACGACGATTTCATCGTCGATCAGGGCGGATGGAAGGTGCTGGTCGATCCGTTCTCGGCGCAGTATCTGAATGGGGTGACGATCGACTACGTGTCGTCCATGCAGGGCTCGGGGTTCACGTTCAAGAACCCGAATGCCACCGGCGGCTGCGGGTGTGGGAGTTCCTTCACCGCGTGAACGCCTGATGGCGGATCCGGCAGCCGACGCCCGAAACGGCGCCACCGCCGGCGAAGAGGCCCGCGACCGCTCGGCGGTTCGCGGGCCTCTTGCGTTGGAGCGGGGAGAGCGCGCGGGCGAGCGCATCCGCACCGTCGTGGTGGACGACCACGACGACGTGGCCCGGCTGGTCGCGCATCGCATCGCGGCGCTGATCCGGGGGCACGACGCCGCCGGGCGGCCCACGGTGCTCGGCCTGGCCACCGGGTCGACGCCCCTTGGCGTGTATCGCGAGCTGGTGCGCCTGCACCGCGAGGAAGCTCTGAGCTTCGCGAACGTGACGGCGTTCAACCTCGATGAGTACTACCCGATGGCCGCCGACAGCATCCACGCCTACCACCGCTTCATGTGGGAGCACCTGTTCTCGCACGTGGACATCGCGGCGGAGCGCGTGCACGTGCCCGACGGCTCGGTGCCGGAAGACGGCGTGGAGGCGATGGCCGCGGCCTACGAACGGGCCATCGTCGACGCGGGCGGCATCGACTTCCAGATCCTGGGCATCGGCATGACCGGGCACATCGGGTTCAACGAGCCCGGCTCGGGCGCCGATTCGCGGACGCGGATGGTGATTCTCGACCGCGTGACGCGGCGCGCGGCGGCCGCGGACTTCTTCGGCGAGGACAACGTGCCGCGCCGCGCCGTGACGATGGGAATCGCGACCATCCTCGCGGCGCGCGAGATCGCGCTGCTGGCCACCGGCGAGCACAAGGCGGCGATTGTCCGCCGGGCGGTGGAGGGGCCGGTGGATCTGGAGGTCGCGGCGACGTTCCTGCAGCGGCACCCGAACGCCACGGTGTATGCCGACCGCGCCGCGGCGTCGGCGCTGACGCGCGTGGCGACCCCGTGGCTCGTCGAGCCGGTCCAGTGGACGCCGGCGCTGACGGTGCGGGCCGTGGTGTGGCTGTCGCGGCGGGTGAGCCGGGCGATCCTCAAGCTCACGCAGCAGGACTATGCCGAGCACGGGCTGTCGTCGCTGGTGGCGCTGCACGGGTCGCCGGGCGCGGTGAACGGTCTGGTGTTCAATGCGCTGGGGGCCAAGATCCGCGGCCGGTCGAAGCTGCCCGCGGGGCAGCGCGTGATCTGCTTCTCGCCGCACCCCGACGACGACGTGATCTCGATGGGCGGCATGCTGGGCAAGCTGGTGGAGAACCGCAACGCGATCGTCGTGGCGTACATGACGAGCGGCAACATCGCCGTGTTCGATCACGACGTGCGGCGCTACGTGGACTTCCTGGAGCGCCTGGCGCGCGAGGGCATGGTGGACCCGGCCCACATCGCCCCGCTGGCCGGCAAGGTCTACCGCTTCCTGGACACGAAGCGTCCGGGGGACGTGGACATTCCGGAGGTGCAGGAGATCAAGCGCCTGATCCGCGAGGCCGAGGCGGTGGCGGGGATCGAGACGCTGGGGCTGCCGCCGTCGGCGGCGCGGTTTCTCCGCCTGCCGTTCTACCAGACCGGGATGGTGCGCAAGAATCCGATCGGGCCCGAGGACGTGGCGATCGTGCGCGCGCTGCTCGAGGAGTGGTCGCCGGGCTACATCTTCGTGGCGGGCGACCTCTCGGATCCGCACGGCACGCACCGCATGGCGAAGGAGGCGATCGACGCCGCGCTCGCCGAGCTGCGCGCGGCCGGCCGGCCGGTGCCCGAAGTCTGGCTGTACCGCGGGGCGTGGCAGGAGTGGCCGGTGGACGAGGCCACCTGGCTCGTTCCCCTGTCGCAGGAAGAGCTGCGGCGCAAGATCCAGGCGATCTTCAAGCACCAATCGCAGAAGGATTCGGCCCCCTTTCCCGGTCCCACCGACGACCGCGAGTTCTGGCAGCGCGTCGAGGCGCGCAACACGGGCACCGCCGACGAGTTGAACCGCCTCGGGCTGGCCGAGTATTTCGCGATGGAGGCGTATGTCGTCGCCCAGGCCTAGCGCGTGACGGGGCACTTCACCCCGCTCGACGTCGCCGTCCTCATCGCGTACCTCGCGGGCACGACGGCGTTCGGCGTCCGACTCGGGCGGCGCCAGAAGGACGCCCGCGACTATTTCGTGGCGGGACGCAACATCCCCTGGCCCGCCGTGCTGTTCTCGGTGGTCGCCACCGAGACCAGCGCGCTCACGTTCATCAGCATTCCCGGCGTGGCCTACGTCGGCAACCTCGGGTTCCTGCAGGTGGTGTTCGGCTACCTGCTGGGGCGGATCGCCCTGGCGTTCACCTTGCTGCCCCGCTACTACGAGGGGGAGATCGTCACGGCGTACGCGATGCTGGAGCAGCGCTTTGGACTGGCCACGCGGCGGTTCACGTCGGTCGTGTTCATGGGCACGCGGGCGCTGGCCGACTCGGTGCGGATCTTCGCCACGGCGATTCCGGTGGCGCTGATCCTGAGCGGCACCGGACGGGTGCCCTCCCCCTGGCTGATGCCATCGGCGATCCTGATCCTGGGCGCGCTCACCGTGCTGTACACGTACAAGGGCGGCATGCGCGCCGTGGTGTGGACGGAGCTGATCCAGGCGGGGATCTATCTGTTCGGCGGGCTGACGGCGGTGGTGCTGCTGGGCCGCACCGTGCCGGGCGGCTGGCACGCGATCCTGGACCGCGCCGGCGCGGCGGGAAAGCTGCACCTGTTCGACTGGTCGGTGGGATTCGACCGGCCGTACACGATGCTCGCCGGCCTGCTGGGCGGCGGATTCCTGTCCATGGCGTCGCACGGCGCCGACCAGCTCATCGTGCAGCGCCTGCTGTCGGCGCGCTCGCTGCGCGACGCGCAGAAGGCGGTGATCGGGAGCGGGGTGGCGATCATCGTGCAGATGGCGCTGTTCCTGATGATCGGCGTCGGCCTCTGGGCGCATTTCGGCGGGCGCGGCTTCGCGACGCCCGACGACGCGTTTCCGACGTACATCATTCAGGCGATGCCGCCGGGCCTTCTGGGGCTGGTCGTGGCGGCGATCGTGGCCGCGACGATGAGCACCCACTCGGCGGCGATCAACGCGCTCGCGGCGTCGGCCACGCACGACCTGTACCTCCCGCTCACCGGGCGATCGGCCGCGGACCCGCGCACGCTGCGCGTGGGCAAGGCGTTCGCGCTCTTCTGGGGAGTGGCGCTCACCGCCGGGGCGCTGCTGTTCCGCCAGCAGGGCACGCCGGCCGTGGTGATCGCGCTGTCCATCGCGTCGTTCACCTACGGCGGGCTGCTGGGCGGATTCTTCCTGGCCCTGTTCGTGCCGCGCGCCGGCCAGCGCGACGCCATTGTCGGCATGTCGGTGGGAATCGCCGCGATGTCCGTGGTGGTGTTCGCAAAACAGATCGCGACCGCCTATCCTTCTCTCGCCGCGACGCTCGGGCCGCTGGCGGCGATCGCGTGGCCCTGGTACGTGCTGATCGGCACGGCCATCACCCTACTCACCGGAACCCTCTCGTCGCTCGCCGGCGCATCGGCCGGAGGCGGCGCACGCCCATCATGACAGCAATCGTAATCGGCATAGACGGCGGCGGCAGCAAGACGACGGCGGTGGTGGCCGACGACCAGGGGAACGCGGTCGCCGAGCTTTCCGGCGCGCCGAGCGCGGTGCGGGCGGGCAGCGTGGACGCGAGCGCCGACGTGATCGCCGGCGTGGCGCGCGACGCGCTGGCCGCCGCCGGCGCCGACGCCCTGCCGCGCGTGGTGTGCGTTGGGGTGGCCGGCGTTGGGCGCGAATCGCTGCGCCTCGAGCTGTGGGAGGCGCTGGCCAGCCGCGAGATCGCCGACGAGGTCGTGGTCCACACGGACTTCGCGGTGGCGTTCGACGATGCGTTCGCGCAGGGCCCGGGCATTCTGCTCCTGGCCGGGACGGGGTCGGTGGCCATGGGGCGCGGCCCGACGGGCGCGATGGCTCGCTGCGGCGGCTGGGGCCCGGACATCGGCGACGAGGGCGGCGGGGCCTGGATCGGGCGCCGGGCGCTGTCGATCGTGGCCGCGGCGGCCGACGGGCGCGAGCCCGGGACGGCGCTCACGGGCGCGGTGCTCACGGCGGCCGAGTGCGCCGAGGTCACCGACCTCATCGGGTGGGCGGCGGACGCCTCGCCCGCGACGCTGGCCACGCTGGCGCCGGTGGTGTTCCACGTGGCCGATGCCGGCGACCTGCGCGCCAACGCGCTGCTGGACCTCGCGACCGAGGAGCTGGCCCTGCACGCACGGGCGCTGGCCCGGCAGCTGTTCACCGACGAGCGCGCGGCGGTGCCGATCGCGCTGAGCGGCGGGCTGCTCGGCGCCCGGATGCCGCTGCGCAAGCGGCTCACGCACCGGCTCAAGAGCGCGGTGCCCGGCGCGGCGGTGAGCCACGACGAGGTCGTGCCGGCCCGTGGCGCGGTGCGCGGCGCGCTGCGCGTGCTCGGAAACGCCGTCTAGCCGTCGCCAGCCGCCGGCGGCAGCTCGCCTTCGACGCGGGCCATGACGGCCGAGGCTAGGCAGTTGCCCAGCACGTTGATGGACGTGCGGGCCATGTCCATGAAGGCGTCCACGCCGAGCAGGATGGCCACGCCTTCGAGAGGCAGGTTGAACTGCGCGAGGGCGCCGGAGAGGATGACGAGCGCGGCGCGCGGCACGCCGGCCACGCCCTTGCTGGTGAGCATGAGGGTCAGCATCATGACGAGCTGCGCGCCCAGCGACATCTGGAGCCCCGCCGCCTGCGCCACGAACACCGAGGCCAGCGCCAGGTACAGCGTGGTGCCGTCGAGGTTGAACGAATAGCCGGTGGGGATCACGAACGCGACGATGCGCCGGGGCACCCCCAGCTGCTCCATGCGCTCCATCGCCAGCGGAAGCGCCGCCTCGGACGAGGCCGTCGTGAACGCGATGAGCCACGGCTCCTTGACGGCCGCGACGAACCGGCGAATGGGCACCTTGAACGCGAGCGCGACGGGAAGCAGCACGGCCAGCGCGAACACGACGAGCGCGCCGTACAGCGACAGGACGAGCACGGCGAGCCGGCGCAGGACGTCCAGGCCGCTCGTGCCCACGGTCACGGCAATCGCGGCGCCGATGCCGACGGGCGCGAACCACATCACGATGCCGGTGAACTTGAACATCACCTGCGACAGCCCCTCGCAGAACGCGAGGACCGTGGTCTTGCCGCGGCTGTCCGGCACCTGGGACAGGGCCACAGCGAAGACGATCGCGAAGAAGACGATCTGCAGGACTTCGTTGTTGGCGCCGGCCTCGAAGAAGCTCTGGGGAATCGTGTGCGTGAGGACGGTGCCGAACGTGGCGTGCGTGCCGGCCAGCGAGCTCGCCTGGGCTGCCGAAGCCTCGCCGAGCTGCACCCCGACGCCCGGCTTCACGACGTTGACCACGAGCAGGCCGACGGCCAGGGCGAGCGTGGTCACGACCTCGAAGTAGACGATCGAGCGCAGGGCCAGCCTGCCCACGCGCTTCATGTCGTCGCCGTGGCCGGCGATGCCCACGACGAGCGTGCCGAAGATCAACGGCACGATGAGCGACTTGATCATCCGGAGGAAGACCGTCGCCCAGATCTTGAGATCGGTCGCCGCCCATCCGTGCTCGGCGCGCGCGCTCTCGGGGAACGCCCAGCCGAGCAGGATCCCCACCGCCATCGAGATCACGATCCACTGCGACAGGCTGATGCGGCGGAGGAAGCCGCGCCGGGGCGCCGTGGCGGGCGCGGTCATGCCGCGGAGTGCCCCCGCCGCGTCTTCAGGCGGAGCGTGGAGTGCTTGTACCCGTACGTGAAGTAGAGCACGAGCCCGATCACGAGCCAGACCCCGAACCGGATCCAGGTGATCGTGGGCAGCTGCCACATGAGGTAGAAACAGGCGGCGATCGAGATGAGCGGGGTGATCGGCACCCATGGCACGCGGAAGGGCCGCGGGCGGTCGGGCTCGATGCGGCGGAGGAAGATCACCCCCGCGGACACGAGCACGAAGGCGAACAGCGTGCCGATGTTGGTCAGATCCACGACTTCGGCGATGTTGGCGAACGCGGCGAACACGGCCACGAAGATGCCAGTGAGGATCGTGCCAACGTAGGGCGTCTTGTACCTGGGGTGGACCTTGGCGAGGAAGGGCGGCAGCAGGCCGTCGCGCGACATCGAGAAGAAGATGCGCGGCTGGCCGAGCTGGAAGACCAGGAGGACGCTGCCCATGGCGATCACGGCGCCCAGGGCGACGATGAACCGCGACGCCGAGATGAGCTTCTGCGGGCCCTGGGCGAAGCGCAGGGCCGTGATCATCGGTTCGGCCGTGCCCAGCGACTTCCAGGGCGCCATGCCCGTCATCACGATCGAGATCGCGATGTAGAGCACCGTGCAGATGATGAGGCTCATGATGATGCCGAACGGCATGTCCCTGGGCGGGTCTCGAGTCTCCTCGGCCGCCGTGGACACCGCGTCGAACCCGATGTAGCTGAAGAAGATGATCGCCGCGGCCGCGCTGATTCCCGGGAATCCGTTGGGGTTGAAGCCGCCGGTGGCGGGATTGGTCCAGTTGTGCGGACGGATGAGGAACACGCCGACCGCGATGAAGAACAGGATGATGCCGACCTTGAGCAGCACCATGGCGTTGTTCGCGTCGGCCGACTCCTTGATCCCGATCACCAGGACCACCGTGATCAGGGCCACGACCAGCACCGCCGGCAGGTTGACGATGATCGGGATGTTGGCCACGTGCGGCGCGCCGGACCAGGCCGACGCGAGGTACTGCGTGGTGGCGTCGCCGGCTCCGCCCGCGGCCAGCTGGGCGAAGGCGGCGTGCGCCGAGCGGTAGTCGGTGGCGAGCCAGGCCGGGAGGTCGAGCCCGAAGTGGCCGATCAACTCGCGGAAGTACCCCGCCCATCCGATGGCCACGCCGATGTTGCCGACGGCGTACTCGATGATCAGGTCCCAGCCGATGATCCAGGCCACGAATTCGCCGATGGACGCATAGGCGTAGGTATATGCCGAGCCCGCAACCGGCACCATGGCGGCGAACTCGGCATAACACAGCGCGGCGAACCCGCAAGCCACCGCGGTGAGCAGAAACGAGAAGATGATCGCCGGCCCGGCGCCGGGGCGCAGGGAATCGCCCACGATCGCCGTGCCAGTCGTCGCGAAGATGCCGGCGCCGATCGTCGCCCCGACGCCGAGCGCCGTCAGATGCCACTTGCCGAGCGAGCGCTTGAGCCCGCCGCGCTCGGCGATGTCGGCTTCGAAGTCGGCGACCGACTTCCTCGCGAGGATGTCCTTCATGGCCGGGACATCCCCCGGCCCCGCCGCGGAGCGGCCATCAGGCCGTCTCCACTTCGATGCGCATCTTGTAGAACGACCGCCAGACGAAGACCACCGACACCAGGAAGAACGCCGCCGCGAGGGCGCGGGTGAACGTCGCGCCCTGCGTGGCGGTCATCGAGACGGCGAGCTCCACGGCGAGCAGGCCGAACAGCGTCGTGAACTTGATGATCGGGTTGAGGGCCACCGACGAGGTGTCCTTGAACGGATCGCCGACCGTGTCGCCGACGACCGTCGCGGCGTGCAGCTCGGTGCCTTTCTGCTTGAGGGTCACCTCGACGATCTTCTTCGCGTTGTCCCACGCGCCGCCGGCGTTGGCCATGAAGATGGCCTGGTAGAGTCCGAACAGGGCGATGGAGATCAGGTAGCCGATGAAGAAGTACGGCTCGAGGAACGCGAAGGCCAGCGTGGCGAAGAAGACGGCCAGGAAGATGTTCCACATCCCCTTCTGCGCGTACTTGGTGCAGATCTCCACGACGCGCTTGGAGTCCTCGACCGAGGCCTTGGTCACGCCTTCGAGCTTGATGTTGGCCTTGATGAACTCCACCGCCCGGTAGGCGCCGGTGGTCACGGCCTGCGTGCTGGCGCCGGTGAACCAGTAGATCATCGCGCCGCCCGTGATCAGACCGAGCAGGAACGGCGGGTGCAGCATGGACAGCTTGTCGAGATTCTGCGTCAGGCCGTTGGTGAGCGCCACGATGATCGAGAAGATCATGGTCGTGGCCCCGACCACGGCGGTGCCGATGAGCACCGGCTTGGCCGTGGCCTTGAAGGTGTTGCCGGCGCCGTCGTTCTCCTCGAGCAGATGCTTGGCGCGCTCGAAGTTCACGTCGAAGCCGTACGTGCTCTTGAGCTCCGCCGCGATGTTCGGGATCTGCTCGATGGTCGACAACTCGAAGATGCTTTGCGCGTTGTCGGTCACCGGGCCGTAGGAGTCCACGGCGATCGTCACCGGGCCCATGCCCAGGAATCCGAACGCGACGAGGCCGAACGCGAACACCGCCGGGGCGAGCATGATCATGTCGAAGCCGTGACGGCTCACCATGTAGCCCATGCCCATCAGCACGACCATCGTGCCGCCCAGCCAGTACGCGCTGAAGTCGCCGGCCACGAGGCCGGACAGGATGTTCAGCGACGGGCCGCCCTGCTTGGACGACTCCACGATCTCCGCGGTGTGCTTGGAGTCCACCGACGTGAAGACCTTCACGAACTCGGGAATGATCGCGCCGGCGAGCGTGCCGCAGGTGATCACCGCCGAGAGCTTCCACCAGTAGCTCGTGTTCCCGCTCAGCTCGGGAATCACGAGGTACGACGAGAGGAAGGTGAGGCCCACCGAGACGATCGACGTCAGCCAGACGAGCGATGTGAGCGGCGTCTCGTAGTTCATCTCGTCGGCGTGCTGGTACCGGGCCTTGGCGAACGCCTCGTTGATCCAGTAGGACGCGGCGCTGGCGATGAGCATCACCAGCCGCATGACGAAGATCCAGACCAGGAGCTGCACCTTCACCGTCGGATCCTTGACGGCGAGCAGGATGAACGTGATCAGCGCCACGCCGGTCACGCCGTAGGTCTCGAAGCCGTCGGCGCTCGGGCCCACCGAGTCGCCGGCGTTGTCGCCCGTGCAGTCGGCGATCACGCCCGGGTTGCGGGCGTCGTCTTCCTTGATGTTGAAGACGATCTTCATCAGGTCCGACCCGATGTCCGCGATCTTGGTGAAGATGCCGCCGGCGATGCGCAGCGCCGCCGCGCCCAGCGACTCGCCGATGGCGAACCCGATGAAGCACGGGCCCGCGTACTCACCGGGCACGAACAGCAGGATGATCATCATCATCGTCAGCTCGACGCTGATGAGGAGCATGCCGATGCTCATGCCGGCCCGCAACGGAATGGAGTAGCAGTCGTACGGCTTGCCCTTGAGCGACGCGAACGCGGTCCGCGAGTTGGCGAACGTGTTCACGCGGATGCCGAACCACGCCACGCTGTAGCTCCCGGCAATGCCGATCACGCTGAACGCGAGGATGATCGCCACGCGCAGCGGCTCCATGTGCTGGAGCACGCCGAAGTACAGCATGATCACGAGGCCGATGAAGATCTCCAGGATCATCAGGAACTTGCCCTGCGTGATCAGGTAGGTCTTGCAGGTCTCGTAGATCAGCTCCGACATCTCGCGCATGGACTCGTGCACCGGCAGCTGCTTGAGCTGACTGTAGATCGAGATGCCGAACACGAAGCCGAAGGCGCAGATCAGGAGCCCCCACATCAGCAGCCGGTGGCCCGGCAGGCCGAGAAACGTGGCCGTCGAGAGGTCGGGAACCTTGAGGTTCGCCTCACCCCCCATCTCCTGCTGGGGCGCGGGCGCGGGAGCGGCCACGGGCATCGCCGCGGCCGGCGTCGCGGCCACGGCCGCGGCGGCGGAAGTCTGAGCGTGTGCGGCCGGCGCCGCGAACGCGCCGGCAATCGCGGCAAACACCACCGCGACCAGCAGAGGGAGGGCACGGCGCAGCCCGGTGTCCATCCGTTGCATCGTTGTCGTTCTCCAGGGTGACGGGCAGATGCCGCAAGCGGCGGAACGCCGCGAACGGCGAGGGGGCTCGGCGGTCAAGCGGCGGGCTTCTCCACCGCGCGCCAGAGGTAATACACAGGGATGCCGATGGCGACGATCACCAGACCGGATACCGCTTCGGTCCGGGATTGCGGCGACATCAGAATGAGAATCATAACCCCGGCGGCCATCGCCAGGTACAGCCCGGGCACGAACGGATATCCGAGTACCCGATAAGGCCGCTCGGCTTGCGGCCGCCGAGCCCGCAGGACGAACAGCCCCGCGGTGGTGAGCACGTAGAACACCAGATTCGCAAAGATCACGTAGTTCAGGAGCTGGCCGTACGTCCCGCTCAGGCACAGGGCCGCGGTCCACGCGGTCTGCAGCACCAGCCCCACCGCCGGCACCTGACGCGCGCTCAGCGTGCCCGCCGCCTTGAAGAACAGCCCGTCCCGCGCCATCGCGTAGTAGACGCGCGCGCCCGCCAGGATCAGCCCGTTCATGCACCCGAACGTCGAGATCAGGATCCCGATGGCCATCATCGTGCCGCCCGCCGAGCCGAACATCTGCTCCATGGCCGCCGTGCCCACGCGGTCCTGCGTCGCGTGCGTGAGCCCGCGGGCCAGTACCGTCGCCCCGGCCGGATCGCCGTGGAACGGCAGCACGCTCAGGTACGAGATGTTGGTCAGGAAGTACAGCGCCGTCACCAGCCCCGTGCCCATGATCAGCGCCAGGGGAAGGTTCCGCTGCGGATTCTTCACCTCGGCCGCGGCGAAGGTGACGTTGTTCCAGGCGTCGCTCGAGAACAGCGAGCCGACGAACGCCGCGCCGAACGCGACGACCCAGGCGCCCGTGAGGTCCACGTGCCCCCAGAAGTTGCCGCCCCCGAAATTGGCGGTGAGCGCCGAGGCGTTCCGCCCGATCGTGAGCCCCAGCCCCATGAGCAGGATCAGCACGCCGGTCTTCACGATCGTGAGCGAGGTCTGCACGAACTTTCCCTCGCGCACGCCCAGGAGGTTCACCCAGGTGAGGACGGCGATCGAGACCAGCGCGATGAGCCGCTGCGGCGAGAGCCCGAACTGGATCGCCTGCGCAGGATCGGTACAGCCCAGCCACGATACGCACACGTCCCGGTGCGGGAACCAGCCGTAGAGATCCGGGGAGACCCCGGGGGCGAGCACGCCGAGGAACTTGCCGAACGCGACGCCCACGGCGGCGATGGTCCCCGTCTGGATCACGGCAAACAGGGTCCATCCGTACAAAAACCCCACGAGGGGGTTGAAGGATTCGCGCAGGAAGACGTACTGGCCGCCGGCTCTCGGGAACATCGCCGCGAGTTCACCGTAGGTCAGGGCGCCGAAGCAGGTCATGACCCCGGTGAGCAGCCACGCCATCAGGAGCCAGCCGGGCGATCCCACCGCTCGTCCCATGTCGGCCGAGACGATGAAGATGCCGGACCCGATCATCGCCCCCGCCACGAGCATCGTGGCGTCGGTGAGCGTAATGGCCTTGATGAATCCGGAATGCGACTGTGCCGATGACTCGTCGTGCGGGGCGGTCACGTTCGACATGCAGAGTCCGGTTGGAGGCAAGCGGCGGCGGGGCCGGAGGCCCCGCGCCGGGCGGGAAGCTGCGCAATATTAACCCTCCGGCAATGGGGAAGGAAGGCAAGATCGGGCAACGGGTTGCGGGGTGAACGGGCGCCACGGCAACCGAGGGCGCAGCGCCTGGCCGGCGCCGCCGCTCAGTACAGATCCACCACGATCTGCGCCTTCATCCTGATCGGCGTTCCGTCGGGCGTCGTCCCGGGCCGGAACTTGAACGACCGCAGCACGTCGTTCAGCCGCCGGTTGTACCCGTGGTCCCGGGTCGGGGTGAAATCCATGCCCAGCACCCGCCCCGTGGAGTCCACGTCGAACTCGGCCACGAGGTGGAACCCCTTCACGTCCCCGGGAACGGGGTACGGCGGCAGGAAGACCTCGATGGGCTGCGGGGGATAGTTGGCCTGCGTGCCGCCCCCGGTGCCGGGCCCGGTGCCCGAGCCGCGCCCCGACCCCACGCCGGACCCGACGCCCCCGCCCCGCCCCGGACCGTTGCCCGCCGAGCCGTCGCGCCCCGAGCCGCCTCCAACGCCGACCGTCGAGGCGACATCGAGCGCGGCCGCGGGCGCCGGCACCGCGGGAACGGCCGACACCGCCGTGGGCGTGATTTCGGGCTTGGGCACCACCGGCGGCGGGACGGGCTTCGGCTTGACCTTCGGGGGTGGCACGGTGGCCGGCGTCGGGTGCTCGGCCGGCTTCACGGCCACGAATTCGAGGCGCTCGGTCATGCGCCGTGTCTGACCGCCGGTGCCCCCGCGTCCGCCCCCGCCGCCCCCCGCGGGCCCGGCGCCGCCCGCGCCCTGCGCCATCTCCACGATCGGATGGTGGATCATGAACGGCGTGATCAGAAGCCAGACGATCAGGAGGTGGACGAGCAGGGAGAAGATCGCGCCGGCGCGCCGGTTCTCCCGTCCCTGGGGCACGCCGATGGGCGGCCGGTAGTGCGGCCGCTGGCGGGAGGCCCGCCGGGGCGAGGGATCGGAGGAGAAGTGGCGCATCGGGGCGGCGGACGGGGGCGGACGCCTTCTGTATGGTAATACGACCGGCCGCCGGGAAAGGGTTCGCCGGCCGGCGCGGCGTTGGGAGAAAAACGCGACGGCCGAGCGCTGGGCTCGGCCGTCGGAGGCATCACGCGGAACGCTGCGCGTTCAGTCCTTGCAGGTTCCCTGGTCCTGACCCGTGGTGGACTTCGGCGGGATGCCGATGACCTTGACGCCGGCCCCGCGGGCGACGTCCATGGCGTCGACGACGTCCTGGACCTTCACCTTGGGGCTGCCCGCGATGAAGAGGACCTTGTCGGGGCGCGCGTCGTACACGTCGTGCATCTCCTGCGGCAACTGGTCGCGGGTGACGACCTTGGAGTTGATGGCGTAGCACCCGTTGGGTCCGACCTCGAGCACGATCTGGTCGGAGGCCGCGTTGCTGGGCTGGACCGCCGGATTTGGCTGCGGCAGCTGCAGGTCGATCGCCTTGCGCATGCTCGGCAGTGCGGCCATGAAGATGATCAGCAGCACGAGGAGCACGTCGATCATGGGGGTGACGTTGGGCTCGTTGGTGAGCCCGCTGCCCCCGCCGGCAGACATGGACATTAGTTGCCTCCTCCCGGCGCGGGCGGCGCGTCCTTGCTGTCACCCGGCACGGTGGACACCGTATTCGGCTTCTGATCGCCGATCAGCGCCACGACGACGACGCCGTTCTTGGCCGCGATGTCCTCGACGTCCAGCACCTTGCCGTAGTCGAGGTTCTTGTCGGCCTTGATGTACAGCACCTTGTCGTCCCGATCCGGCGCGTTGTACACCGCGTTCAGGGTGGGCGCGATGTCCTCGTACTTGATGAGCTTCTTGTTGAAATAATAGTTCCCGTCGACGTCGATGCCGAGCACCTGATCGGTGTTCGAATCTTCGGGGTGGTCCTTGATGTTCTGCGCCTCGGGCGGGGTTGCGTTGAACCCCGCCAGCAGCGCGGGCGTGACCACCATGAAGATGATCAGCAGCACCAGCATGACGTCGATCATGGGCGTCACGTTGGGCGTGCTCTGCACGCCGCTACTGCTTGCGGATATGGCCATACGCCAGACTCCTCGGCTCGAAGGGCGGGATTACTGCTTGATCGGTTGGCCGGCGCCCGTCGAGGCGTTGAACTCGCGGGTGAACCGCGACCGCCCGAACTCGCCCGACACGCCCTTGATCAGGTAGTCGATCATTTCCTTCGAGACGTACGTCATTTCGGCCGTCAGGTTGTCGATCTTGGTCGTGAAGTAGTTGTACGCCCACACGGCCGGGATGGCGACGAGGAGGCCGAACGCGGTGGTGATCAGGGCTTCCGAAATGCCGCCGCCGATGGCCGACAGGCCGCCGGAGCCGGACACGGCCATGCCCTGGAACGCGTTCACGATACCCATCGTCGTGCCGAGCAGTCCGACGAACGGGGCCGTGGCGCCGACGGTGGCCAGCACGGCCAGGCCGCGCTTCAGGTTCGTGATCTCCATCAGCATGTTGCGCTCAACCGCCCGCTCGGCCGAGTTGATGTCGGCCACGGTGACCGAGCCGTCCTGGATCAGCGGCTTGACCTCGCCCAGCGCGCCGCCGAGCACGATGGCGACGTGGGATTTCTTGTAGCTCTCGGCGAGGTTGATCGCCTCGGTGAGGTTGTCTTCCTCGAGGAACTGCGAGAATTCCGGCGCGAACTTGATCGTCTCCTTCTGCGCCTTCCGCAGGTTCTACCACTTCGAGACCATGATGGTCAGCGAGTAAATGGACATGAACGCCAGCACGAACACGATGCCCTTGGCGAACGCGCCCATCGAGTGCCAGAGACCAAGCAGTGAGACATCCATAAGTCGTCGAGCTCCGAAAAGGGAAGCGGGTGAACGACCGCGACGCGGGCGGCCGCGGTGGGACTAGTGGTTCAGCGAGAACTGGAACGGCTGCTGCACGAGCTGCTTGACCTTGCGCCCGCCGATCTCGGCCGGATAGAACCGATAATCGCGCAGCGCGTTCTTCACCGCCGCCGTGAACAGGTCGTGCGTGGACTTGAGGACCTTGAAGGTGCTCATGTCCGCCCGCCCGTTGGTATCGACGACGAATTGGGCGATCACCTCGCCCTCGACGTTGGCCGACCGGAGGATGTCCGGGTAGTGCGGCGCCTGGTTGCCCGACGCCATCTCGACCTGCTTCTCGACCTGGAACGCGAAGAAGGTGTTGCCCTCGTTCACCGGCGCGGTGCCGCCCACGACGCCCTTCGCGATGCCGCCGGCCACGCCCTTGCCGCTGAAGTCGGCGGCGTTGGTCACGCTCTTGGAAAGGTCGATCTTGGGCAGCACGTCGGGAATCTTGATCGGCGCGGTCAGCACCTGGAATCCCTTGGGCGGAGGCGGAGCGGCCGTCACGTCCGGCGGAGGCGGCGCCTTCGGCTTGGGCGGAGGCGGCTCCTTCTTCTCCATCTTCACGAACTCGACCTTCTCCTGCTGCACCTTCTCGATCTGCTGGCCGGCCTTGAGCGTGCCGTACACCGCACCGGTGATGATCACGGTGTGGATCACGAGGCTCCACAGCATGCCGCCCGCGCTGCGTTGCCTCTTGGCTTTCGATTCGATGAGGTTGTTGAACATGATCCTGGCAATTCCTGCCTGGGGGAACGACAACAGGGAGTTGGCACCGCGTAACCTACGACCTCGCCCGGGGAGCGGAATGGTCCGCAGATTAAAATTCGATGAACGCCATGTTAGAACCTCATGGCGGCGCCCTCAGGCGTCGTGGACGGCATCGGCCGGCTCGGCCGGCGCCGGCTCCGTCTCGACCAGCATCGGGAGCAGCACGGTGAACACGCTCCCCCGCCCCAGCCGCGACTGCACGGTGAGCGTGCCCCCGTGCGCCTGCACGATCCACTGCGCGATGGCCAGCCCGAGCCCGAACCCGCCCCGCTCCGAGGCCCGCGACCGCACCCGGTCGGCCCGCCAGAACCGCTCGAACACGTAGGGCAGGTCCGCCGCCGAGATTCCCAGCCCGGTGTCGCGCACGGCGAACGCCACCGAGTTGTTGTTCCGGTGGCTGAGCGTCACCTCCACCCGGCCCCCGCGCGGCGTGTACTTGATGGCGTTGGTGAGCAGGTTGAGGAAGAGCTGCCGCAGGCGGGCCGCGTCGCCCAGCACCACGGCGTCCTCGACCAGCGGCAGCGTCACCGTGAGGCCCGCGTCCTCGCCCAGGATGGTGGCCGTCTCGCTCACGTCGCGCACGATGGGCTCGAGGTGGACCGGCGCGCGGTGGAGGTCGAACCGTCCCTCGTCGGCCCGGGCCAGCGTGAGCAGGCTGTCCACGAGGTCCGCCATCCGCGTGATCTCCTGCATCGCCTCCTCGAGCGCCACCAGCCGATCGGCCTGGGGCGTCCCGGGATGCATCGCGCGCTCGATGTCGGCCCGCAGCACGGTGAGTGGCGTCTTGAGCTCGTGGCTGGCGTCGGCCGTGAACCGCCGCAGGGCGCCGAACGACGCCTGCAGGCGGGCGATCATGCGGTTGAGCGTCTCGGCCAGGCGCCCCAGCTCGTCGTCGGCGCTGTCGGTCGGGAGCCGGCGGTGCAGGCTGCGGCCGTCGGTGATGGCCTCCACTTCGTTGATGAGGAGGTCCACGGGCTTGAATGCCCGCCCGGCCAGGTAGTAGGCGGCCCCCAGCGACACGAGCAGCACCAGCGGCGCGAGCAGCAGCATCGTGCCGATCAGCAGCTGTGGGGCGAGGTCGGCGGTCGAGGTGGGCAGCCCCGCCACGACGCGGGAGACGTTGGGCCCCGTGGCCGTGTCGCTGTCGGCCACGACGAGCAGCCGGGTCAGGATCGTCGTGTCCCGGGCCAGCGGCACCTCGGCCGGCAGCCCGCCGATGGGCACCGATCGCCCCACCGAGTACACCGTGTCCTGGTCGGCGTGGCTGTAGAGCTGCAGCGTGCTGGACGAGTAGAGCAGCCGGTCCTGCGGGTCGAGCACCAGGAAGTAGCCGGGCACCCGGTCCAGGACCTCGGCCATCTGCTTGGTGGACTGGATGACGGGGCCGCTGAGCGGATTGCCGGAGACCACGGTCGTGAGGACCTGGCCGTCGTCCTGCGCCGAGACGATGGTGTTGAGCACGAGCCGGGCTTCGGCCCGGGCGCGGGCGGCGAGCTCGTCGCGCGCCGACACGCGCCGGCCCACGTACAGCGCGGCGCTGAACGCGAGCATCGTCGCGAACAGCAGTCCGGCGTACGCGGTGGTGAGTCTGGCTCGAGTGCTGTACATGGCAGTGCGGCCGGCGGCCCGCCGGTCAGGCCTTGATCATGTAGCCGACGCCGCGGACGGTGGTGATGAGCCGCTTCTGCCGCCCGGCGTCGACCTTCTTGCGCAGATGGTTGATCACCACGTCCACGATGTTCGTCCCGGGGTCGAAATGATAGCCCCACGCGTATTCGGTGATCAGCGTGCGGCTCATGACCCGCCCCTGGTGGCGCATCAGGTATTCGAGAACGGTGAACTCCTTGGGCGTCAGCTCGATGCTCTTGCCGCCGCGGCGCACGTCGCGGGTGCCGAGGTCCAGCTCGAGGTCGGCCACCTGGAGGATGGGCGACGCGATGGCGCGCGGGCGGCGCGACAGCGCCTCGACCCGGGCCAGCAGCTCCTCGAACGCGAACGGCTTGGTCACGTAGTCGTCGGCGCCGGCGCGGAGCGTGGTGACCTTGGCGTCCACGGCGTCCTGGGCCGTGAGGACGAGCACCGGCCGGGCGAAGCCGCGGTCGCGGAGCGACTGGAGGACCTCGAGCCCGCCCTTGCCGGGAAGGCGCATGTCGAGGATCACGAGGTCGTAGGCCTCCGAGCTGGCGCGGCGCTCGCCTTCCTCGCCGTCGGGCACGAGGTCCACCGCCCAGCGCTGCTCTTCGAGGCCACGCTTGACGTGCTGCCCCACCGTGGGGTCGTCTTCGATGACGAGGATGCGCATGGGTCAGCTTCGCCTGGGCCGCGTGAGCCCGTATTCGCGAATCTTGCGGTACAGGGTCTTGGGGGAGATGCCGAGGACTTCGGCGGCCTGCCCCTGGTGCCAGCTCGTGTGGGCGAGCACGGCCTCGATGTGGCGCCGCTCGAGGTCGGCCAGCGAGACGCGGCTGCCCGGCAGTCCGGCGGCCGGCCTTGCCTGCGTGACCGGCAGATCGGCGGCCCCGAGCACGGCGCCGCGGTGCAGGAGCAGCGCCCGCTCGATGACGTTGCGCAGCTCGCGGATGTTGCCCGGCCACTCGTACGCCTGGAGCATCTCCACCGCGTCGGGGGCGAGCGTGGGCGCTCCCTGTCCGCGGAACCGCTCCAGGAAGTGGTCGGCAAGCAGCGGGATGTCCACCGTGCGCTCGCGCAGGGGCGGCAGCGCCACGGTGACCGTGTTGATGCGGTAGAGGAGGTCGCCGCGGAACTTCCCCTCGGACACGAGGGCGTCGAGGTCGCGGTTGGTGGCGGTGACCAGCCGGGTGTGGATCTCCACCCGCTGCATGCCGCCCACGCGGAAATACGATCCATGCTCCAGGGCGCGGAGCAACCGTCCCTGCATGCGCGGCTCGAGCTCGCTGACCTCGTCGAGGTACAGCGTCCCGTTGGTGGCCATCTCGAGGAACCCGATCTTGCGCTCGGTGGCGCCCGCGAAGGCCCCGCGCTCGTAGCCGAACAGCTCCGTCTCCAGGTTCTGGTCGGACAGCATGGCGCAGTTGAGGTCCACGAACGCGCCACCGCGGCGCGACAGGTGATGGATCATCCGGGCGAGCAGATCCTTGCCGGTGCCCGATTCGCCGGTGATGAGCACCGGCGCGTCGCTGGGCGCGGCCTTCTCGACGACGTCCAGCACCGCCTTCATGGGCGCGTAGCGCGTCTCGACGATCGGCGCCCCGTCGATGCGCGACAGCCGCCGGTGCAGGAACTGGTTCTCGCGCGCGAGCTGCCGCTTCTCCCAGGCCCGGCGCACGAGGACGTCGATCTCGGCCATGCGGTACGGCTTGGTCATGTAGTCGTAGGCGCCGAGCTTCATGGCCGTGATCGCGTTGTCGATGGTGCCGTTGCCCGTGATGATGATGATCTCGGGGGGCGAGGGGTCCTCGCGCACCTGGCGCATGACCTCGAGGCCGTCCATTTCCGGCATCACGATGTCGAGCAGGGCGACGTCGAAGGTGTCGGTGCGCATCGCCTCCAGCGCCTGGCGGCCGTCGGAGGTGGTGCGCACGGTATGGCCGCGCCCCGTGAGGTACGTGGCCAGGATCTCGGCCAGCTTGGCCTCGTCCTCGGCGATCAGAATGCGGATGCCCGGCTCGTCGCTCATGGCTGGTTCCCCGGCGCGGCCGGCAGCAGGACGGTGAAGGTGCTGCCGCGGCCGAACACGCTGTTCACCTCGATGCGCCCCCCGTGATCGGACACGATGGAATAGCAGACCGAGAGGCCGAGCCCGGTGCCCCGCCCCACCGGCTTGGTGGTATAGAAGGGCTCGAAGATCCGCGGCAGGTGGGCCCGCCGGATCCCGGCGCCGTGATCCTCGACGTCGATGGCGACCTCACCCCCCGGCGCGACGGCGGTGCGAAGCTGGATCGTGCCCTGGCCGCGCGTGGCGTCCATGGCGTCCATGGCGTTGAGCAACAGGGCCATCAGCACCTGGATGAGCTGCTCGTCGTCGCCGAGGACGGCCGGCAGATCGTCGGCGAGCAGCGTGTCGACGCGCATGTTCTTGAAGCGGGCGTGGTGCCCGAGCAGAAACAGCGTGCGCTGGACGATGTCGTTGACCGCCACCGCTTCGCGGTGGGCCGGCTTGGGCCGGCTGAAGTCGAGCACGCCGCCCACGATGCCGCTGCACCGGCTGACTTCGTGGGCAATGAGACCGAGCACGGCGTAGAGCTCGGTGACGAGCCCGTCGCCCGACAGCCGCCCCTCGCGCACCTTGGCCTCGAGCGCCTCGGAGGCGGCGGCAATCGTGGCCAGGGGGTTGTTGATCTCGTGCATCACTCCCGCCGCCAACGTGCCCAGCGCCGCCAGCTTCTCGGCCTGGGCGATGCGCGCCTCGGCCTGCTTCCAGTCGGTGATGTCCTCGCCGATCGTGATCGCGTGCGAGATCTCCCCGCGCTCGTCGCGCATCGGAATCTTGGTGAGCCGGTACACGCGCGGCTCGCCGGTGGCGTGCGACTCGGTCTGGAACTGCTGGATGTCGCCGCTCGCGAACAGCTGATCGAATTCGTCGCGGAGCACGGCGGCCGGCTGGCGATGCAGCACCTCGAAGATCGTGTGGCCCAGCACCTCGCGGCGCGCCACGCCCTGCAGGCCGGTCTCGCGCTTGCTGTTCCACGCCCGCACGCGATAGTCGCGGTCGATGACGTAGAGGCCCACGGGAAGGGCGTCCACGATGCGCTCGAAGAACGCCTGTTGCGCCTCGATCTCGCGGGTGCCCGCCTCGACGCTGGCCTGGAGGCTCCGGGCCCGCCGGGTCTGGCGGAGCACGGGGGCGAGCACGCCCGCGACGTCGGCCAGCCACACGCGCTCACCGGCGGTGGGCGCCCGACCCACCTTGACGACCAGAAGTCCCACGGCGTGGCGCCCGGAACGCAGCGGGAACACCCGCGGGTCGCCGGCCGGCGTCCGCCGAGCGCCGCGAACGCGGCGCGCGTCGGCCGGCGTGAAGCCGTCGCGGCCCACATGCCACTGGCGGGTGGAGCCGGCGCCCTCGTGGAGCCAGACGCTGGCGCCCAGGGCGCCCAGTTCGGCGCGCAGGGCCCGAAGTCCGGCGCCGATGGCCCGATCCAGGTCGTCCCCGCCGGCGAAGGCCCGCACGACCCGCTGCAACGCCGCCGCACTCGACGATGTGGGGCGCCGGGCCGGGCGTTTGGGCGAGAGCGATGCGCGGGGTCCGCCGGACAGGGAGGGCTCCTTCAGGGTAGGACTGCCAAGTTACGGCGCCCGTGCCACCCGGTCAAGTTGACCGATAATCCCCGCAGGATGTGCCGGACTGTTCGGCTCCTGACGGCAGGCTATTTCAGTTTCTCGATTTCGGAGAAAATCTCCGAATTCTTCCGGCGCTGGCCGGGGTTGGCCTCGACGTGGGCCCAGCGGACCGTGCCTCCGGCGTCCACGAGGAAGTAGGCGCGATTGGAATAGAAGCGATCGTCGATGAGGGTGCCGTAGCGGCGGGAAGCCTCGCGCTTGAAGTCGCTGACCAGGTCCACCTCGAGTTGGAGCTTCTGCTTGAACTCGCGGAGGGTGGCGACGGAGTCCACGCTGATCGGGAGCACGACGACGCCGGAGCTCGTGAAGGCGTCGTAGTCGTCCCGGATGTCGCACAGCTCGGCGGTACAGGTGCTGGTGAAGGCGAGGGGAAAGAACGCCAGGAGCACCGGGCGGCCGCGCAGCGCGGAGAGGGTGACCGATTCGCCACTGGTGGAGGCGAGGGTGAAGTCGGGCGCGGGCTGACCGGGCTGCGGCACCGGCGAGAGGGCGTCTGCGGTCATGATCGGCACCTGATCGGAGTGGAGCGTAAGGGGCTCGAACCCTTGACCCCCGCCTTGCAAAGGCGGTGCTCTCCCAGCTGAGCTAACGCCCCGAGGGGGGAAATATAGCGACGGCAGGACAAGCGCCGGCAAGACCAGCGCCGACAAGACCAGCGCCGACAAGCACGGCGCCGACAAGCACGGCGCAACTGCGAAACGGCGCAACCGCACAACGGCGCACCCGCACAACGGCGCAACGGCACAACGGCACAACGGCACAACGGCAAAATGGCGCCGGTGAACTACCGCGGCCGGGCCGAAAGGGGACCACCGGCGGGGGAATGCAAAAGGGCCCGGCAATGCCGAGCCCTTCGCCGCCCAGATCGTCCGGGCGGGCTACTCGTGCGCCGGCAGCGGCTCCATCGTTTCCGGGTCCACCGGCACCTGGATCTCGTCGCGGTAGAGCGACGTCATCGCGGTGAGGCGCATGCGGGGGAAGGCATCCATGAACTTCGTATAGCACAGCCCCCAGACGCCGATGTACAGGGCGCCGACGCCGATTTCCCAGATCCCGAACGGCGCGGTGGCGGTCACGCCATAGGCCGAAGGGTAGACCTCGACGTAGCGCATGAGCCACAGACCGAGCAGGCTCGACCCCGCGAACAGGATGTGCGTGGGCAGGTACATCTTCGCGGCCTTCGAAATGAGCCCGAAGAAGGGGAACACGAAGATCAGGTAGACGGAGGCCAGCGTGACCGTCTCCCAGGGATGGATCAGCCGCAGGCGCATGAAGAACGTCTGGTCGCCCATGTTGCCGTACCAGATCACGAGGTACTGGCCGAACGTCAGGTAGCCCCAGAACGCGGTGAAAGCGAAGCAGAGTTTCCCGATGTCGTGGATCTGCGCCTCGGTGATCAGGTCGTACGCGCCGAGGTAGCGCCGCCAGGCCATGACGAGCAGGCTGAACGCCATCAGCGCCGACAGCCAGGCGCCCATGAAGAACCACCAGCTGTACAGGTCGCTCTGGAACTGCATCGACAGGTTCATCGACAGATCCCAGGCGAGCACGGACCATCCCCACGCGAACACGATGATCATCGCGACGGCGAGCTTGCCGTGCATCGAGTGCGTGGAGTGCAGCTCCCGGCGTTCCTCGCCGAAGCCGCGGCGCATGCGCGACCGGAGGCCGGCCGCCCACGACGCGCCGCCCTCGGGGATCTGGCCGACGTCCAGGCGCACCGACTTGTAGACGAACCAGAGGGGCAGCACCGTGAGCAGCGCGAAGACCACGACGTCGCGGACGATCTGGAAGGTCGGCCCGTAGTAGAGCGCCTTGGCGGGGTTCGGATAGGCATGGTGGGCCCACGCGAACACGTAGTTCTTCCCGAAGAACAGGGTGACGAGCAGGAAGACGAAGGCCACGGGCAGGAAGGCGACGAAGCCTTCGAGGATGCGCACCACGGGGCGCGACCAGCGGGCGGTGGTGACCCGCTGAACGGCCACGATCGTGGCCCCGCCCGACGAGAGCCCGGCGAAGAACAGCCAGTTGAAGTGCCAGGCGTGCCAGGCGCGGTCGGGATTGACGAACAGCCCGGCGATGAAGGTCACGGCGCCGACCACGGCCAGCACGACGCTGATCGTGGTGAGCGAGCGGGGCAGCGGCTTGCTCGTGGCCGCGAGGACTTCGTCGCGCGTGGGCACGCGGGTTGGATGGAGGCTCACGGGCGCCCTCCCGTCTGCGTGGTGTCGGGGCTGGCCATGCCATGCTGGTTGGAGTCGAGCGGGACCATGGCCTGCGAGCCGACCTGATGGTAGTACGGCGCCGGGCGGGTCGGGCCCATCTGGGTCACGCCGGGCAGGGTGGCGCCGGTCTCACCGGGCTTGCCGATGGGGCCGGTGGCCACCGTCACGCCGGGGATCTTGCCCTGCAGCGCGCGGACGTAGTTGACGATGTCCCAGCGGTCGGGCTCCTCGATGCGGTTGTACGTGGGCATTGAGCCGCGGCCGTTCCGGATCATGCCGAAGATGTACCCGTCGCTGAGCGACTTGGCGTGATCGGACGTGAGCGGCATGGGGATCATGCCGTACTTGGTGGCAATGCCGTCCCCCGCCCCGGCGTAGCCGTGACACACCGAGCAGTTGATGGCGAAGTACTTATGGCCGTTCTCGAGCGACCGCGCGTCGGGCGCGATCGGATTCTTGAGATTGGCCATCGAGTCGATCGTGGCCGGAAACTGGGCGCGGCTGTACATGAAGCCGGGGGCCGCCGACCCGTACACGGGCACCGACATCTGCGGGTTGCCGCGGGGCGGAACGGTGTCGGACACGCTCTGCCAGGGGTGGAAGTCCGGTTGGCGCTTGAAGTCGCTGAACCAGGAGCACCCGCTGACGAGGAGCGCGGCGTAGGCGAACGCGGCCGTGCGCACGACGCGCCGGCGGAAATCAGCGCTCATGCCGCACCTCCGTCGCGCCGTGGCGGCGCAGCAGGTCGGCCGCGGCCTCGGCGCGGTCGGGCGGCGTCTCGACCCACACGCCGAAGTGGCCGGCGCTGAACCGCGCGTCGTAGCCCACGGTCTGGGTGAGGCGTGGGATGCGCGAGTTGGCGAACATGCCGATCACGGTGGCCAGCGAGCCGACGAGCACCATGACCTCGAACCCGAAGATGGTGAACGGCACCAGGGCCACGATCGCCTTGCCGCCCACGACGAGCGGCCAGTAGCGCGTGATCCAGATCCAGATCCAGTAGCCGAAGGTGCACCCGAGCACGCCGCCGATCAGCGTCCACCGCCGGACGTGGCTCTCGGGCCGCGCCAGCACCTCGTCGAACTCGTGGTGCGGCGTGGGCGTGTACACCGTGATCTCGGGGTAGCGCTCCTTCTTCAGGTCCTCCACCGCGTGCACGGCGGAGGCCAGCTCGTGAAAGGCCGCGATGACGCCTTGCATCAGTGGGCCCCTCCCTCGCCGGCGGCGTGCTTCATCCGCGCCGGAATGAGCTCCTTGAACTCGGACATCGCCATTACCGGCATCTGCTTGATGAACAGCAGGAACCACATGAAGAACCACCCGAAGCTGCCGAGCAGGATGGCGTAGTCCACCCACGTCGGCGCGTACGTGCTCCACTGCCACGGCTCGAACTCGTGCGACAGCGTCGGAACGATGATCACGAACCGCTCGAACCACATCCCGATGTTGATGAAGATCGAGAGGGTGAACAGCCACGAGGGATTGCGGCGCAGCTTCTGCGAGAACAGCGACAGCGGCAGGAGGCAATTGCAGACCAGGATGATCCACTCGGCCCACCACCACTGGCCGAACGCGCGGTTCCACCAGTACTCCTGCTCGAAACTCGTGCCGGCCAGCCACCCCATCTGGAATTCGGTGAGGTAGGCCAGTCCCACGACCATCGAGACGAACAGGCACATCTTGGCCGCGGCGTCGAGGTCGTTGAGGGTGATGTAGTGCTCGAGCTTGAAGAACTTCCGCATCGGGATGACGATCGTGAACACCATTCCGAGGCCGGAGTAGATGGCGCCGGCCACGAAGTACGGCGGGAAGATCGTCTCGTGCCACCCGGGCATGTTGGCCATCGCGAAGTCGAACGACACGACCGAGTGCACGGACAGCACGAGCGGCGTGGCGAACGCGGCCAGGAACAGATAGGCGCGGGCGAAGTGGCGCCATTCCTTGTCGGAGTTCCGCCAGCCCATCGCGAGGGTCGCGAACAGCTGCTTGCGGATGGGGTTCTTCTCCCGATCGCGCATGATGGCGAAGTCGGGAATGAGGCCCACGAACAGGAACGTCGCCGATACCGTGAGGTACGTCAGGATCGCGAACACGTCCCACACCAGCGGGCTCTTCGGGTTGGGCCAGATGAGGCGCCAGTTGGGATACGGAATCAGGTAGAAGAACTTCCACGGCCGCCCGAGGTGCAGGATCGGGAACAGGCCGGCCGTCATGACCGCGAACACGGTCATCGCCTCGGACACGCGGTAGATGCTGGTCCGGAAGCCGGCGCGGAACAGGTAGAGAATCGCCGAGATCAGCGTCCCGGCGTGGCCGATGCCGACCCAGAACACGAAGCTGACGATGTACACGCCCCACATGACCGGCGGGTGGTAGCCCGCCGCGCCCAGGCCTTCGTAAATCTGGTACGTCCAGGTCGCGGCGCCGACGAGCATGCACAGGATCGCGAGGCCGAGCAGCACGAACCACCCCAGGGTGGGGCGCATCGTGTTGATGACCTCGTTGTCCACCTGCTCATAGGTCTTGATCGCCGGAAAGTGGACGTCCGCCGAGGCGACGTTGGGCCGCAGATCGGCCGCCGGCGGGAAGGGCGCTGCAGTCGTGGCCATGCTGTGCCCTCCTTAGGCGTTGCCCGCCGCAGCCGGCGAGGGATGGTTGACCTTCTTCAAGTAGACCACCGCGGGATAGGTGTTGATTTCCTTGAACACGGTGTAGGCGCGCCGGTCCTCGATCAGCTTGTTCACCGACCACCGCTCGTCGGCGGCGTCGCCGAAGGTGATGGCCCGCGACGGGCAGCTCGCCGCGCACGCGGTGGTGAATTCGTCGGGGATGAGCTCGCGATGCTCCAACTTCGCGCGGTTCTCGGCCTCGCGGATGCGCTGCACGCAGAACGTGCACTTTTCCATGACGCCCTTGCCGCGCACCGTCACGTCCGGGTTGAGCTGCCAGTTGAGCGGCTCCGGGAACGCGTACTGCCGGCGGTCCTTCTCGCCGTACCCGAACCAGTTGAAGTAGCGGACCTTGTACGGGCAGTTGTTGGAGCAGTAGCGCGTGCCCACGCACCGGTTGTAGACCTGGACGTTCAGCCCGTCGGGCGAGTGGTAGGTGGCGAACACCGGGCAGACCGGCTCGCAGGGCGCGTTACCGCACTGCTGGCACATCATCGGCACCACGCGGCCCTCCCATTCCTCGCCGAACTTGGCGTCGGGCGCGCCCTCGAAGTAGCGCTCGATGCGGATCCAGTTCATCTCGCGGCCGCGCACCACGTTGTAGCCGGTCTTCTCCACGGCGTACACGGTGGCGTTCTGCCACGCCGCGCCCACCGTGGGAATGTTGTTCTCGGCGTAGCACGCCGTGACGCACGCCGAGCAACCCGTGCAGCGGGCAAGGTCGACGGTCATCGCCCAGCGGCGCCTGGCCATGCCGAGCGGGTTCTTGGGGTCGTACATCCCGAGGTGCGTGCCCGAATCGGCCGCCGTGGGCGCGCCGATGTCGCCCTGCGCGTCGGCGGCCACCGGCGCCCGGAGGCCGGGGAGGTACTCGTGCGACGCGTCGCCGGGAAGCGGCGCCTCCTTGACCTCGTTCCCCTTCCCGCTCAGCAGGTCGGTGATCGTGATGGCCTGGGCGATGCCGCGCCCGTGCTGGCGCGCCGAGCCCTCGGTGGACGGGATCGTCTCGCGATCGCCCGTCTTGGCCACCGTCGCCTTCGTGACGGTCCACACGAACCCGCCGGCGGCGTCGGCCGCCGCCGGCACGAGGTCCAGCGGATTGACGCCGACGCCGCGCGCGTAGCGGCCGTAGCCCCACTGGACGTTCTTGACCGGATCCTGGTGCAGCGGATCCCAGGCCGGGATCGGCGCCGCGGCGCGATGCCCCTGCCCCAGCGGAATGGCGATCGTGTCGGGACGCACGCCGAGGTAGAGATACGCCGGCGCCCTGATCGCGCCGTGGGCCGTCTTCACTTCGACGATGTCGCCGCGCTCGATGCCCATCTTCGTCGCCGTCTCGGGGTGCATCTCGACCCACGAGCTCCACACGATCTTGGCCACCGGGTCCGGCAGCTCCTGCAGCCAGGGCTTGTTGGCCCCGCGGCCGTCGCCGAGCAGTGCGTGCGGATAGGTGATCAGATAGAAGTCGCCCGCGGTCGACTCGAGAACCGGCGGGGCCGTCATGGCGAGCGGCGCCGGCGCGGCGGGCACGGGCAGCGTGCCCGGCATCACGCCCTTGGCGAGCCCCGAGGCGAACCCGGCGGGGCCGCCCGGGAAGCGGGCCATGACCCATTCGCGGTAGCTGTTCTGCGGGAACTTCGCCGCGGCCGACGGATCCTTCTGCGCCAGCGCGAGCATCACGTCGCCCGCCCCGCGCGTGCCGCCGAACACCGGATCCATGGCCGGCTGCTGCAGCGCGAGCGTGCCCTTGACCGGCATCGCGTCGCCCCAGCTTTCCAGCGAGTGGAGGTCGGGCAGCACGACGTCGCAGGCCTCGACGGTCTCGTCGGGCTGGGTGGCGAACGCCACCTTGAACGGCACCTTGGCGAAGGCGTCGGCGAATTTGAGCGACGCCGGCAGGTAGTACGCCGGGTTCGTGCCGCGCACGAAGGCCACCGGCACGCTGCCGCCGCGCATCCGCTCCACGGCGTCGGCCAGTTCGCTGTAGCGGGCAATGCCCTCGAACGCGGTGAGCGGCTCGGCGGGCAGCACCGTCTTGCCGACGTTGCCCAGCGTCTTGTTGAGGTCGGCCACGGCCAGCGCGAGGTCGAGCGCGTTGGCGGTGCGCGCGCCGGCGAGGAGCAGGCTCGGTTTGGCCGCCGCGAGCTCCCGGGCCAGGGCGCCGAGCACGTCGGCGCCGACGCCGCTGGCGCTGGCCGCCTGGGCCACGGACGCCTTGCCGGCCAGCGCCTGCGCGACGATCAGCTCGGAGCCCGGCTTGCACGGGATCCACTGGTCGCAGTTCATGCCGGTGAGCGTGCGGCGGGGCCCGATGTACACCGACCGCGGCGCGTTCTCGAAGTTCGTGCGGGCGTCGGCGTAATCGAGCTGGTGGGGCACCGAGGCGCCCCAGCCCTCGAGGAAGTCGGCGCCGAACGAGACGACGAGCCGGGCCTGGGAGAAGTCCAGGCGGGGCCACGACACGCCGTACGCGCGCCGGTTGGCCTCCATCGCCGCCTGATCGGCCTCGAAGTCCACGCTGAGGTGGGGCTTCATGCCGAACGCGGCGAGCCACTGATCGGCGAACGCCGGGAAACTTCCGCTCTCGTGCTGGTTGAGGAACACCGCGCCGCCGGCCGCATTGCGGCTCTTCGCCTCGCCCAGCTTCTGGCTCACCAGGGCCAGCGCCTCGTCCCACGACGCGGACTGCCAGGCGCCGCCCTTCTTGATCATCGGCGCGCGCAGGCGGTCGGGGTTGTAGAGCTGCTGCAGCGCCGACTGGCCGCGGGCGCAGATCGCGCCGCGGTTGAGCGGGTGGTCGGGGTTGCCCTCGAGCTTCATCGTGCGGCCGTCGCGCGTCTCGGCGATGACGCCGCAGGACGCCGCGCATTCGCGGCAGGTCGTGGCGTAGTACGTGGAGACGCCCGGCACGGTCTGGTCGGGCGACACGAGATACGGAATCAGCTTGCCGGCGCTCTCGGGACTGCAGCCGGCGGCCCCGACGGCGGCGCCGCTGACGCCGAGGATTTTCAGGAAATCCCGGCGCTTGACGCCCTTGCCTTTCGGTTCCGTGGACTTGCTCATGAAGGTTTCCTCGGACGGCGCACGGCACGCGTGGGGGACGCCGGCCTGCGAATCGAGATGCGGGAGAAACGGTTCACGCGGCGATCAGTAGTGACAGACGGAGCAGTCGTACCGCGCATGCTTGCGCAGCGAGTCGGGCGTCGCGGTGGTGGGCGCCGTGAAGCCGGCCGGCAGCATCGCGCCGCCGTGGCCGTCGGACACCATGGACGCCATCTCCTCGCCCTGCTGCGGATCGTAGCCATTCACGTGGCAGTTCACGCACCAGCCCATATTGAGCGTGGCGTACTGGTACACGCGGTCCTCGGTCTGGATGGGGCCGTGGCAGGTCTGGCAGGTGACGCCCGCGTTGATGTGGCGCATGTGCGGGAAGTGCACGTAGTCGGGCAGCCGGTGGATGCGGATCCACGGAATCGGCTTCGCGGGCTTGCCGCCCATGCCGGCGTAGTTCCACAGCGTCTGGATCCCGACGCTGGTGCGGGCGGCCCCGAGGTTGCTCGCCGGCCGGTTCGGGCCGATGAGGGTGTGACAGCCCATGCACGTCGACACCGCCGGGAACCCCGGATCGGGCGATTTGTTCGCCGAGTAATGGCAGTAGACGCAGTTGATCCCGAGCTTGCCGACGTGCACCGAATGGGGGAACGGGATCGGCTGGACCGGTGAGCTGTTCTGCGACGAGGACGCGCCGCTGTATGCGGAGAGCATCACGGCACCGGCGGCGAGCACGATCAGCCCCGGAATGGCGGTCCACTTCCTGCGCTTGGTCATCGCAATGGAGTGCAGAAGGAGATCACGTGAATTTTGGGCGGCCGTGTGAATGAGGGGAGGACTGCCTTGTGAAGACATTCACAAGCCTGCGGGCGACGGAAAAATCTCACTGTACGGGCCGATTCGCGCAAGTATTGACGTGGCATAAATTCCGTAGCGCCGCGTCACGGGCGGCTCGCCCGGGGCGGGCCGCGCCGGCGTCACGCGAAGAGCGCCTCGGGATCGGCGAGCGCCGCCGTCGCGACGTCGTCCGGCAGCAGCGCGAGGTTGGCCCGCGGCGCCTGCGTGAGGCGCAGCGGCCAGTGCGTGCCGTAGACGAACCGGTCGGCGCCGATCGCGCGGAACAGCTTGGCGAGATGGTCCTCGGGCGGGCCCCAGATCCAGGAGATGTCCCAGACCACGCGCCGCTGCTCCTCGGGCGTGAGCCCCCAATGCACCTCCTCGATGAGCTCCCGCCCCGCCGCCGTGACGACCAGCCGCACGCCGGCGCCGGCGCGCGCCAGATCGCGAATGGCCGCCGCCGGCAGGTCGCCCGCGACGTCCAACGGGTGGCGCTGGCGCAGATCCTCGAACCGCACGGTGAGCAGCACCGCCATCCGGCGTTCGCCGCAGGCGATGGCAAGCTCGCGCAGGCGCCCGTCGTGCGGCCCCAGCTGCCACAGCGTCGGGTAGACGCGCACGGCGGGCGCGCCGGCGCCGGCCGCCGCGCGCAGCGCGTCTTCCCAGCGCGGCCAGTCGGGCCGGATGGTGGGCACGGGGCGCAGGGTCGGCGCGTGCGGGGCCAGCGCCGTGTAGAGCTGGGCGTTGCCGGCCGAGGGATCGCGATGGAACGCGCTGGGCAGATGGCCGACCCACGCGCCGCGCAGCCCCTCGCGCGCGAGCACGTGGACCAGCACCTCGGGGTCGGGGTGCGGCACGTAGCGGAAGGGGTACGGCCCGATGAGCGCGTTGACGTCGATCATCGCGCCGCTCCAGCGGCCGCCGTGGCGGCCTCGGGGAAGCTCCCCGCGGGGAAGATCCGCAGCGCGTTCCCGGCGCGGATGAGCGCCATGCGTTCGGCGGCCAGCCGGATCGCCTCGAACCCCATGAGCTTGGCCAGGCCGGTCTCCATCGTGACGTCGCTGCCCCACAGGATGCGCTCGACCCCGAGGCGGAGCACGGCCTCGTCGAGCATGCCGCGGTCGACCCCGCTACCCGACACGTCGACGACGACGTTGGGGGCGTCGGCGATGGCCGGGAAGGTGTGCATGTAGTCGCCCCCGCCGCCGATGTGGGCGAGGATGAAGGTGACGCCGGGGTGGCGCCGGGCCAGCGCCGCGAGGTCGGCGCCGTCGGAGATCTCCTGCGACGGCCACTCGCGGGTGCGGTGCTGCCAGACGTGGTGGAGGACGGGAAACCCGTGGCGCGCGGCGGCCTCGCACACCGGGTCGAGCAGCGGGTCGTCGGCGCGGCGGCTGGCGGCCAGCTTCACCCCCACCGCGCCCCGCGCCGCGCCGCGGGCGATCTCGGCCACGGCGTGGGCCGTGTGGTTGGGGTTCACCGTGACGTAGGCCCGCACGCGGCGCCATTCACGTTCGCAGATGGCGTACATGGCGTCGTTGCCGGCGGTGACGTCGGCCGGCGAGGGGAAGTACACGGGCGAGGAGGCCCCCCAGCTGCCGAGGATCGACGCCACGTGGTAGGTGATGCCGATGCGCTCGCCGGCGCGGAGTCGCGCCGCGTTCACCTCGGCCCAGTCGCCGCGCGGGGACCGGGGGTGGTAGAAGTGCGCGTGCGCGTCGATGAGCGGGCCCGCCCCCGCCAGCGGCCCCCCGCCGCGCGCTCCGCCGGCCGCGCCCGCCGGCGCCGTCACGACGCCTCTTGGATGTCCACGAAGGCGGCGCTGGCCGCGTGCTCGATGGCCTGCACCGCCGCGTCGTCGTGGGCGACCGACGCGTAATTGTACGCGCCGCGCTTGAACAGCACCCCGTGGCCCGCGGCGCGGGCCAGGAACGCCCGCTCGCGCGTCGCGTCGTCGAACCGCAGGAGCCACATCTGGTCCAGCCCCGCGAGCGTGACGCCGGGGATGCCGCTGGCCGAGAGCGCGTCGCCCACCACGCGGCGCATCTCGGCGCCGCGGGTGGCGAGCATGCCGCACACGTCGGCCTGATCGTGCCATTCGCAGACGGTGAGCGCGGCGGCCAGGGCGCCGGCCTCGCTGGCCAGCGTCGAGGAGATCCAGGTGTTCGCCGCCGCGTCCATGACGTCCCGCTGCCCGACGACGGCGGCGAGGGGGAAGCCGTTGGACATCGCTTTGCCGAAGGTCGCGAGGTCGGGGGTCACCCCGGAGACCTCCTGGAAGCCGGCGGGGGCGAGGCGGAAGCCGGTCTTCATCTCGTCGAAGATCAGCACGGCGCCGGCCCGCGTGGCGAGCTCGCGGGCGCGGGCGATCCAGGTGTCGGTGGGCATCCGCTCGACGACGGGCTCGAGGATGATCGCGGCCAGCCGGTCGCCGGCGGTGCGCACCGCCGTCTCGAGCGCCGCCGTGTCGTCGAACGGCACGCGGAGCACGTCGCGGCGCACGCCCTCGGGCACCCCCGGGCTGTCGCTCGCCCAGTCGTGCCAGCCGAGGTAGCCCGAGGCGATCACGACGTCGCGGCCGGTGTAGGTGCGGGCAAGGCGCACGGCGGCCGAGGTGGCTTCGGCCCCCGACTTGAGGAAGCGGACGCGCTCGGCGCACGGGACGATGTCGCACAGGCGCTCGGCGACGGCGACTTCGAACGTGCTGCTGAGCCCGGACACGTGGCCGCCGCCCACCGCGTCGAGCACCGCGCGGGTCACGTTCGGCTCGGCGTAGCCCAGCGCCACCGCGCCCAGCGCCATGCTGCAATCGACGTAGGTCTCGCCGTCGGTGGCCACCACGTGGCAGCCGGCGGCGTGGATGAAGTGCGTGGGACCGTCGGGGGTCTCGGTGCCGTACATCGCGCCCGGGCGCTTGCTGCCGGTGGAGGCGCCGCCGGCGATGACCTCGGCGGCGCGCTCGTACCACGGACGGTCGGGCGCCTCCTCGGGAAGGTGGGAGTCGTCCTCGGGCGCGACGGTCAGGTCGGCGGCCGCGTCGTCGTCGTCGAGGACCTCGGGCTGCGGCGGATCGACGGGCGTGCCGCGGTCGAAGAATCGCTTGAATACCATGGCCTGAAGAATGGTCGGGGCCGGAGGGGCGTCAAGGCCGTCCGGTGCGCTTGAGGTAGTTCACGACCTCGAGGGTCATGGCGCGGACCAGGGACAGCTCGCGCGCGTCGGGCGCGGCGCGGTAGGTGAGCGAGCGGAGGGTGCGCATGATGTGCTCCGACACGCGCGTCTTGAAGAACTCGATCGCGTCGAGCGACCGCTCGAGGTCGCCGAAGTACTGCTCGAACTGCGCGTTGGTGGGCGGGGGCGCGGCCTTGCGCGACGGGGCCAGGGCGCGCGTGGCGTCGGCCGCCGCGAGGTGCAGCTCGTAGAGTCCCACCAGCACCGCCTGGGCCAGGTTGAGCGAGGCATGCGCGGTGGTGGGGATCATCACGAGCGCGTGCATGCGGTCCAGGATCTCGTTGGGGAGTCCGCTGTCCTCGCGGCCGAAGACGTAGGCCACGGGCCCCTGCTCCGCGGCCTCGAGCGCCGAGCGCGCTTCCTCGCGCGGCGCCGTCATCGCCCGGCGCGCCGCCCGGCGGCGAGCCGTGAACCCGACCACGCGCACGCAGTCGGCCACCGCCGCGTCGAAGTCGTCGAACAACACGATGCGGTCGATCAGGTCGCGCGTGTTGTGGGCGATTCCCTCGATGCGCTCGGGGTCGTAGGCCACGGGGCGCACCAGGTGCAGGGTGGCGACCCCCATGTTCTTCATGGCGCGCACGGTGGCGCCGATGTTCACCGGGTCCTGCGGCTCGTAGAGCACGATCCGCACCCGGTCCAGCCGCGAGCCGCTCACGTAACGACCGTGAAGCGCAGCAGGCGCGCCGGGTCGTGGCGGTCGCCGCGCAGATAGACGAACTCGCCGTCGGGTCCGCTCAGGATGAGCTGGCCGCGGCGTCGCTCGCGATCGGGCGCCGTCTCGTTGACCAGCACGTCGAGCCAGAAATCGGCGCCCACCTGCAGCGGCTCGCGCAACGCGATCTCGGCGCGCAGCTCGTAGCCCTCGCGCGTGCGCCGCCAGCTCGTGCGGCCCAGCTTGAGGCCGCCCCATCCGTCGAGGGGGCGCGCCCGAACGGTGCCCGGCTTGGCCGCGGGCTCGGGCACGAGCATCCAGGCGCCGCCGTCCTGGCCGGCGCGCACGTAGAGCTGCACGCCGTCGCCGTTGATGTCGGGGGCCTCGTTGTCGTACGGATTCACGGCGTCGGCCGGAACGAAGCGCGGGTTGGCGGTGGTCATCTGGACGTCCACCACGATCAGCCTGGCGGCGGCCGCCACGGCCACGCGCGCCGCGGGGCGGCCGGCCTCGTCCCAGGTCTGCTCCGAGCGCCGGTAGGTGGGCGCGCCCAGGTGGTAGACCGCGTACCCCAGCCGCTGGTCGGGCGACGCGTCGGACCACCAGTCGGCGTGGGATCGCGCCGGCGAGAGCATGATCCCGTTGTAGCCCTCGGGAGCCGTCTCCACCGTGACCTCGCTCTCCTCGGGGATGGCGGTGGTGAAGGTCGGCGTGCCCATGCGCTCGGCGGTGACGGCGAGGGGAAGCTCGTCCGAGATCACGCCGTCCAGCTCCAGGTACCGGGACGACCCGTCGGTGGCGATGTCCACGTGCCACCCCTGATCCACGGGGCGATGCACGTGGCGGGCGCCATCGCGCAGGCGCACGATCACGCCGTCCCCGGTCCACTCCACGGACTCGAGGTCGCGGGTCCAACCCCACACGGTGCACACGGCGCCCAGCATGGCGCCACGGCTCTCGACGACGTGGAAGCGGCGGCGCGTGCCCGGAGGCTGGCCGGGGCCGGAAAGCGTGTACCAGACGGCCGGCACCGTGCAGCGCGCGAACCCGCGCGGCTCGCCCGCCGGGCCGTCGCCGGGCCCGAGCTGAACGCGGGCGTTGGCCGCCGAGCTCCAGGCGCGCTCGGTGGTCACGAAGCGGTCGCCGTCCTCGAGGCCGCCGGCGCCGGCGTACCGCGCGCGCACCGGCTTGAGCTGGCCGCCCAGCTCGGCGTCGCAGTGAATCGGCAGGGCGACGGTGGCGGCATGCCCGGCGCGCCAGCGCAGCTGGTCGATGCAGTAGCCGTCCATCACGACGAGCGTGCGCTGGACCGCGACGTCGGGCCAGATGCGCGCCTGCGCGCGCGCCCAGCCCGCCTGCTCGCGCTCGTCGAAGGCCTCGAGCTGTCCGTCCACGCGCCACTGCGAGTGGCCATCCACGAGCGGCGCGTTGTGGGCCAGCGTGCTGCGGTACCAGTGCAGCGACGGGTCCACGTACGACCCGGTGCCGAGGTCGTCCAGCCACCGCGTGGCGCCCACGGAGAGGAGGAGGTTGAGCCGGTCGGGGTGCCCGTGGCCGCCCCCCGACTGCCCGTAGTCGAGCGCCGCATACACGCGGCCGCGCTCGCGGCGGAACACGGCGACGCCCTGCCCGTGCAGCAGCACGCTGCGCAGGCCCCGCTCGCGCGTCGGCGGGAGCGCCTCGCGCGCGAAGAGGAGCGACTTCCATCCGAGATCGGCGCGCGTAAGGCGCACCGGACGGCCGTTGCGCTCCGCCTCGGCGCTCGAGCTGGCGCGCCCGGTGTCGCCGTCGGGCGCCGGCGCGTCGGGGTCGTACAGCTCGGCGAGCATCGCGCGAAGCACCCCGTCGTCGTGGCGCGCCAGCCCCAGCTCGCAGTGCTCCGCGAATCGCCACTGGCGAAGCGAGGTGGCGTACTGCGAGTCCTTCCGCGCCGGGAGCGTGAGGTCGGGGAGCGCCGTGGCGAAGGTCGCGGCGTAGCCGGCGTCGAAGCGGGCCACCGCGGTCTCGGGCAGCTCGCGGCCGGCGCCGCCGGCGAGCTGCAGGCCGTACCAGAGCCCCCGGTGCGCAAACTGGTGGTAGTTCTCCCCCTCGTACCAGGTCCCGTCGTCGAGCAGCCCATCTTCGAGGTGCGCCAGCAGTCCCGACGGCCCGTAGACCACGGGGTCGAAGTCCTGCTCGACGCCGAGCAGGCGCCGCGCGGCAATCAGGGCGGCGTTGTTCCACACCTGGCGGTTGGAAAGCCCCTCGTCGTAGCTGGCGATGAGGGCGCTGCTCGGCTCGACGAGACGCTCGCGCACCGCGGCGCCGTCCACCGGCGCGCCCGCGGCCTCGAGCAGATCCAGCGCCACGCAGAGGTGCAGCAGCCAGATGGACTCGAGATACGTGCTGAAGAAGGGGCGCGTGGGGCCGAGCACGTTGTCGCGGTTGGGGTACTCGAGGTACGACACGGCGTACTGCGCCAGCAGGTCGGCAGCAAAGCGGGCGTGCCGTTCGTCGCCGCGCACCGCGTACAGCGCCGCGCCGTGCACGGCCCGCTCGGCCAGCCAGAGCTGATACGGGTACAGCCACCACCGGTCGTGCAGCGCCCCCCGGTGCACCTGACCGCAGGTGGCGCACCGGTGCTCGTGGGGCGACCAGGGGTCGAACGCCAGCGGCGAGCCGTCGCGTTCGCAGACGCCGCCGGCGCGCGACAGGACGGCCTTCTCGCGGGGCACCCTGAGGCCGGCGCCGATTGCGCGCTCGAGGTCGGCGGCGAGCGAGTCGGCCAGCGGCGCGAGTCCGCCCGCGGCCACGGCGCGACGGCGGGCCAGCGCGTCGGAATTGAGGAGCAGCGGCATTACCTGGAATCTCTCGACACCAGGCGCCATTGCGCCAGCGTCGCCAGCTCGCCGCGCAGATCCATCGTCACCCCGCGCAGGCGGCGGGTCGCCCCCTGCACGCCGCGCGCGTGGTACAGCCAGACCACGGGCTCGGCGCGGGCCAGCTCCCGCTGCACGTCGCGCCAGGCGGCGCCGCGCTCGGCGTCGGTGCGGGCGGCGCTCGCTCGGGCGAACGCCGAGTCGAGGGCGGCGTCGTGGAAATCGGCGTAGTCCAGCGCGCTCCCCGCCTGGCGCGATTCGAACATCGCGCGCAGGTAGGCCAGCGACAGATCACCGGACACGCCGGTCACGAGGGCGTCGAACCGCTTGGGACGCGAGCGGGCCTCGGCCAGGAAGGCGCCCAGCTCCAGCTGGCGGATGCGCATCGTGATGCCGCGCGCGGCGAGATCCGACTGCACGAGCTGCTCCAGCGCGTTGTCGCCGCTGCCGACGGTGAGGAGGGTGAAGACGAACGGGCGGCCGGCGCGCACGCGGCGGCCGTCGGGGCCCCGCCGCCAGCCCGCGGCCCCGAGCAGCGAGTCGGCGCGCGCCGGATCGAACACCGGCGGCGTGGTGTCGGCGTATGGCACCTCGGGGGCGACGGGGCCGGCGGCGGGGATGCCGAACCCGTCGAGCGCCGCGCGCACGATGCGGTCGCGGTCGATGGCCAGCGAGATCGCATGGCGCACGCGGACGTCGTCGAACGGTGGCCGATGCGTGTCGAGCACGATTCCGGTCTCGAACAGCACCGGATAGGTGATCAGCCGGAGGGTGGGGTCGCGTTCGACGAGCCGCGCCATGGCCGGCGAGACGCCGGCCACGTCGAGCTCGCCGCTGGCCAGGCCGGCGAACTTGGTGGTCGCCTCGTCCACGACGGCGACGACGAAGCCGCGCAGCGTCGGGGGGCCGCCCATGGCCGCCGGGAAGTCGTCGTTGCGCGCGAACACCCACCGCTGGTCCGGCAGGTGCGACACGAAGCGGAAGGGGCCGTTCCCCACCGGGGCGTCGTTGAACGCCGCCGTGCGCATGGCGCGGCGCGGCACGCCGCGCAGGAGGTGCGCCGGGAGGATCGGCAGCTCGCAGAACACCAGCGGGAACGTGGGCTGGGGCGCGTCGAAGCGGACGTCGGCCGTGGAATCGTCCACGGCGATCACCGTGTCCACCGCGGCGAGGTCGCCGGCCCGCGGGTACCCGGTGGCGGGATCCCGGGCGGCCAGCACGGTGAACGCGACGTCGCGCGCCGTGGTCGGCCGGCCGTCGTCCCAGCGGAGGGCCGTCACGAGGTGAAAGCGCAGGACGCGGCCCCCGTCGCGCCACTCCCAGGCGCGCGCGGCGTAGGGCGCCGGGCGCAGCGTGGAGTCGTAGCGGGCCAGCGTCGTGAACAGCACGTATCGCTGCACCTGGCGGGACAGCGGATGGATGGTGACGAGCGGATTGATGGACTCCAGCTCGGTGCCCGAGGCATAGACCACGACGCCGGGGGCGCGCGGCGGGGCGCCGCACGCGGCGGCAAGGGCCAGCACGATTGACGCGCGACGCACGGCCGGCAATTTCAACGCGTGTCCGCCCTCCCCGTGTGGCGCCGCGTCCGCGACGCGCTCGTCCTGTTGTGGCTCGTCGTGAGCCTGACGTTCCTGCTCGTGCGCCTCGCGCCGGGCGATCCGGCCACGATGCTCGTGCCGCCCAACGCGTCGGCGGCCGAGACGGCGCGGCTGCGCCACGAGTTCGGGCTCGACGCCCCGCTGGCCGTGCAATATGCACGCTGGCTGGGCGACGTGCTCACGGGAAACCTCGGGGCGAGCTTCTCCACCGGCGAGCCGGTGACGCGGGTGCTGGCCCGCGCGGCGCCGATCTCGCTGGGCCTGGGGGCGGCGTCGCTGGCCCTGACCTTCCTGATCGGCGTGCCCATCGGGATGCTGCAGGCGGCGCGGCGGGGGCGGGCCGCCGATCGGGCGCTCACCGTGCTCACCACGGCGGTATTCGCGATGCCCTCGTTCTGGATCGCGCTGGCCCTGGTGGCCGCGTTCACCTACGGGGCGGCCATGGTCGGGTTCCCCGCCTGGCTGCGCCTCCCGGCGTTCGGCATCCACACGCCGGGCGCGGACCTGCACGGGTGGGACGAGCTCCGCGACGTGGCGTGGCACGCGATTTTGCCGGTGGGCATTCTGGCCGCGATCGGCGCGGCGGGGCTCGCCCGCTACACGCGGTCGAGCGTGGCCGACGTGCTCGGGCAGGATTTCGTGCGCACGGCGCGGGCCAAGGGAGCGTCGGCCGGGCGCGTGTTCGGCCGCCACGTGCTGGCGACCGTGCTCCCGGCGCTGGTGGTGCTGCTCGCCCTCTCGCTGCCCGGGCTCGTGGCCGGCTCGGTGTTCGTCGAGGCGGTGTTCGCCTGGCCCGGAATGGGCCGCGCGATGCTGCTCGCGATCTCGGCCCGCGACTACCCCGTGGTGATGGCGAGCGCCCTCGCGTACGCGGCGGCGGTAATCGCCGCCAATCTCGCCGCCGATCTCGTGCTGCCGCTGCTCGACCCGCGCCGGCGGGGCGCATGACGTCCGCTCCGATGGCCGGTCGCGCCGCCGCCCCGCCGCGCGGCCGCCCACGCTCGCGGGACCCGCTGACGCTGGCGGCGCTCGCCCTGCTCCTGGGGATGGCGGGCGCGGTGGTGGTCGTGCCGATGCTCGCCCGGGAAAACCCGCTCGCCATTGGCGACGTGCTGACCCTGCGCTACGTGGCGCCCCTGTCGCGCGACGCGCACGGGACGTTCCACCTGCTGGGCACCGACCGGTTCGGGCGCGACCTGTTCGTGCGGATGATGCTGGCCGGCCGGATCTCGCTCGCCGTGGGGGTCGTGGGGTCGGGCGCCGCGGCGGCGCTGGGCACGGCGCTGGGCGCGGCCGCCGCGTGGGCGGGCGGCGCGGTCGACCGGATCCTGATGGCGTTCACCGACGCGCTGCTCGCCATTCCCCGGCTCATACTGCTCCTGGTATGCGCGACGCTCTGGCGCCCGGGGCTGGCGACCGTCGTGGTGGTGCTCATCGCCACCGGGTGGATGAGCGTGGCGCGGATGACGCGGGCCGAGGTGCTGGGCGTGCGCGCGCACCCGTACGTCGACGCCGCGCGGGCGCTGGGGGCATCGGGCACGCGGGTCCTTTGGCGGCACGCCGTGCCGAACGCGCTGGGGCCGGCGATCGTGGCCGCGGCGCTGGGCGTGGGGAACGCGATCCTGCTGGAGAGCGGGCTGTCGTTCCTGGGGCTGGGCGTGCAGCCGCCGGAGCCGAGCTGGGGCAACATGATCGCCGGCGGCCGGGAGGCGATCGTGACCGCGCCCTGGGTGGCGCTGGCGCCGGGGCTCGCGCTCATCGTGACCGTGCTGGCGTGCACGCTGCTGGGTGACTGGCTGCGCGACCGGCTGGCGGGCGAGGCGGCCGGGTTGCTGGGGGATCGGGCCTAGGCGGACGCGCCCCCGCGGTGCTGCCAGTCGAGGCTCGCCGTCGCGTCGTCCACGATCTCGTCCGGGTACTGCATGAAGCGCAGCAGCGCGATCGCGTTGCGCGTGGACGAGGGGCCGGGGCGGAGCCGGTAGTCGAAGGTCAGCTCGTGGTTGGTGACCTGTTCGCGGAAGTGGTACGCGGCGTAGGCGCCCCGCAGCAGGTCGAGGACCTCGAGGTCGTGCGTGGCGACGACCACGAGATCGAGCCCGCGATCGAGGTGGCGGAGCACGGCGTAGGCGGCCGCGACCCGCTCCGTGGTGTTCGTGCCGCGGAAGGTCTCGTCGAGCAGGAAGAGGTGCTGCGTGCCGTCGTCCCTGGCCCGGATCAGGGCCCGCACCGATTCGACCTCGGCGAGGTAGTAGCTCTTCCCGTCCATCACGCTGTCGGAGCGTCCGATCGACGAGCGGACCGTGAGGCGGGGCGCCCGCCACCGGTCCGCGCACACGGTGTACAGCGCCTCGGCCATCACGGCGCTCACGCCGAGCGCGCGAACGAACGTGGTCTTGCCGGCCATGTTGGAGCCCGTGACGAGCACGCTCGTGCCGTCGACGTCCAGGTCGTTCGGCACCGCGCCGGCGACGAGCGGGTGGACGAGCCCCTCCACGTGCAGCGCCTTCCGCGGCGGGCTGAACTCCGGGGTGCACCAGTGCGCGAGGGTGCCGCGCCACGACGCCAGCGACTGTGCGGCATCCAGCCAGCCGATCGCGTCGAACATCGCGCGGAGGCGCGCCTGTTCCGCCCGTACCGTCTCCACGCTCAACAGGTAGGCGTTCACATCGAGCAGGAAGAACAGATTCACGTACTCGACCAGGCTGGCAACGAATTCGTTCGACTGCCCGCCCTGGGATTCCGGCTCGAACAACAGCCACGACGCGGCGCGCTTGAGGCGCCGCAGCCGGCGCGCGTCGTCGCGGAGCAAATCCCGCGGTTCGGCCGGCACCCCGGTCGCGATGGCGCCGATCCGCTGGGCGGCGCTCAGGAACGCCCGGATCTGCCGGATCGCCGGCAGGTACCGCTTGACCACGGGCTTGTACGCGGCCTGCGCGGCCACGTTGACGACGGCGACGCCGACGAGGTACGCCCCGGCCACCGGCCAGAACGCCGCGGCAACGGCGAGCCCGATCGCAGACGCGGTCAGCAGCGGAAACGTCCACCAGACCGCGGGGCGCGCCGGCAGCTCCGCGAACAGCAGCTGCACGAAGTAGCCCGCGTCCTGCCCGGCGAGCGGCGCGAGCGCCTGGCGGAGGCGCTCGGCGAGGGCTGGATCCGCGGCCAGGCTCCTCGCCGCGCCGTCGAGGCGGTCGAGCGCCTCGGCGTCGGCCCCCGGCGTGCGCAGCAGGTGGTAGAGGTACTGGCGCCCCGGCTCGCTCGCCGTGTGGTCGAGCGCCCGGAAGACGTCGTCGAGGTCGAGGTCCGACCAGGTGCGGTCGTCGAGCGCGCCGCCGCGCTCCGCGGCGGGCAGCTGCTCGTGGTAGGCAGCCGCGACGCGCAGATCGGCGGCGCGCTCGCGGCGGAGCATCCGCCCGCCCCGCCGCAGGCGGCGGGTGACGCCGACCTGGAGCACGATCCGTGGGACGAGCACGCCGGCCACGACGATCGCGACGACGAGCAGGACGTAGTGCGCCGAAAGAAACGCGGTCACCCGCCGCCCCACCCTTGAGCCACCAGCACGGTCACCACCGCCCGCGGCCCCGCCTCGAACTCCACCGCGTCGCCCGACACCGGCAGATCGGCGCCCGGGGTTTCGTCCAGCCGCGACGCGCGTGCCTCGCGCACCCCGCCCGCCACCACCCACCGCCCGCGCACGGCACGGTCGAGCAGGTTCACGCAGCGCAGCACCAGCCAGTGCCCATCGTCGCTCTCCTTCGCCGCCGAGAACGCCAGTCCCCGGCCCTGTAGCTCCAGCCCCGGCATCTCGGGAGCGACGGCGGCGAGCGACCGGACGGTGGCGCCCGTGACCGGCACGAGCACGTCGTCGGCGGTGCGCTCGACCAGATCCGCGGTCTCGTCGGTCCACGGGCCGTGGAGCATCAGCGCGGCCTCGGCCGCGAACGCGCCCAGGCACTGGGCCTCGGGCGTGGGCGACGGCCATCCGGCGTGCCCGGGCCGCTCGGGGAGGTCGTCGCGCGACAGTTCGCCCACGGCGCGGACGAGGGTGAGCTGCACCGCCCCGTCGGCGCCCGCTTCGTATTCCGCGAGCCCGTCGGAGAACACCGTCGCGCCGCCGCGCGCCCCGGAGAGGGACACGTACCGGTGGAGCGGCGCGGTCGGGGGCGGCGTCTCGCGCACGGCGTCCTCGGGCGGCAGCACGAGCGGGACGCGCCGCACCGGGCCGAATGCCGCATCGGCGAACACGGCGGGGCTCGCGACGTCGGTGGCGACCCGGAGGCGCAGCCGGTGGTCGCGCGCCGAGTTCTCGCCGCGCGCGCTCATCCGCAGGAAGTGCCCGTCGGCGTCCAGCGTGAGCCGTATGCGCACGGCGGCCGACTCGCCCTTGCGCACCCTTACCTCCCACCGCGCTTCGATCGTGCCGCGCAGCGGGCCCCGATGCACCACGCGAGCGCCCAGGAAGTGTGCCGCGCGCACCGGCCCGCGCAACGACGGCGTGTACAGGTCGCCCCGATCGTCCTGATCTTCGATGGCGATCAGGCGTTCGATGCGGCGCCCCGACGCCACGTGCTCCAGCGTCACCTGCCCCTCGGAGCCGATACGCACCGCGTACCGGCCGTTGGACATCGCGCCCTCCTCGACGCGGACGGGGTTCGGGGGAAGCGACGGCGTGTTGCGCCCCTCGACCAGCGGCAGGGCGCGCAGGCCGTACCCCGGCACTTCGGGCACCCACACGGCGGCAAACGAGCGCTCGACGAGATCGTCGTACGGGTCGTCGCGCGTGGCCTCGGTGCGCTCATGGGCCAGCTCGCGGTCGAGCAACTGCAGCCCGGGAATGCCGTCGACGCGGAGCGGCGCGCGACGGGCCACGGGGGCCGCGGCGCGGGCGGCCGACGAGGGGCCCACCCGCACGTGGCGCACGAGCTGCGCAAGCTCTACTACCGCCACGCCCCCTCGCGGCCGCGCCGCCGGATTGCGCAGCACGAGATGCGGGCGCCAGGCATCCGGATCCGCGCGGACGGCGTCGGGGTCGCGCCCGAGCAGATCGCCGATGGCGTCGTCGCGGAGCCCCGCGGCCTGCGCCCGCCCCTCGTCGAGGCGCCCGTCCATGGCGCGCGCCACGAGATCGATGGAGCACCCGCAGAGGGTGT
>JAGWRI010000144.1 GCA_028876525.1 Gemmatimonadota bacterium | reverse complement strand
GAGGTGCTGAACGCGAAGTACCATCAGCGGGAAGCGGAGATCGTGGCTCAGGCGGGGCGGGTGGGCGCGGTCACGATCGCGACCAACATGGCGGGCCGCGGCACCGACATCAAGCTGGATCCGGCGCTCGATCTGACCCAGCCGGAGGCCGGCCTCCAGATCATCGGCACCGAGCGACACGAGTCCCGCCGCATCGACCGCCAGCTGCGCGGCCGGTCCGGCCGCCAGGGCGACCCGGGTTCGTCGCAGTTCTTCCTGTCGCTCGAAGACGACCTGATGCGGCTGTTCGGCTCCGACCGCATCGCCAAGCTCATGGACCGCCTGGGCGCGCAGGAGGGCGAGGTGCTCACCCACCCGCTCATCACGCGCTCCATCGAGCAGGCCCAGAAGCGCGTCGAGCTGCAGCACTTCCAGGCCCGCAAGCGGCTCCTCGAATACGACGACGTGATGAACCAGCAGCGCGAGGTCATCTACTCGCTGCGCACGTTCGCCCTCGAGGGGGGCGAGGAGCTGAAGGGCGAGGCCCTGCGCATGGTCGAACGCGCCATTGCCCAGCGCGTCGAGAGCGAGCTGGCCGAGTACGAGCGCGCCGAGGACTGGGACATCCCGCTCCTCCAGCAGGATCTGCTCATGCACTACCTGCTGTCGGTGCCGGAGCTGGACACCCCCGACCTGCGCCCGACCACGCTTCCCGACGCCGTGGATCTGGCCGTGAACGCCGGCCGCGCCGCGTTCGCCGCGAAGATCACGAACCTCAACCAGTACAAGGACGAGCAGGGCGGGTTCGCCGACCGCCTGCTTGCCCTCGTCATGCTCAACGTGCTGGACGAGAAGTGGAAGGACCACCTCTACGACCTCGACCAGCTCCGCAACTCCATCCAGTACCGCTCGTGGGGCCAGAAGGACCCGCTCGTCGAGTACAAGGGGGAGGCCTACGCGATGTTCGTGGACCTCATGAGTGACATCTACACCACCTTCGCCGAGCGCTTCCTGCGCGCGCAGCTGCAGTTCACCCAGCCGGCGCCCGCGCCGGTCCCGGCCCAGCGGCAGGCGCCGGCCCCGCCCAAGAAGCGCTACAACGCCCTCGGCGTGCTGGAGGAAGTCCCGGCCGAGTCGCCCGACGGCGCTGAGGCGGGCGCCGGCCAGACGCTCGACGTGGGACCCGCCGAGCCTCCGGCCCCCGCGGCCGCCGTCCGCCGCGACCCGATCATCGTCGGCGCCGGCCGCCCGCGGACCTTCCACGAGGCCGCCGCCCCCGCCGCCGCCGACTGGTCCAGCGTCGGCCGGAACGATCCGTGCCCCTGCGGCTCCGGAAAGAAATTCAAGAAGTGCCACGGCGCCGGGGCCTGACCGGCTAGCCGGGAACGCGCGGGGCGGCCGGCCGGCCGCCCCGCGCGTCGTATCCGGACCCCGGGCCGCCCTCGCCCGCTCCCAAGTGCGCGTTTTCGATGGCGCCCCGTGGCTCGCCGGGGGCGATCCTTCCCCCCCACCCCCTGAAGTCCGTTGCGGAGCGCGCGGAGGAACCGTCAAATGCCTAGCCAGTCGGCAGCCCGGAAGCTTACTATTCATGAGTTGCCCCGGTCGGAACGCCCGAGGGAGCGGCTGGTCGACCTCGGCGCGCACGTGCTGTCGTCGGCGGAGCTGCTGGCCATCGTTCTGGGCGCCGGGAGCGCCGAGCGGTCGGCCGTCGGGCTGGCGCAGGACGTACTGGCGACGGCCGGCGGCTCGTTGCGGCGAATCGCGATGCAGCCGGTGGCGGCCCTCCGGGCGGTGCGCGGGGTAGGAACGGTACGTGCGGTGACCATCCACGCTTCGCTCGAGCTGGGGCGGCGGATGGCGGCGGAGGCGCGCGAGGACGGGGCCCCGATCCGGGCGCCCCGCGACGTGGTCGCGGTGTTCGCGCCGCGGCTGGAAGACCTGCCGGTCGAGGAGTTTCACGTGGCGGTACTGGACGCGCAGCATCGGTTGGAACGGGACGTGACGGTCACGCGCGGCATTCTCAATTCGTCGCTCGTGCACCCGCGCGAGGTGTTCCGCGAGGCAATCGCGGAACGCGCCGCCGCGCTGATCCTCGTGCACAACCACCCGAGCGGCGACCCGACCCCGAGCGCCGACGACCGCGCGGTCACCGAGCAGCTGGTGGCGGCCGGCCGCCTGCTCGACATCCCCGTGCACGACCACGTGATCATCGGGCGCGGGCGCTACACCAGCTTCGCCGAGGCGGGGCTCCTGTGACCGCCACGGCGCTGCGCGAGCTGATCCCGGGCTGGCCCGAGCACGAGGGGCCGGGCTACGAACGCCTGGACCGCGAGCTGCTGGCCCGGGCCTACCAGTTCAGCGCCGACGCCCACGCCGGCCAGGTGCGCAATTCGGGGGAGCCGTACGTCACGCACTGCGTGGAGGTGGCCAAGATCCTGGCCGATCTCCAGCTCGATTCGGCCACGGTCGCCAGCGGGCTCATCCACGACGTGGTCGAGGACACCACGGTCACCGTGGCCGACGTCGAACGGGAGTTCGGGGCCGAGGTCGCCGGCATCGTGGACGGCATGACGAAGATCGCCAAGCTGCCCACCGGCGCGTCGTCGCAGGAGCGGCAGGTCGAGAACTACCGCAAGCTGCTGCTGTCCATCGCCAAGGACGCGCGGGTGATCATCATCAAGCTGGCCGACCGCCTGCACAACATGCGGACGCTCGACTGGCTGCCGCCCGAGAAGCGCCGCCGCATTGCCCAGGAAACGCGCGACCTGTACGCGCCGCTGGCCCACCGGTTCGGCATGGCGAAGATGCGGTGGGAGCTCGAGGACCTGGCGTTCAAGCACCTCGAGCCCGAGGCGTACAAGACGCTCGCCAAGCAGGTGGCGCAGAAGCGAGGCGAGCGCGAGCAGCTCATCAACGCGTTCAAGGAGCCGCTCGAGCGCGCCCTGGCCCGGGCGGGGATCTCCGCGGCCGAGGTCACCGGGCGCCCCAAGCACCTGTGGTCCATCTACAAGAAGATGACCCAGCGGCAGAAGCCGTACGAAGAGATCTACGACCTGCTCGCCATCCGCGTGCTGGTCAACACGGTCCCCGAGTGCTACCACGCGCTGGGCATCATCCACGACGGGTGGACGCCGGTGCAGGAGCGGATCAAGGACTACATCGCGCAGCCGAAGTCGAACGGCTACCAGTCGCTGCACACGACGGTGTTCGGCCCCGGGCGGCAGCTGTACGAGGTGCAGATCCGCACCCGCGACATGCACCGCACGGCGGACTACGGCATCGCCGCGCACTGGCTGTACAAGGAGGAGGCCAAGAGCGCCGACGAGCTGGACCGCCACCTCACCTGGTTCCGGCAGATCCTCGAGCTGCAGCTCGACGCCAAGACGCCCGACGAATTCCTGGAGTTCCTCAAGCTCGACCTGTACCAGGACGAGATCTTCGTCTTCACGCCCACGGGGCACGTCATCCAGCTGCCCAAGGGCGCGACGCCGATCGACTTCGCGTTCGCCGTGCACACCGAAATCGGCCTCCACTGCTCCGGCGCCCGCGTCAACGGACGCATCGCGCCGCTGTCGCGCCCGCTGCGCAACTCCGAGACGGTCGAGATCATCACCTCGCCGTCGGCCCGGCCGACCCGCGACTGGCTGTCGCACGTCCGCACCGGCCGCGCGCGGCACAAGATCCGCCAGGTGCTCAAGCGCGAGGCGCAACAGTCGGCCACCAAGCTCGGCCAGGACATGCTCGACCGCGAGATCAAGCGGCGCCGGCTGGCCCGCCCCTCCGGCGAGCAGCTCGAGCGCGCGTCCCGGGCGCTCAATCTCAACGACGAGACCCACCTCCTGGCGTCGATCGGGCAGGGCGACGTGCAGATGGCCGCGGCGCTCAAGCAGATCTATCCCGAGCTCGAAGGCACCGAGGCCACCCGTCCCTCGGCCATCGAGCGCCTCGTGGACCGCATGCGCGGCCCCAAGGGCGTGCGCATTCAGGGCGTGGACGGCATCATGGTGCGCTACGCCCAGTGCTGCCAGCCGGTGCCCGGCGATCCCGTGGTCGGCTACGTCACCCGCGGCCGCGGCGTGAGCATCCACCGCGGCGACTGCCCGAACCTTCTCCTCCTCGCGCACGAGCCCGAGCGCCGGCTCGAAATCGACTGGCAGGAGGCCGAGGGCGAGCGGTTCGTCGTGCGCCTGGCCCTGGACGGCCTCGACCGGCGGGGCATGTACGCCGATCTCACCGCGGCGGTGACCGCCACGGGCACCGACATCCGGAGCCTCGACCTGCGCACCACCGACGGCAAGGTCGCGGGCGCGGTCGTGGTCGAGGTCGAGAACCTCTCCCACCTGCAGAAGATCGTGAAGGCCATGCGGAAGGTGAAAGGCATTACCGACGTGGCGCGCCGGGAGCGCATTCCGGCCGACGGGTGAGGCGGCCCCACACGACCCGAACTCAAGGCTGACGGCCGCGGCTTGCCTGCCGCCGCAGCACTCGGGACCCCATGCGACTCGCGCCGGACGAGCCGAGTGGGGTCCCGGCATTTAGTTTACACATCCTGTATTCCCTCTTGCCCCCCAGGCCGGCCCCCGTGGGAAAGCTCATCGTTCTGATGGTCACCGCGCTGATCGACATGATCGGCCTGGTGATGGTCATCCCCCTGCTGCCGTTCTACGCCGAGCGGTTCGGCGCCACGAGCGCGGAGATCGGGCTCCTCATCGGCGCGTTCTCGATCGCGCAGCTGGTGAGCGCGCCGCTCTGGGGGCGGTTCTCGGACCGCCGCGGCCGACGCCCGACGCTCCTGCTCGGCCTGCTCATCTCGGCCGTCTCGTACGCCGTCTTCGCGTTCGCCAACAGCTTCTGGCTGCTCATCGTCTCGCGCGTCGTGCAGGGGCTGGGGGGCGGCACCGTGGGCGTGGTCCAGGCGTACGTGACCGACCTGTCCGCGCCGCAGGATCGGGCGAAGAGCCTCGGCTGGCTGTCGGCGTCGACCAGCCTCGGCGCGGTGCTTGGCCCGGCGGCGGGCTCGCTGCTCGCCCAGGTGTGGGGGAACGCGGCGCCCGGGCTCGCCGCGGCCCTGCTGTCGCTGGCCAACATGGGCTTCGCCTGGCGCTACCTGCGCGAATCGCACGACGGCGCGGGGGATGACCGGCCGCATCATGCGCGGCCGGCGCTGCGCGGGACGCTCTGGGAAGTGGTGCGCCACCCGTGGTCGCCCCCGGCGCGCCTCATCTGGACCTACACCGTGGCCATCGGCGCCTTCTACGGCATGGTCGCCGTCTTCGCCCAGTTTCTCGAGCGCCGGTTCGGCGTGAACGAGGACACGATCGGCTACTTCTTCATGTGGTTCGGCGTGATGGGCGTGCTCACGCGCCTCGTGCTGATCGGGCCGGCGGTGAAGTGGATGGGCGAGCTCCCGCTGTCGCGGTGCGGGCTCGTCCTGCTCGGAGCGGGGATGATCCTGTTCCCCCTGTCGCACAGCTACGTCACGCTGGGGATCTCGATGGTCCTCATGCCGCTCGGCACCGCGTTCACCTTTCCGGGGGTGACCGCCGCGCTGTCGCGCGTGGTGCCGACCGCCGACCGCGGACTCTACATGGGCGTGCAGCAGACGTTCGGCGGGCTGGCGCGGGCCGTCTTCCCGTGGTGGGACGGGATGGCGTTCGAATCGATGGGGATGGCGTCGCCGTTCATCACGGCCGGCGTGCTCTGCCTGCTCACCATTGGCTTGGCGGTGGGGTTGGAGCGCGAGATTGGGCTTCCCGAAGAAACGCCGAAATACTAGATTGCGGGGTGATGCCCGCCGTCTTCGACCTCCAGACCCCGTTCGCCCCGGCCGGCGACCAGCCCAGAGCGATCCGCGAGCTTTCGGCGGGGCTCGCCCGCGGGGACCGGTTCCAGACCCTGCTCGGCGTGACCGGGTCGGGGAAGACGATGACCGTCGCCAACGTGATCCGGGAGCTGGGCCGGCCGACGCTGGTATTGTCGCACAACAAGACGCTGGCGGCGCAGCTCTACGGCGAGCTGAAGAGCTTCTTCCCGCACAACGCGGTCGAGTACTTCATCTCGTACTACGACTACTACCAGCCGGAGGCGTACGTGCCCAGCACGGACACGTACATCGAGAAGGACGCGTCGATCAACGAGGACATCGACCGGCTGCGGCTGCGGGCGACGTCGAGCCTGATGGAGCGCGAGGACGTGGTCATCGTGGCCACGGTGTCGGCGATCTACGGCCTCGGCGATCCGGTGCAGTACCGCGAGCAGATGGTGACGCTCCGGACGGGGCAGCGGATTGCCCGCGACGACATCCTGCGCGCGCTGGTGAAGATCCAGTACAGCCGCAACGACGTGGCGTTCGACCGCGGGCACTTCCGCGTGCGCGGCGACACGGTGGAGATCTACCCCGCCTACGAGGAGCAGGCGGTGCGGGTCGAGATGTGGGGGGACGTGGTCGAGCGGATCTCGAAGATCGACCCGCTCACCGGCGAGACGATCGCCGCGCTGCAGACGGCGGCCGTGTATCCGGCCAAGCACTTCGTGACCCAGCGGCCGACGCTGGAGCGCGCCGTGAAGCTGATCCGCGAGGAGTTGGCCGGGCGGCTGGCCGTGCTGCGCGAGGCGGGGAAGCTGCTCGAGGCCCAGCGGCTCGAGTCGCGCACCAACTTCGACGTCGAGATGATGCTCGAGATCGGCACCTGCGCCGGCATCGAGAACTACTCGCGGCACCTCTCGTTCCGCGCCGAGGGGGAACGGCCGGCCTGCCTGTTCGACTACTTCCCCGAGGACTTCCTGGTCGTCGTGGACGAGTCGCACGTCACCCTGCCGCAGATCGGCGGGATGTTCAACGGCGACCGGGCGCGCAAGCTGACGCTCGTGGACTACGGCTTCCGCCTGCCGAGCGCGCTCGACAACCGGCCGCTGATGTTCGACGAGTTCCTGTCGCTCACGCCGCGCGCGCTGTTCGTCTCGGCCACGCCGGGTGAGCTGGAGGTGCGGCTCTCGGAGGGCGTCGTGGTCGAGCAGATCATCCGCCCCACCGGGCTCGTGGATCCGGTGATCGAGATCCGTCCGGTGCGCGGCCAGGTGGACGACCTGCTCGCGGAGATCCGGACCCGCGAGCGGCGCGGCGAGCGCGTGCTCGTGACCACGCTCACCAAGCGGATGGCCGAGGATCTCACCGACTATCTCCAGCAGGTCGGGGTGCGGGTGCGGTACATGCACTCCGACATCGACGCGATCGAGCGCATGGAGATCGTGCGCGGGCTGCGGTTGGGCGAATTCGACGTGCTGGTCGGCATCAACCTGCTGCGCGAGGGGCTCGATCTGCCCGAGGTCTCGCTGGTGGCGATTCTCGACGCCGACCAGGAGGGGTTCCTGCGCAGCGACCGGTCGCTGATCCAGACCGTGGGGCGGGCGGCGCGCCACGCTTCGGGGATGGCGATCTTCTACGCCGACCGCATCACCGGCTCGATGCAGCGGTGCCTCGACGAGACGGCGCGCCGGCGCGAGCTGCAGCGGGCGCACAACCAGGAGCACGGCATCACGCCCCGGTCGGTCGTGAAGAGCGTGGACGAGGTGCGCTTCAGCACCCGGGTGGCGGATGCTCGCGTCGAGCGCGACGAGCGCAAGGTGGCCGAGCCGGAGAGCGGCTACGACGTGATGGAGCCCGAGGCGCTGGAGCGGATGCTCGACGAACAGATGCGCGCCGCCGCGAAGGACATGGACTTCGAGCTGGCCGCCCAGCTCCGCGACCAGCTGTTCGAGCTGCGCGCGCGGCGCTCGCGCCAGGCGCCGGCG
>JAGWRI010000017.1 GCA_028876525.1 Gemmatimonadota bacterium | reverse complement strand
TGGGCAAGGGCGCGACGCTGGCCGCGCAGGCGGGGGTGTTCGGCGACATACCGGCCGGGGAGACCTGGTCGGGGTACCCCGCGCGCCCTCACAAGGAGGCCCTGCGGGCCCAGGCGGCGCTGTTCAAGCTCCCCGGGCTGCTGCGCCGGATCGAGCGCCTGCTCGAGCGCTCGGAGCACGAGGAGTGAGGCGCCGGACCATCGCCGGTACGGCGGCCGTCGAGGGCGTGGGGCTCCACCTCGGCGTGACCTGCCGATTGACCTTCCATCCGGCGCCGAGCGGGCAGGGCATCGCCTTCCGGCGCACCGACCTGCCGGGATTGCCGCTGATCGCGGCCAACGTGGACACGGCGCGGCTGGCCGAGCGGCGCACCCAGATCGGGGAGGACCCGGTGTCGGTGCACACGGTGGAGCACGTGCTGGCGGCCGTGGGGGCGCTGGGCATCGACGACCTGACCATCGACCTGGATGGTCCGGAGCCGCCGATCGCCGATGGAAGCGCGGCCCCGTTCCTGGAGGCGCTGCGGGGGGCGGGGATCGCGCCGCAGCCGGGAATCGTCCAGTTTTGGGAGTTGCGGGAGCCGGTGCGGGTGACCGACGGCGAGTCGGTCTACGAGGCGCACCCGGCGGACGGGCTGGAGCTGGACGTGACGATCGACTTCCCCGATCCGCTGATCGGGCGGCAGCGCTGGTGCTCGGCGGTGGACGAGCGGGTGTTCTCCACCGAGCTGGCGCGGGCGCGGACGTTCGGGTTCGTGCGGGAAGTCGAGCCGCTGCGGGCGATGGGACTGATTCGCGGCGCCTCGACGCAGAACACCGTGGTGGTGAGCGACGGCGTGGTGCTCGAGAACGCGCTGCGCTGGCCGGACGAGTTCGTGCGGCACAAGGCGCTGGATTGTGTGGGAGATCTGACCCTGGCGGGGGCCCGGGTGCGGGCGCGGGTGGTGGCGGTGAAACCGAGCCATCGCGGCACCGTGCAGCTGGTGCGGGCCATGCGCGAGGCGCTCAAGAAGGAGAACACCGTGCTGGACATCGATGCGATCATCAAGGTGCTGCCGCACCGCTATCCGTTCCTGCTCGTGGACCGCGTGCTGGAGATGGAGCCGCGGAAGCGGATCGTGGGGCTCAAGAACGTCACGATCAACGAGCCGTTCTTCCAGGGGCACTTTCCCGGGCACCCCATCATGCCGGGGGTGCTGATCATCGAAGCGATGGCCCAGGTGGGGGGAATGCTGCTGATGGGCACCGTGCCCAATCCGGAGAACAAGGTCGTATACTTCACGTCGCTGGACAACGTGAAGTGGCGGCGGCCGGTGCGGCCGGGCGACCAGCTGCGGTTCGAGCTCGAGATGATTCAGATCCGGGGACCCATGTGCAAGATGAAGGGCGTCGCCCGCGTGGACGGCGAAGTGGTGGCCGAAGCGGAGATGGGCGCCATGGTGCGTGAGCGATGAGCACGGTGATTCACGAGACGGCCATCGTCCACCCCGATGCGAAGATCGGGCGGGACGTGGAGATCGGTCCGTGGGCGATCGTGGGCGAGGACTGCACGATCGGCGACGGCTGCAAGCTGGCGGCGCGGGTCGTGCTGGAGCGTCACGTGACGCTCGCCCCCCGAGTGCGCGTGGGCATCGGGTCGGTCCTGGGCGGGGATCCGCAGGATCTCAAGTTCAAGGGCGAGCGGACCACCGTGGAGATCGGGGAGGACACCGTGATCCGCGAGTACACGACGATCAATCGCGGCACCAGCCAGTCGTACAAGACGACGGTGGGGAAGGGCTGCTTCATCATGTCCTACGTCCACCTGGCGCACGACAATCACATCGGGAATCACGTCATCCTGGGCAACAACGTGCAGTTCGCCGGGCACGTGACGGTGCACGACCGGGCGATCGTGTCGGGGCAGAGCGGGGCGCACCAGTTCGTGAAGATCGGCGCCTACGCGTTCGTGGGGGGCTGTTCGCGCATCGCGAAGGACGTGCCGCCGTTCGTCAAGGCGGTGGGCAACCCGATCAAGCTTTACGGGCTGAACAGCATCGGGCTCCAGCGGAACGGGTTTCCCGAGGCGGTGATCCGGGAGCTGAAGCGGGCGTACCGGATGTTCTTCAAGTCCGAGATGAACGTGTCGCAGGCGCGGGCCAAGGCGGCGAGCGAGCTGCAGATGTTCCCCGAGGTGGAAACTTTCCTGCGGTTCCTGGACGACAGCGACCGGGGAGTGGTGGTGTGAGCGACGTGCGAGCGGGGGTCATCGGCGCCGGCGCCCTGGGGTTCCACCACGTGCGCATCATGCGGGAAATGCCCGGGGTGGCGTTGGCGGGCTTCTACGAGGCCAATCCGGAGCGGGCGGCGTTCGTGGCCCGGGAGCTGGGCGTGCCGGCGTTCCCCAGCCTCGAGGCGCTGCTCGACGCGATCGACGCGGCGACGATCGTCGTGCCGACGCCGGCGCATTACGCGGTGGCGCGCCAGGCGCTCGAGCGGGGCAAGCACCTGCTCATCGAGAAGCCGATCGCGGCCACGCTCGACGAGGCCGACGAGCTGCTGGCCATCGCGAGGCGCACCGGCGCCCTGGTGCAGACCGGCCACGTGGAGCGGTTCAACCGGGCCATCCGGGCGGCGCTGCCGTACGTGGACCGGCCGCGGTTCATCGAGAGCGACCGGCTGGCGCCGTTCAATCCGCGCGGGTCGGACGTCGCCGTGGTGCTCGACCTCATGATCCACGACATCGACCTCGTGCGCACGCTGGTCGGGGGCGCGGTGGCGGGGCTGAGCGCGGTGGGCATTCCGGTGCTCACGCCGTTCGTGGACATCGCCAACGCGCGGCTCCAGTTCGCGTCCGGCGCGGTGGCCAACATCACGGCCAGCCGCGTGTCGCGCGAGCGCACGCGGAAGCTGCGCATCTTCCAGGGCAGCGGCTACCTGTCGCTCGACCTGGCGGCGGGGAACGGCGAGTTCTACCGGCTGCGCACCGACGTGGACCGGGCCGAGCTGGCCAAGGCCGCGGCGTCGGTCGAGGCGTTCGTCGAGCGCGTGCCGCTGGAGGCGCCGGAGGGCGAGCCGCTGCGGCTCGAGTTCGCCAGCTTCCTGGCCGCCGTGCGCGGCGAGACGCCCGTGGCGGTGACGGGCGAGGACGGCCGTGAAGCGCTGGCAGTCGCGCTCGGCATCGTGGGCGAGATCGAGCGCACCCTGCCGGCGCTCCGGGGCGCCGGAGCCCGCGCCAGTGCGTGAGATCGTGTTCGTCGCCGGGGAGGCGTCCGGCGACCTGCACGCCTCGGGAGTGGCGCACGAGCTGAAGGCTCGCGGCGCGCCGTTCGCGCTCACGGGCATCGGCGGCGACCACATGCGCGAGGCCGGCGTCGAGCTGCTCGAGCACGCCGACCGCCTCGCCGTCATGGGATTCGTGGAAGTGCTGCGGCACGTGCCCCGGCACTGGGCGCTGCTGCGGCAGCTCGACGCCCGCATCCGGAGCGGGCGCGTCGCCCTCGTGATCCTGGTGGATTATCCTGGTTTCAATATGAAGGTGGCCAAACGCGCGGCCGCCGCCGGCGTCCCGGTGCTGTACTACATCACGCCGCAGGTGTGGGCGTGGGGCGCCGACCGGCTGGACGCGCTCGCCCGCTGGGTGACGAAGGCGGCCGTGATCCTGCCGTTCGAGCAGGAGCTGCTCGCCGCGCACCACATCGACGCCACCTTCGTCGGGCACCCGCTGCTCGACCGCGCGGCCGCGCTCCCCGCGCCGGCCGCGGCCCGGGCCGCGCTGGGGCTCGACCCCGACCGCCCCGTGCTGGCGCTCTTTCCGGGCAGCCGCGAGCAGGAGATCCTGCGCCACCTCGACGACTTCGTGCGCGTGGCCGCCGAGCTGCGGCGCCGCGACCCGCGCCTCCAGGTCGTGGTGAGCGTGGCGCCCACGGTGGACCTCGACCCGGCCGAGTGTCCCTTTCCCATGGCCCGCGGCCAGTCGTTCACGGTCCTGCGCGCCGCCGACGCCGCGATGTGCAAGAGCGGCACGACGACGCTCGAGGCCGCCGTGGCCGGCTGCCCCCTGGTGGTGGCGTATCGCACGAGTGCCCTCACCTTCGCCCTCGCCCGCCGGCTGGTCCGCATTCCACACATCGGGCTGGTGAACGTCGTGGCCGGGCGCGAGGTGGCGCCCGAGTTCGTCCAGGACGCGCTGCAGCCGGCCGCGGTGGCCGACGCCCTGGAGCCGTTGCTCCGCTCCGGCGATCCGGCGCGCGACCGGATGCTCGCCGGCCTGGCCGCGGTGCGGGC
>JAGWRI010000143.1 GCA_028876525.1 Gemmatimonadota bacterium | reverse complement strand
GCGCGCCGACGCCCCGCTGCGACGCGTGCTGGGCGAGCGGTACGCGCGCGCGCTGGCGCTGTTCCACGTCGGCTGAACCGGGCCGGTTGACCCGTCGGGCGGCATCGGTGACCATTAGGCGCGGCGCGGGGCCGGCTCCAACGTTCCCGCCCGCCGTGCGTAATCCAGACAGTGTGACCGCCGCGCTCCACGCACCTCCAGGGACTCCATGATGCGTCGCTTCCTCGCGCTCCTGCTCGCCGTTGCCGGCCTCACCGCCGGCGCCCGCTCGGCCGCCGCCCAATCCGCCATCGCGCCGCTCCCCTCGGGCGTGACGCTGCGGGTCCACGGCCCGCAGACGATGATCACCGGCGTGCTGTACCAGCAGGGGCTGGATTCGGTGTGGCTCCGGGCCGGGGGCGGCAGCCGGCAGATCCGCGGCGTGGCCATATCGCAGATCACGCGCGTGGAGCAGGCCCACCCGGCGTACGTGCGGAGCGTGCTGCTGGGCACCGGGCTCGGCGCCCTCCTCGGCGCCGCCCTCTACCCCGTGAGCGCGCACAACGACCACGACGTCGTGATCGGCGGCAGCGTGCTCGCCGGCGCCATGTTCGGGCTGCTGTTCCCGCGCACCGACTGGGTGACCGTTCCGCTGCATTAGCCGGGCGCCGGGGCGCCATCGGCACAAGCCCGACGCCCCCGTGTCGGATCACCCGACTTAACGGGATCTGAACGCCGCCTATCCTCCCTCGTGTTGGACCACGACCGACGGAGGAAGCGATGCGGGTCATGCGAGGAATCTTCATCGGGCTGGCCGCGCTGGCGGCGGCCTGCACGGGCGGCAACGAGGCACGGCAGGCCGGCGCGCCGGCGATGGGCGGAAAGTCGCTCGCGCCCGTGGCCGACGCCGCGCTCACGCCGGCGGAGCTGGGGCTGTTTCGCCCGCTCCCGGCGCGGACGGACAGGGACGGCCAGCCGGCGACGGAGGCCCAGATCGCGCTGGGCCGGACGCTCTACTACGAGACCGTGCTCTCCCAGGGGCACGACGTGTCGTGCAACAGCTGCCATCCGCTCAACGGCTACGGCGCCGACGGGCGCCGGGTGAGCTTCGGCCACAAGGGCCAGCAGGGGAGCCGCAATGCGCCCACCGTCTACAACGCGGCGGCGCAGGTGGCGCAGTTCTGGGACGGCCGCGCGCCCGACGTCGAGGCGCAGGCCAAGGGGCCGATCCTCAATCCGGCCGAAATGGGGATGCCCGATTCCGCGGCCGTGCTGGCGCACCTGCGCGGCTCGGCCAGCTACCGCGCCGCGTTCGCGGCGGCGTTCCCGGGCGAGGCCAGTCCGGTCACCTACGACAACGTCGGGCGCGCCATCGGCGCCTTCGAGCGCGGGCTCATGACCCCGTCGCGCTGGGATGCCTACCTGCACGGCGACAGCTCCGCGCTCACCGGGCAGGAGCGGCGCGGCGCGAAGACGTTCGTCGCCGCCGGCTGCACGGCGTGCCACGCCGGCGCGCTGGCGGGCGGGCAGATGTTCCAGAAGGCCGGGGCCGCGGCGCCCTGGCCGTCCGCGGCCGACAGCGGGCGCTACGCCGTGACGCACCGGGCGAGCGACCTGTTCGTGTTCAAGGTCCCGACGCTGCGCAACGTCGAGATGACGGGACCGTATTTCAGCGACGGATCGGTGGCGTCGCTCGACTCGGCGATCGCGATGATGGGGCGCTATCAGCTCGGGCTGACGCTCACCACGCCGCAGATCACCGACATCCACGCCTGGCTGCGCACGCTGACCGGCACGATCCCGGTGCCGTACGTGGCCCAGCCGCCGCTTCCGGTCCGGGCGTTCTAGCGGCGACCGCTCCGCTCCGGGAGGCGGCGGGCCGCGGCGGACCGGAACGCTGATCGGGGGGTGCGATGCTTGGCCATCCCATCGTATGCGGTCCGATGCGATGCGTCCGACATCTCACTCTTGTTCCGCCGCGCGAAATCATCAGATTACGCGCGCTCGTCGGCCGCGAATTGCGGCCGACGAGCGCTGTGCCCGGCTGGCCCCGTGCGTCGACGCCGACTCCGAGCCCCTCCCCCCGACATGCGAACCGCCCCCGCGTGGGTCCTGCTGGTGTTCCTCGCCGCCTGCGGCGACCAGGTCTCTCCCACGGCAACGCCCCACGCGCCGCGCGCCGCCGCCGCGACTGCGCGCGCGCCGCTGCCCAACGATCACGGGCCGATGCTGCCCGGCGACTCCGCGGCGACCGAAGCGGTTCCCGTGCTCTCGCGCGTCGCGGCGCTGATGGTTGCCTCGCTCACGAACGTCGCGATTCCTCCCGACGGCTACTCCCATGCGCCCGACGCCGTGCACCCCGACGTGGCCTGCGCGCCCGGCGGATGGAACGGCGCCCGCTGCTGGCTTGCCTACACACCGTACCTGCAGTCGAACGCGGCCTGGGAGAATCCGTCGTTCCTCGTCGGCGCGAGCGACACCGGATGGGCCATCCCCGCCGGCGTCTCCAACCCCGTCGTGCCCTGGCCCGGCGGACGCGACTACAATTCCGACCCCGACCAGGTGTTCGATCCGGCCACCGGGCGGCTCGTCACCTTCTACCGGAAGGTGGACGACGCGTACAACAACATCCTGGTGACCTCCTCCGCCGACGGCCGCCGGTGGCGCGACCCGCAGCTGGCCTTCCAGGAGCCGAACCACGACGCGGTTTCCCCCGCCGTGGTCCTCGATCCGGGGCGCCGCGCGCGCATGTGGTACGTGCGGAGCGGCACCGATGGATGCCGGGCCCAGCGGACGCGCGTGAGCATGCGCACCGCCGAGCCCGGTCCCCACCAGCCGCTCGAGGACGCCACCTGGTCGGACGCGATGGACGTCCGGCTCTCCCAGCCCGGGTTCGTGGTCTGGCACATGGACGTGATCGCGCTTCCCGAGTGGCAAAGCTACCTGGCCCTGCTCGTCAGCCACGCGGTGGGGAACGACTGCGCGTCCGACGATCTCTGGCTCGCGATGAGCGTGGACGGCGCGCGCTGGCAGGTGTTCCCGGTGCCCGTGCTGTGGAGGTTGATGCCGGCCGCCAAACAGCTCCGGATCCTGAGCTGGTACCGGGGCACGATGCGTTACGACGCGGCCACCGACTCCCTCCACCTCTGGCCGTCGGCGCTCACCGCCGACAACCGGTGGTTCGTCTATCACACGGCGGTGAAGTTCACCGACCTCGTGCGCCTGCTGCTCGCGGCGACGCCGGCCGACCAGCCGCACGCCGATCTCGTGGTTGCGAGCCGGGTGAGCGCTGCCATCCGCCGGCGCATGCCCTGACCGGGGCGTCGCGCCCGAGCGCGGAGATCAGCTCACGGTGCCGTTGCTCGGGCGCCACACGCGACGCGCGAGCCAGACCACGAGCGCCACGGGCAGCACGATCAGCAGCAGGAACTTGAGGGCGAAGATCGTGAACAGCCCGACGGCGATGAGGACCGCCACCGGGATTCCGAGAATCGCCATCGTGAAGAACGGGCGCAGGGCGAACAGGCGGAGCAGGGCCTTGAGCATGAATCGGCACTCCGGACGGAGGGAACGCTCTCCCTACGGGTGCGCCCCCGACGCCGGTTTCGCAAGGGGCGTCTACGGATGCTCGATCCGCCCTTCCATTACCGCGTCCCATCCCGTCGCGTGCTTCACCACCTTGTACAGCCGCTCGAAATCCAGCTGGTCGATGCCGACGCTGGTGGGCGTGCTGTAGCGCTGCACGTACAGGTAGACCTCCATCGTGTCGGCGGGAAGCCGGAGCACCTGCGAGAACCGCACCACGTACCCCGCGAGCTGCGCCCGGCAGTGCGCCACCTTGGGCGGGTCGGTCACCAGCGGCTCGCAGGTGCCCTGCGCCAGCCCGCTCATGAGGATGGCGTTCCGGAGCGTCGGCGACAGCGGCTCGCCCCCGGAGAACCCCGCCGTTCGCGGCAGGAAGCGCGGGTTGAGCAGCAGGTAGAGCGACGGGTCGCCCACCGTGAACGCGCCCCCCACCGCTTCCTGGTAGATCGCCACCTGGTCGCGCACCGGGAGGTCGGCCACCTTGAGCCCCGTGCCGCGGACGAAGGGTGGTTCGGCGGCGGGCGTGCACGCCCCCAGGGCGGCCAGTGCGGCCAGGCCCAGGGCCAGACGAATCGCGATCCTCATCGGGACACCGCCGCGAGCACGAAGCCCAGCCCGCGCCGGGCCTCGATCTCCACCGTCGCGCCGGCGTCGCGCAACTTGCGGCGCAGGCGTCCCACCGTGACGTCCACCACGTTGGTCCCCGGGTCAAAGGTGAGGTCGAACACCTTCTCCAACAGCTCCGTGCGCGTCACCACCTCGCCGGCATGCAGCAGCAGATGCTCCAGAAGCCCCAGCTCGCGCGGCGTCACCCGGACTGCCGCCCCGCCCACCAGCACCTCGCGCGCCAGCCGGTTGAGCGTCACGTTGCCCGCCGTGACGGTCTCGGTGCGCCGCGCGCCGCCCCGCCGCACCAGCGCTCGCATCCGCGCCTTGAACTCGTCGAATTCGATCGGCTTCGTCAGGTAGTCGTCGGCGCCGGCGTCCAGGGCTCGCACCGTCACCGCCTTGTCCGTCGTTCCGGTCAGCACCGTGATGGGGGTCTGCCGGCCTTCGCGCCGCAGCTGTTGGATGAGGGGGATGGCATTCCCGTCCGGCAGCACCAGGTCGAGCACGATCGCGTCGTAGTCGTTCACCAACGCCAGCAGCCGGGCCGATTCCCCGTCGGCGGCGACGTCCACCCCGTACCCCTCCTCCTCGAGGAGCCGGCGGGCGATGAGCGCCATGGACGCGTCGTCGTCAACGACGAGTATCCGCATGGACGGAATCGGTCAATTTGGGACCGGGCGTCATCGCCCTAAACGCTTTCATTGCACAGGAATGTAATGCGCCTCTCAACGTCCTGTCATCGTCGGCGCGGCATCTTCCAGCCCATGAATCCCATCCGGATCCTCGTAATTGACGATGACGACGCCATGCGCCGCCTCGCTGTGACGGTGCTCGCGTTCGAGGGCTACGACGTGTCTGCGGCCCAGAACGCCGAGTCCGCCCGGCAGGAGATGGCCCGGCGCCTGCCCGACATCGTCCTGATGGACCGTGACCTGGCGGGGGTGAACGGGCTCGACCTCACGCGGCAGATCAAGGCGGATCCCAGGAACCGCGAGATCGCCGTCCTCGCGTTCACCGCCAGCGACAGCCGGGAGGACGACGCGCAGGCCATTGCGGCGGGCACCGACGGATTCGTCTCGAAGCCCATCGACACGCCGGTGCTCCTGCGCACCATCGCCTGGCACGCCGCGGCCCGGGAACTCCGGCTCGGCGTGCGACGGACCACTCCGGTGCGACGCGACACGGGGGGCTTCGAGCGCCCCCTGGGGGCGGCTACCCGTTCCCCCTCCGCGCCGGTTCGGCTGACCGATCGCTGACCCGCACCTCGGCGAACGGGGCCTCTCCGGGCCCCAGGACGCGGGTGATGAACCGCTGACCCTCGCCGATCCGCTCGATTTCCACGGCGATGGTGTCGACCGCCGTCTCGAGTCGCGCCACGCGCTCCATCCCCTCCTGCCACTGCTCGCGACTGAGCGCCGAGCCGGGGTGTGCATTCTGGCGGCGCCACAGGCGCCGCGCGAACAGCAGCGCGAAGGGGAACAGCATCGCCATCGTGACCAGGCCCGTGGCGGCGGTGATCACGGCAGCGCTGGGCGAGGCGAAATAGCCCCCGTCGATTCCCGTGGCCGCCCGCATGTTGGCCGGGATGCTCGCCAACGCCTTGCCATTCTCGGCGATGTCCTGCTCGATGCCCAGGATGCGCTGGTCGAGGAACTGGATCTGCTGTTCGAGGCCGGCCCGATCGGCCACCTGCGGATTCTGGAGCTGCCGCGCGAGGGCGTTGCGCCGCCCCTGAGCCGAGCCGAGCTGGGTGCTCAACTCGTCGCGGCGGGCCAGCAGCGCCCGGACTTCGGCCCGCGTCATGGGCACCGGCAGCGTGATCTGGGTGCCATTCGGTCCCGGCACCACGATCTGCCCGGGCACGTCTGGCGTTGGGGCCTGTGGCGGGGCTGGGGAGGGGGTGCGGGGGGGCGCCTGTTGCGGCATGTGAGACACTACGGGGCTGCGGGCGCCCGGTTCCACCAAGGGGCGCCGGGCCCCGGACCGTGGTCCGGAACCCGGGCCCGCGGCGTCAATCGACCTTCTGGGTCAGCATCATGCCGTGCATGAAGTGCGGCTTGCCGTCCTTCGCGTCGGGCACGAAGCAGATGAACAGATAGTTGCCCGGCGTGAACGTGGCGGAAAAGAACATGCTCTTGCCGGGCGCCGTGAAGGCCGCGCCGCCGATTCCCGCGCCGGGGGGCGGGCCATTCGGTTTCTGCAGCCATCCCAGCAGGTCCTGCGCCGTCTTGCCCGGAGCGAGCTTCACCATCTCGATCTCGTGCGGCTGCGTGGCGCCGTTGCTGATCAGAATGGTGTGGGCGCCCGCGGTGATCGGCTTCGAGAACTTGAACGCGTAGTCGACCAGCGTGAGCGAATCGTCGGCCACCGGGGCCACCGTGGCCGTCATGCTCGGCGTGACGGTGAACGGATGGAACATGCCCTTCATGAAGTGCGGGACGCCGCCCGGCACGTCGACCATGCATACCAGGACGTAGCTCCCCGCGGTGAGCTGGAGCGTGGCATCGGACGTGTCGCCGGGCGACGGCGCGTTCGGGCCGCCCAGCGGAATCGCCCATCCGGGGATCGGGCCCGGATGTTTGAGTGCCTCGACGAGATCGGCCGCCGTCTTGCCGCTGTCGAGGTGGAATACCGTGGCGTGGTGGATCGACGGACCGTCGTTCACGAGTACGAACCGGACCCACCCGGCGGGAATCGAGTCGGGCGCGACGTAGGCGAAGTCCTTGGTGTGGATCGTGACGCTGGTGGGCTGGGCGGGAGACTGCGCGGCGGCGGGCGGCGGCGCCTGCTCCTTCCTGGCGCAGGCGGCGGCTGCGAACAACGCCGCCGCAACGCCATACGTGATGCGGGCACGCATGGTGGGCCTCGACTGGGATGTAGGGGATAACCGGGGGGACAGCGGTGAGTCGGCAACGATGGGGACGCCGGGCGGCCGTGTCAATGGCGCCGGCACTGGCGGAACCGGGGCTCATCGCGCGGGTCCAAGTGACGGGCGCTCTCGCTCAGGAGGTCAGTTCGTTCGACACTCGCCAAGGAATCGTCGCATGAGGTGGCGCTGGTCGCGCGGCCTTTACCGGACCCTGCCGCTGCTGCTCGCCCTGGGCGGCGCCGCGATGCCGGCGCGCGCGCAGAGTCCCGCCGTTCGCGGCGACAGCGCCGCGGGGCCGCTGTTCTCGCGGCGCGACGCGTGGGTGGCGGTGGGCTTCGTGGCCGCGACCGTGGCCGCGCTGCCGCTCGATGAGATCGTGGCGCACAATCTTCAGTTGCCGCAGAACCAGAACGAGCCGGGGCTCGTGCGGGTGTCGGCGGTGTTCCGCGACCTCGCCGATCCGGGCACCCTCTACATCGGCGGCGGGCTGTACGCGGCCGGCATCCTCTTTCACGACGCGTCGCTGGCCGACATGGGGGTCCACGCGAGCGAGGCGCTGGCGCTGGCGTCGGTGGCCGGGTTCGTGCTCAAGGGGGCGGTGGGACGCCCGCTGCCGCGGCAGGCCAACGCCGATGCCGACAGCTACAAGTTCGGCCGGGGAATCCGCGTGGACGGCAACTGGCAGGCCTTCCCCTCGGGGCACACCCTGGCCGCGTTCTCCATCGCTTCGGCGGTCACGGCGGAGGCGATGGATCGCTGGCCGTCGCGCGGGATGCTGGTCGGGGCGCTGATGTACGGTTCGGCCACCGCGTCGGGGATTTCGCGGCTCTACAACAACGCGCACTGGGTGAGCGACGTGATCTTCGGCGCCGGCATCGGGATCTTTTCCGGCATCAAGACGGTGCAGTACGACCACGCGCATCCGGACAACTGGCTGAACCGGATGATGCTCCACGGGGCGGTGTCGCCCGACGCGCGCGGGGGCGTGGACGTGGGCCTGCACTTCACGACGGGGGCGGGCTCGGGGCGATGAGGCCCGTCGAGCGCGGCCGGCTACTGCGGCAGGCGCCGGCGGTCGTGGATGCCGTCGTAGGCCGGCGCGGGCTGGGGCGGGCGGACCCGCCGGGACTGGCCCGCGGCCAGCTCCAGTGCCTCGCGATTCTCGATCGTGATTCCGCGGTGGGCGACGCTGATCACGCCCTGGGCCGCCAGGTCGCCCAGCGCGCGCGACACCGACTCGCGCGTCGAGCCCACCATCTGTCCGATGAGCTGGTGCGTGGGCGGCTTCGCGATGTGCACGCCGTCGCCCTGATCGGCGAGCTTGATCAGCAGGTGGCAGACCCGGCCCGGCACGTCGAGCAGGATGAGCCCGCCGATCTTGTGGTCGGCTTCCTGGAGCTGGTTGCACAGCGAGCGGAGGAGGCCGAGGGCCAGCCCCGGGGCGCCCATCACGATGCGGTAGAGGTCCTCGCGGCGCAGCTGCAGCAGCCGGGCGTCGTCCATGGCGATCACGGTGGAGGCCGGCGCATCGTCGAACAGCGCCATCTCGCCGAAGAATTCGCCGGCGCCGCGGATGGACAGGATGACTTCGCGTCCGTCCTCGGCGATGAGCATGGACTTCACGCGCCCGGTCAGGATCACGTAGAACGTGTCCAGCGCCTCGTGTCCCGACACGATGAGCGAGTTCTTCGGATAGTCACGGGCGTGCGCGACGCGCGACAGCTCCTCCAGGTCGTTCTCCCGGAGCTGGGCAAAGAGCGGGATCGTGCGCAGGTGGCTGATGACGGTCATCGGGGGAACCGAGGCTGCCGCGGCCGGGCCGGCCGCGAATGGCGGGAACCTGGACGTGCCTTCTCTCTGGACGCCGTAGAGGCCGCGGCGTAACCGGGGGCCGGCGCCGGGGGCCGCCCCGGGGCCCGTGGCGCGGCCCGCGCCCGGTTAGGTTTCGCAGTTCATGCCGTTCCCGACCGCCCGATGATCGTCGGCCATCTCGGCCTCGCGCTCGGCGCCCGCGCCGTGGACCGCGACGCGCCGCTGCCCTGGCTCGTCGCCGCCGCGGTGGCGCCCGACGTCCTGGACCTCGGGCTCGCCGCCGGCGGCGTGTGCAACGTCGGCGGCGAGTATACGCATTCGCTCGCCGCCATCGCGATCACGGCGCTCGTGCTCGGCACCGCCGGCGGGTGGGCCACGCGCAGCGGCAAGACGGGGCTGCTCGTCGCGGCGCTGGTCGTCTCGCACCTGCTCGCCGACTACGTGACCGGAATCAAGGCGCTCTGGATCGGCGGCCCGATGGTGGGGCTGGATCTCTATCGCTGGCCGTGGGCCGACTTCCTGATCGAGGCGCCGATCGTCGTGGCCGCGTGGTGGGCGGCGCGGCGGCGGGGCGATCGGCCGCGGTGGGTCGCCTCGCGATTTGTCCTCGTCGCTCTGCTCGCGGGGCAGCTCGCGGCCGACGTCGCGATGCTGGGTGGCGATACGGAAAATCGGTCGGTGTGCGCCAAGGCCGATCTGGTGGACCAGGCCCAGAAGCTGTTCTGACCGGCCGCGGGGGCCGAGCCCTGACCGCGGGCTGCGCCGGCGAGTAAGATCAGGGGTCGTTTCCCCTTCTCGAATCGTCCGCTCATGCTCAAGATCCGCTTCGCCGGATTCGGCATTCTCGCGTTGCCCGTCGTGCTCGGGGCCCAGCGTCCGCAGCCCGTGTACACACACGCCGACACCCTGCGCGGCACCGACGGACCGGCCCGATCGTGGTGGGACGTGACGTTCTACGACCTGCACGTCCGGGTGAATCCCGCCGACAGCAGCGTGAGCGGGCGCACGGGGATCACCTACCGCGTGCTGCGCCCCGACCGCCTCATGCAGATCGACCTGCAGGAGCCGATGCAGGTGGACAGCATGATTCAGGACCGCCGCGCGCTGCAGTACCGGCGCGACGGCAACGCCTTCTTCGTCACGCTGGCGGCGCCCCAGCGCGCCCGCGCGGCGTACACGATCACGGTGTACTTCCACGGCAAGCCGCGCGCGGCCCGGAATCCGCCGTGGGACGGCGGCTTCATCTGGCGGCGCGACAGTCTGGGGAATACCTGGGTCGCCACGGCCAACGAGGGGCTGGGCGCCAGCGCCTGGTGGCCCGACAAGGACTGGCTGGGCGACGAGCCCGACAGCCAGCGCATCGCCGTCACCGTGCCCAACCCGATGGTGGACGTCTCCAACGGCCGGCTGCGCACCGTGCGCCCCAACGGCGACGGCACCACCACGTGGGAGTGGTTCGTCGAGGAGCCCATCAACAACTACGACGTCGAGGTCAACGCCGGCGACTACACCGATTACGGCCTGATCTACCAGGGCGAGGACGGCCCGCTCACGATGGACTTCTGGCCGCTGGCCTACCACCTGGCCGCCGCGCAGCGCCAGTGGGCGCAGGCGGTGCCGATGATGAAGTGCTTCGAGCACTGGTTCGGGCCGTATCCCTGGTACGAGGACGGCTACAAGCTCATCGAGGCGCCGCACCTCGGCATGGAGCATCAGAGCGGCGTGGCCTACGGGAACGGGTTCGAGAACGGCTACCTGGGACGCGACCTCTCGCACACCGGGCTGGGCCTGGCGTGGGACTTCATCATCGTGCACGAGAGCGCGCACGAGTGGTGGGGCAACAACATCACCATGAAGGACCAGGCCGACATGTGGATTCACGAGAGCTTCGCCAACTACGCCGAATCGCTCTACGAGGAGTGTCAGGAGGGCAAGGCGGCCGGCGAGCGGTACGTGATCGGCACGCGCGCCAACATCCGCAACGATCGCCCCATCATCCCCGCCCATGGCGTCAACGCCGAGGGCTCGGGGGACATGTATTACAAGGGCGGCAACATGCTCAACACGATTCGCCAGCTCGTGAACGACGACGCGAAATGGCGCGACATCCTGCGCGGACTGCAGACGACGTTCTGGCACCGGACCGTGACCGGGGCCGAGGTCGAGAGCTACATGAGCCACCGGGCGGGGATGGATCTGAGCAAGGTGTTCCAGCAGTATCTCACGACGACGATGGTGCCCGAGCTCGAGTACCGTGTTGCGGGGGACACGCTCTCCTACCGTTGGACGCACGTCGTGCCGGGCTTCGCGATGCCGGTGCGGGTCACGCTCACGCCCGGGAACTACTCCTTCGTCACGCCCACGGAGCAGTGGCAGTCGGTGCGGACCACGCTGGGCGGACCGGCGGCATTTGCCGTGGACGAGAATTTCTACGTGACCGCCAGGGATGTCGGCGTCGGCGGGGCCCGCTGAGGTTGAAATCGGATAGCGATCGATCCGGCGAAATGTTGGAAGGCACGGTTGCACGACCCCCTCATCCGGCTGATCGGTGGGCATCCGATCGGCCGCGAACGGAGTGACCCGAGTGCTCAGGAGATGATTGTGATGCCACGTACCCCCGTCGTGCTCCGCGCCGCGCTGAGCGCCCTCGCCGTCACCATCGCCGCCGGCTGCCGGCTGCAGGAGCAGGCGGCGGCCCCGACCGACCAGCTCAAGCCGCTCAAGGTCGTGGACGCCGCCTACATGGATACCACCGTCAAGGCCTGCACCGACTTCTTCGAGTACGCCAATGGCGCCTGGCTCAAGTCGGACACGATTCCCGCCGCGTATTCGTCGTCGGGAGTGTTCAAGGACATGGCCGACCGCAACGAGCTGGTGGTGCGCTCGGTGCTCGAGGACGCCGTAGCCCAGCGCGCCTCGCTTCCCGATACCAGCACAGAGAAGAAGCTCGGCACCTTCTACGCCACGTGCATGGATTCCACGGCCGCGGATTCGGCCGGCCTGGGTCCGGTGCGGCCCGCGCTGGCGGCCATCGACTCGGTGAACGATCCGGGAGCGCTGATCGCCGAAGCCGCCAGACTCCAGATGGCGGGCGCCAACGTGTTGTTCAACTATTACCCGGCGGTCAACGTCCACGACGCGGCGCACTACATCGCCGACCTCGACCGGGGCGGGCTGGGGATGCCCGACCGCGACTATTATCTGACCGCGGGCGCGTCGGCGGACTCGATGCGGCGGGCCTACGTGGCCCACATCAAAAAGATGTTCTCGCTGGCCGGGGAGGACACGGCGGCGGCCGCGGCCGACGCCGGGCGGGTGATGGCGCTCGAGACCGATCTCGCCCGGGCGCAGCTGTCGCGTGTCGCGCGGCGCGACCCCAAGGCCAGCGACCACCAGATGACGCCGGCCCAGCTCCAGCAGCTCGCGCCGAGCGTGGTCTGGGCGTCGTACTTCCGCGACGCGGGAGTATCGGCGCCGATGGCGCAGGTGAACGTGGACGAGCCGGCGTACCTCAAGGCCGTCAATGGGCTCGTCGCGACGCGACCGATGGCCGACTGGCGCGCCTATCTGCGCTACCACGCGCTGTCCAGCGCCGCGCCCTGGCTCTCGACGGCGATCGTGAACGAGAACTTCGACTTCAGCAAGCGGTTCACGGGGGCCAAGCAGCTGCTGCCGCGGTGGAAGCGCTGCCTGCGGGCCACCGACGGCGAGATGGGCGAGGCGCTGGGGCAGGCGTACGTGGCCCGGACCTTCCCGCCCGCGGCGAAGGCGAAGGCCACGCAGGTCATTCACGACATCCGGGCCGCGTTCAAGGAGCGGCTCATGCACCTCACGTGGATGTCGGACTCCACGCGCGCCCACGCGCTGGACAAGCTGGCCAAAATGCACGAAAAGATCGGCTACCCCGACAAGTGGCGCGACTACTCCAGGCTCGCGGTGAGCGAGCAGCCGTTCGTGCTCAACGTGATGGCGGCGAACCGGTTCGAGTGGAACCGCGTGGCCAACCGTCCCGGCCAGCCGGTGGACACCACCGAGTGGGACATCACCGTGCCGACGGTGAACGCGTACTACGATCCCACCAAGAACGAGATGGTGTTCCCGGCCGGCGCGCTGGTGCCGCAGACGTTCGACCCCACGGCCGACGACGGGGCCAACTACGGCTCGCTGGGCGGGAGCTGGGCGGGGCACGAGCAGACGCACGGCTTCGACGACGAGGGACGGCACTACGACGCGGCGGGGAACCTGCGCGACTGGTGGACGCCGGCCGACGGCAAGCGGTTCAACGTCCAGGCCGACCTGATGGTCAAGCAGTACGACGGCTACATCCAGGTGGACACCTTCCACGTGAACGGCAAGCTCACGCTGGGCGAGAACATCGCCGACTACGGCGGCGCGCTCACCGGCTACGATGCGCTCGAGGCGGCGCTCACGCGCGACGGACGTCCCGGCCTGATCGACGGGTTCACGCCGGAGCAACGCTACTTCATCTCGTTCGCGCAGAGCTTCCGCGCGCACTCGCGCCCCGAGGAGCTGCGCAGCCGCGTCACCGTGGATCCGCACTCGCCCGAGCGCTGGCGGGTGAACGGGCCGCTGTCCGACATGGAGGCGTTCGCCAGGGCATTCGGCTGCAAGCCCGGCGATCCGATGGTGCGGCCGAGGAATACGGTCGCCAACATCTGGTGAACCGCCGCCGGCCCTCAACTCTCACCGATCGACTCATGCGTCACCTGACCGTTCCCCTTGCCCTCGCGCTCGCCGCCGCCACGCTGCCGGCGCAGACCAATGTCTCGCTGATGGCCGTGGGCCACTACGCGCGGTCCCACGACTACGACCTGATCCACCAGAAGATCGAGGTCTCCAACTTCGATTGGGATTCGACGTCGTTCCGCGGCGTGACGACCACCACGATCGTGGCCCGGCAGCCGGCGCTCGATTCGATCGTCCTCGACGAGGGGGCGCTGCTGCGCAATACGCGGGTGACGGGGGCCGGCCGCCGCGCGCTGCGCACGGCGCGCCACGGCGACACGCTGGTGGTGTTCCCCGAGCGGCCGGCGGGGTTCGGCGATACGGTCACCTTCACCGTCGCCTACGACGGCAAGATCGACAACGGCCACGGGCTCACGTTCATCACCCCCGACGGCCTGGCCCACCGCCCGCGGCAGCTCTGGAGCCAGGGCGAGGACATGGACAACCACCTCTGGTTCCCGACCTACGACTTCCCCAACGACAAGGAGTCGTGGGAGCTGGTGGCCACGGTCGACACGGGCGACGTCGCGGTATCCAACGGCACGCTCGTGTCCGACGTGCGGCACGGGGCCACGCACACCATGACCTGGCGCGAGGACCGCCCGTCGGCCACGTACCTCGTGTCGCTGGTCGTCGGCCCGTTCGCGAAGATCCACGACAGCTGGAAGGGCGTGCCGGTGGACTACTACGTGTACCACGCCGACAGCGCGCTGGCCTGGCGGCTGTTCCACCCCACGGTGGACATGATCGACACGTACTCGCGCCTCACCGGCGTGAAATACCCGTGGGCCAAGTACGCCCAGACCACGGTGGCCGACTTCTTCGGCGGGATGGAGAACGTGAGCGCGACCACGCTCGTGGACTGGCTCCCCGACGCGCGCGCCTACCAGGACCGGCCGTGGTACGAATGGCTGCTCATTCCCCACGAGCTGGCCCACCAGTGGTTCGGCGACTACGTCACCACCGAGGACTGGGCCAACCTCTGGCTCAACGAGGGATTCGCCGAGTTCATGCCCGGCCAGTACTGGGGCGAGAAGCTCGGGGAGCACGCGGCCCAGGACTACTACCTGGACGAGTACCACCAGTACGTGGCCACCGACGCGCGGACGCCGATGGCGCTGGCGTCATATCACTCCAATAATATCTATCCCAAGGGCGCCCTCGTCCTTCAGATGCTGGAAGACTACCTGGGCCCGACGCGCTTCTGGGCCTCGCTGCACACCTACCTCACCCGCCACGCCTTCGGCAACGGCACGTCCGACGACCTCCGCCAGGCGGTCCTCGCCACCACGGGCGAAAACCTCGACTGGTTCTGGAGCGAGTGGG
>JAGWRI010000142.1 GCA_028876525.1 Gemmatimonadota bacterium | reverse complement strand
GGGGGTGGGGGTGGGGGTGGGGGTGGGGGATGATCCAGTGATCGCGTTCGGCGTGGCGGTGGCGTGCTGGGCGGCGGGGGCGATCGCGGCCGTCGTCGCGCCCGGGCGGCGTGCGCCGGCCGTGCTGGCGGTTGTGGGCGCCGTGGTGGGGGGTGTCGCGGCCACGGTAGCGGGTGCCCAGGCGCTGGGGGCGGCGGCGCCCGGGACGTGGTCCACGCCGTGGCGGGTGCCAGGCGGGGCGCTGAGTCTGCGTCTGGACCCGCTGGCCGGCGCGTTCCTCCTGCCCCTCGCGCTCGTCGGGGGCGTCGGCGCGCTGTACGGCCTGGGGTATCATCGGAACCACGCGCCCGGGCGGACGGGGCGGGCCTCGTTCGCGGCGTACGACCTGCTGCTCGTCTCGATGGCCCTGGTGGTCGCGGCCTCGAATCTCGTGCTGCTGCTGGTGGCGTGGGAGGCGATGACGATCGCGTCGTGGGCGCTGGTCGTGGACGAGCACCGGGACCCGGGCGTGCGCGCGGCCGGCGTTCAGTATCTCGTGGCCGGGCACGTGGCCGCGGCGGCGCTGGCGCTGATGGCGCTGCTGCTCGCGGTTTCGAACGGGGGATTCTCGATCGCCCCGCCGGGGACGTCGGCATCCGTTCCGGCTGGGGCGCTGTTCGTGCTGGCCGTGATCGGCTTCGGCACGAAGGCCGGCATCGTGCCGGCGCACGTCTGGCTGCCCGACGCGCACGCCTCGGCGCCGTCGCACGTATCGGCGCTGATGTCGGGCGTCATGATCACGATGGGGTTCTACGGACTGGCGCGTTTCGTGCCGCTGTTCGGACCGCCGGCCGTCTGGTGGGCGGGTCTGCTCATCGTGCTCGGGGCGGCCGGGGCCGTGGGTGGAATCCTGCTGTCGCTCGCGCAGCGCGACGTGAAGCGCGCCCTCGCGTATTCCACCGTCGAGAATGCGGGGCTCACGGCACTCGCCGTCGGCGTGGGGCTGTTGGGCACCGCGATGGGGGCGCCGTGGCTCGCCGCGCTGGGCTGGACCGCGGCACTGCTGCACCTCTGGAACCATGCGCTGGCCAAGGGCCTGCTGTTCTTCGGGTTCGGCGCGATGGCACAGGCCGCGCACACCCGCGATCTGGACGCGTTGGGTGGGGTGCTTCGGCGGTGGCGGACCGTGGGCGGCGCGGTGGTCGTGGGCGCGGCGGCGGTTGCCGCGCTGCCCGGGCTCAACGTGTTCGTGAGCGAGTGGCTGCTGCTGCGCGCGCTGCTGTCGGGTCTCGCGGGCCTGTCCGGTGCGGCCCGCGTGGCGGTGCTGGCCGCCCTGGCGGCGCTGGCATTCGCCGGCGGGCTCGCGGTCGCGGCGGTCACGCGCCTGCTCGGGGTGGGGCTGCTCGGTGCGCCGCGCACGCGGCAGGCGGCGGAGGCGGTTGAACCCGGATGGCTGATGCGCGGGCCGGTGGTGGCGCTCGCCGCCGGGTGCGTGCTGGTGGCGGCGATTCCGCAGCGGGTCGTCGCGGCCCTGGCCCCGGCGGTCGCGTCCGTGCAGCCGGCGGCCGATGGCAGCGTCGCGACGGCGGCCGTGGCGCCGCTGGCGGCGCTGGTGCCGTTGCTTGCCGTGCTGGTCGCGGGCATCGCGGGGGCGAGGGCGCTGTGGCTGCGCCGATCGCCGCGGCGCGTGGGGCCGACGTGGGGGTGCGGTTTCGCCGAGCCCGCCGCGACCATGCAGTACAGTTCCACGTCGTACGCGAGCGGCGTGACGGCCGTGATGCAGCCGGTCCTGCGGACGGAGGTCCGGCGGACGACGGAGACCGATGCCCGCACGGGGGTGCCGGTGGCCGCGGCCTGGGCGTCGTTCACCCTCGATCCGACGTTGCGCGAAGCGTACCTTCCCCTGTTCGCGTGGATGGGCCGCGGTGCGGCGCGGCTGCGCGAGGTGCAGCGTCCGCGCGTCTCGACGTCGCTGTTGTACATGGTGGTGGTGGTAGCCGTGCTGCTCGCGTACCTCGTCGTGCCGGGCATCGGCCGATGACGTTCGTGTTCTGGAGCGTGGCGCTCCTGCTCGTCGCCGGTCCGATCGGCGCGCTGGTTTCGCGGCGCGCTGCGGCGGAGTTCGCGTATCGTGCGTGCGTCAGCGCGGCACTGGTGCTGGGGGCGGTGCCGGCGGTGCGCGTATTGGCGGGCGGGTCGGTCGCCAGCCGCACCCTGGCCACGCCGATGCCCGGGGGGCCCTGGGTGTTCGGGCTCGACGCGCTGTCGGCGCTCTTTTTGCTGATCGCGCTGGGCGTAGGCACGGCGGCGGCGTGGTTCGGCGTGGCCTATCTGCATCGCGGCGTGACCGCGCGCGCGGCGCGCACGTCGCACTTCTTCCTGTCGACGTTGCTGGCGGCGGTGGCGGCGCTGGTCGTGGCTCGCGCGGCGGTGCCGTTTCTCATTGCCTGGGAGCTGATGGCGCTGGCGTCGTACGGCGCGATCGTGCTCGACCACGGCCAGGCGGGGGTCCGCCGCGCCGGCCTGCTCTACCTCGCCGCCACGCACACCGGCACCCTCCTGCTGTTCGTCCTGTTCGCGGCGTGGGGCGCCGGGGCGCCGGACCTGACGTTCGCCGCGCTCGGCGGCCGGACGCTCGATCCGGCAGCCAGGGCCATCGTGCTCGGCGCGGCGCTCATCGCGTTCGGGTTCAAGGCCGGCGTCGTGCCGCTCCACTTCTGGCTGCCGGAGGCCCATTCCGCGGCGCCGTCGCACATCTCGGCCGTCATGTCCGGCGTGGTGATCAAGATGGGGATCTACGGACTGCTCCGGGTGAGTCTCCTCATGGGCGCGTTGCCGGCCTGGTGGGGATGGGCACTGCTGGCGCTGGGCGGCGTGTCGGGGGTATTGGGGGTGGTCTGGGCGCTGGCGCAGCACGACCTGAAGCGGCTCCTCGCGTTTCACAGCGTCGAGAACATCGGGATCATCCTGCTCGGCATCGGCGTCGGGGCGCTGGGCGTCGCCTACGGGCATCCCGCGGTGGCGGCGTTGGGATTTGCCGGCGCGGCGCTTCACACCATGAACCACGCGCTGTTCAAGAGCCTCCTCTTCCTGGGCGCGGGGTCGGTGGTGCACGCAACCGGGACGCGCGAGCTGGAACGGATGGGCGGGCTGGCGCGGCGCATGCCGGTCACCGCGCTCACGTTCCTCATCGGATCGGCGGCGATTGTCGGGCTTCCGCCGCTCAACGGCTTCGTGAGCGAATGGCTGATTGCCCGGTCGATGTTCGGGGCCGGGCTCTCGGCCTCGCCGGCCCGCGTGGCGGTGCTTGGCGTGGGCGTGCTCGGGCTCATTGGCGCGCTGGCGCTGGCGTGCTTCGCCAAGGTGTTCGGCGCGGTGTTCCTCGGTCGGCCGCGCGATGCGTCGGTGGTGGTTGCAGGCGAGAGCGCCGCGGGGATCACCCGGCCAATGGCCGTTCTGGCGGCGGCGTGCGTGGCCGTCGGCCTCCTGCCGGGTGTCGTCACGCCGCCAGTGCTTCGCGCGGGGGCGTTGGTCGCCGGGCACGCGAATCCGGTCGTGCCGGCGGCCGCCTCCGACCCGGCCGCCATGGCCGCGACCTGGTTCACGCTTGGGCTCGGGGGCGCGCTGCTGCTGCTGTGGGGGGTGGTCCGCTCGGGCTGGGCGCGGACGCCCTGGGCGGCGGCGACGACCTGGGGGTGCGGCTACGGCCTTCCAACCGCGCGCATGCAGTACACGGCGTCGTCGTTCGCGGCGCCCCTGCTCGGAGCCTACCGGGGAATGACGGGCGTTCGCGTCGTGCGCACCGACGCGTCGCTGGCGACGCATGTCGCCGATCCGGTGCTCGACGCGGTGGTGACGCCGGGCTGGAACCGGCTCCAGGAGGCGGCGCGCCGCATCCGGCCGCTGCACCGCGGACGGCTGTCCATCTACCTGATGTACGTCGTGGCCGCCCTGTTGGCGATGCTGACGTATCTCATGCTCGCGGGACGGGGCGCGTGACGGGCCATACGGATTGGCGCGCGCTCGTGGCCGTCGCGATGGTGCTGCTGATCGCGCCCGCGATTCCCGGGATTGCCACGAAGACCAAGTCGGTGCTCACGGGCCGGCGGGGAGCGCCCGTGCTGCAGGGCTACCGCGACCTCGCCAAGCTCGTGCGCAAGGGACGGGTGTACAGCGACGTGAGCACGTGGGTCTTTCGCGCCGGGCCGGTCGTGGTCGTCGCCTCGCTGGTGCTGGCGTTGCTGATGCTGCCGTTGGACGGGCGATCCGCGCCCCTGCACTTTGCCGGAGACGTGGTGGCGTTCGCGGGAGCGCTGGCGCTGGGCCGATTCGCGCTCGTGCTCTCGGGCCTCGACACCGGCTCCAGCTTCGAGGGCATGGGGGCGAGCCGGGAGGTGACGATTGCCAGTTTCGCCGAACCCGTGCTGTTCCTCTGCTTCGCGGCGCTGGTGCTCGCCACCGGCCATCTGTCGCTGAACGGGGCCGTGGGCCCGGCCATCGGTGCGGCGTGGCCGCGCGACACGGCGTCGCTGGTGCTCGTCGCGCTCGCGCTGTTCGTGCTGTTGCTGGCCGAGAATGCGCGGGTGCCGGTGGACGATCCGGCCACGCATCTGGAGTTGACGATGGTCCACGAGGTGATCGTGCTCGACCACAGCGGGCCGGATCTGGCGCTGGTGCTCTACGGCAGCGCGCTGAAGCTCACGTTGTTCGCGGCGCTCCTGGTGTGCGTCGTCGTGCCGCGCGCCGCGCTCCGGGCGTGGACGGCGCCGGTGGCCGTGGCTGCCGGCGTGGCGGTGGTGGCCGTGCTGGTGGGTGTCGTCGAGTCGGCGATGGCCCGGCTGCGGCTCACGCGCGTGCCGCAGCTGATCGTCGGGGCGGGCGCACTGGCGCTGTTCGGCATCATCCTCCTGCTCCGCTGACCGTGCAGACCACCGCCGAACTGCTCCTCCTGCTCGTCGTGCTGACGGACCTTGCCGTGCTCGGGTCGTCGCGCCTGCGGACGTGCATCCGCGCCGTCGCGGCGCAGGGGCTGCTGCTCGGACTGCTGCCGGTGGCGCTCGCTTCGCGCTACACGGTGCACGTGGTGGCGCTGTCGGCGGGGACGGTGGTGGTGAAGGCGGTGGTGCTGCCGCTGTTCCTGCTCTGGGCGATTCGCGAGGCCGCCGTGCGGCGCGAGGTGGAGCCGCTGGTGGGGTACATCGCGTCGCTGCTGCTGGGCGCGGCGGCGGTCGCGGCCGGGTTCGCCATCGCGACGCGGCTGCCGGTTCCCGACGTCGCCGAGCCGGTGCTCGTGCCGGTGGCGCTGGCCACGGTGATGATCGGCCTGATCGTGCTCACCACGCGGCGCAAGGCGCTCACGCAGGTGGTGGGCTACCTGATGCTCGAGAACGGGATCTATCTCTTCGGGCTCACGCAGACCGAGAGCGTGCCGTTCCTGCTCGAAGTCGGGGTCCTGCTCGACATCTTCGCCGGCGTGTTCATCATGGGTATCGTGGTCTTCCACATCAATCGCGAGTTCGATTCGCTCGATTCGTCCCACCTCACCGAGCTCCGCGACTGATGCGCCTCATCGTGCTGTGGCTGGTCCCGGCCATCGCCGCTCTCGCCACGGGGCTCGTGCCCTCGCCGCGGGTCACGCGGTGGCGCGTGGCGGTGCTGGTGGGTGCGGCGGCGCTCCACCTCGGCGTCACCGTCTCGCTCTGGTCGTCGCCGGGCGAGTCGGCGCTCAACGGATGGCTGGGCGACGACCCGCTGGGGCTCCTCGTGCTGACGCTGGTCAGCACGCTGTTCTTCGTGGCGGCGACGTACACGGTGGGGTATCTGCGGCGGGCGACCCCGCGCGGGGGACGCGTGTTCGTGAGCGGGCTGCTCGGCTTCCTCGCCGCGACCACGCTCGTCGCGCTCAGTCAGCACCTGGCGCTGCTCTGGGTGGGCCTCGAGGCGACGACGTTCACGGTGGCGCCGCTGATCTTCCACCGCCACGACCGCCGCTCGCTGGAGGCGGTCTGGAAGTATCTCGTGATTTCGTCGGTGGGCATCGCGCTGGCGCTGCTCGGCATCTTCTTCCTGGCCACGGCGCAGCACGGGGTGCCGGGCAACCCGCTCATCCTGGGCGATCTGCTGGCGCACGCCGGCGAGCTGCAGCCGATGTGGCTGCGCGCCGCGTTCCTGTTCCTCCTCGTCGGCTTCGGGACCAAGATGGGGCTCGCGCCGATGCACACCTGGAAGCCCGACACGTACGGCGAAGCGCCGGCGCTCGTGGGCGGGCTCATGGCGGGCGGGCTCACGAGCTGCGCCTTCCTCGGCGTGGCGCGCATCACCGAGGTCACGATGCGGGCGGGGCTCGGGCCATTCGTACAGCCGCTGCTCATCGCGTTCGGGCTCGTCTCGCTGGCCACCGCCGCCGTGTTCATCCTGGGGCAGGGCGACCTGAAGCGCCTGCTCGCGTATTCGAGCGTGGAGCACATGGGGCTGCTCGTGCTGGGGCTCGGCCTGGGCGGCGTCGGGGCGTACGGCACCGTGCTGCACCTCATCAACAACGGCCTGGCCAAGGGCTGGCTGTTTCTCGTGGCCGGCAACGTCGTGCTCGCCACGGGTACGTCGGCGGCGTCGGGAACTCGCGGGTTGATCCGAACGCTGCCCGCCTCCGGCATTCTGCTCGTCATGGGACTGTTCGCCGTCACCGGGTCGCCCCCCTTCGGCCCGTTCCTGAGCGAATTCACGATCCTCCGGGCGGCCGTGGGGGGCGGCCACGTCTGGGTGGCGGCCATCATGCTGTTCCTGCTGGCCGCGATCTTCGTGGGAATGGCGGTGCTGGTCCTGGGCATGGCGCTGGGCGAGCCCGCCACCGACGCACCGGCGGAGCGGGAGAGCGCGTGGCTGCTCGCCGGTCCCATCGCCCTGGCCGGTCTCGTGCTGCTGCTCGGCCTCTACATCCCGGCGCCGCTGCAGCGGGCGCTCGCGCACGCGGCCACGGCGCTGGGCGGGGGCGCGCCGTGACCGGGTTGCGCGACTCGGGGCTACGCAATCGCCGCGCCGTGCCGCTGGGCGCGGTGCCCCGCGAATCAGTGGATGAATTTCGCCGCACCGTGATCGAGGCCGTGCAGGACGGCTGGCGGCTGGCGGCGATGTTCGGCATGCCGCACGACGACGAGGCGGTGCTTCTCACGGCCGTGCTCGCCGACGACGCGCGCGGCGAGCTCGGGGCCACGACCACGGTGGTGCGGGAGCGGTACCCGGCGCTGACGCCCGATTGCCCGCAGGCGCACGCCTTCGAGCGCGAGATCGCCGAGCAGTGCGCGGTGCGCCCCGACGGGCACCCCTGGCTCAAGCCGCTCCGCCGTCATCTGCCCGACCACCGCCCGCCGGCCCGGGGCGACGTGGTGCTCGACCCGGCGCATCACCCGTTCTTCCGCGTCGAGGGCGCCGAGGTGCACGAGGTGGCGGTGGGACCGGTGCACGCGGGAATCATCGAGCCCGGGCACTTCCGCTTCCAGGCGCACGGCGAGGACGTCCTGTTCCTCGAGATCATGCTCGGCTACCAGCATCGCGGCGTCGAGCGCCTGCTCGAGACGGCCCCCCGCGAGCGCGCCGTGCACGTGGCCGAATCCATTGCCGGCGACACGGTGATCGGCCACGCCGGCGCCGCGTGTGGCGCGTACGAAGCGCTCGCGCGGTGCCGCAAGACGCCGCGCGCGCAGGCCATCCGCGGCATCGCCCTGGAGCTGGAACGCATTGCCAATCACGTCGGCGACCTGGGGGCGATCGCCGGCGACGTCGCGTTCCAGCCGGCGGCCGCCGCATTCGGGGCGTTGCGCGGCGAGTGCCTCAACATGCTCATGACGCTCTCGGGCAACCGGACCGGTCGGGGGCTGATCCGGCCGGGCGGCGTGCTGTGGGACCTGACCGACGACATGGCGCGCGAGCTGCGCGCTCGGCTGGAGCGCCTGCGCGAGGAACTCGAGCTGGCGGCGTCCACGATGTTCGGGAGTGCGTCCGTGCAGGCGCGGCTCGAGGGCGTGGGCGTGGTGTCCGCCGTGAAGGTCGCCGAGCTGGGGTTCGTGGGTCCGGTGGCGCGCGCGTCCGAGGTGCCGCGCGACGTGCGGCACGATCACCCGTACGGGATCTTCCGCTTTGCCCACGTGCCGATGACCACGGCCTGGGCGGGCGACGTACACGCGCGCACGCTCGTGCGGTGGCACGAGGTGCGGCGGTCCATCGAGTTCGCGATCGAGCAGCTCGGCGCCCTGCCGCGCGGGAATACGATGACCGCGTGCGGGGCGTTGCGGCCCGACGAGCTCGTCGTGGCCATGCAGGAGGGGTGGCGCGGCGAGCTGGTGCACGTCGTCGTGACCGGCGGTCGCGGCGAGGTCCGCCGCCACAAGGTCGTGGACGCGTCGTTCCACAACTGGGCCGCGCTGGCGCTCGCGATGCCCGGCAACCAGATCTCCGACTTCCCGCTCTGCAACAAGAGCTTCAACCTCTCGTACGCCGGCCATGATCTGTGACCTTCGTGCTCCGGCGAGGCCGGAGGGCTCCGATGCTTGAATTCCTGAGGCTGCGCCTGCGACAGGGAACGCCGACCTCGCCCTTTCCCGGCCGGGAGCCGGGCTTCCCGGAGCGGTTCCGCGGGCTGCCGGTGGTCGAGCCCGCGCCCGGCGCGCCGCCGTTCGACGTCGGGGCCTGCCTGTTCGCCCCCGAGGAGGGGGGCGAACAGGCCGCCGGGACGGTTCGCTTCTCACAGGACTTCCGCATGGCGGCCTCGACGCGCGACGCCCTGCGCGCGGCCACCGGCCGCGTGGAGCTGGCGGGCGCGCTCGACGAGAAGATGCGCCGCCTGTTCGGACGCTCGCTCCGGCTGCGGTCGGTGGTCGCCGGCAGCTGCGGCGGGTGCGAGGCCGAGCTCAACGCGATGAGCAACGTGGTGTTCGACATGGCGCGCTTCGGCATCCAGTTCGTGGCGTCGCCGAGGCACGCCGACGGCATCGTGATCACGGGCGTCGTGAACCGGAACATGCGCGAGGCGCTGCGCGCCACGTACGAGGCGACGCCGGGGCCGCGGATCGTCATCGCGGTCGGCGCGTGCGCGATTGCCGGCGGACCGTTCGCCGGAAGTCCCGAGATCGCGGAGCCGCTCGGAATTCCGATCGACCTCTACGTGCCCGGGTGTCCGCCGCATCCGCTGACGGTGCTGGACGGCCTGCTGCGATTGCTCGGGCGGCTGCCCGAGGACCGGGTTCGCGCCGCGCCGTGAAGCCCGAACGCAAGACGGGGTGCCCATCCGGGCACCCCGTCCTGCATGGTCGCACAGGGACTCGAACCCCGGACCTCTGGTATGTGAGACCAGCGCTCTAACCAGCTGAGCTATGCGACCTTCGCGCCGCCCCGTGTGGGGCAATCGTTTGAACCTAACGGAGATTCGGCGGGGATGGTAGCCCGGACTCGGCGCCCGCGCGCATGGCTTCGCGGGCCCGGCGCAGCAAAAGGCGGAGCCGGCGGTCCGCTCTGAGCAGCGCCCTCCATGCCCTGTGTCGCGGATCCCAAGCGTTGAACCAGCCGCACCGGCGCGCCGCATCCAGCCACTCGAGCTGGCCGGGAAGGGCGCACCCCGGCTGCCACGGCTTCTTGGCCCCGATGAAATGGAAGACGTACGCTTCCCGCAGGAACGTCCACCGGGCATTGGCGAGCCACTCCTTGTGCGCCGACGGTTCGAGATCGCGGAAGATGCGGTCCTGGCCAATGTAGGCGGGCACGTTCCACCGCAGATCGAGCTCGCCCCACCGGCCCGCGAGGATCGCGTTGATACCATCCTGGTCGCCGTAGCGGTTCCGGTTGCGGTGCGCAGCGACGTAGTCCGCGATAGCAACGGCGATCTCCTCCCGACGCCACGCGTCGAGATTCACGACGAGAACGCCGGAGTTGAGGTACGGGGTCTCGGGATCGAGGCCGATCTCGAGGTACTCAGGCATGCCGGCAGCCGACGAAACGACAGGTGCCGAGTATTCCCGCACCGCGAGCAACGGCCGGCCATCCAGCGGCTGGTCCCAGAGCGCGCTCAGGTCGCGTCGGACGAGTAGATCGCTGTCGAGGTAGATCGCCTTCGCGAACCGGTCGGGGACGATCGACGGGAGAAGCAGGCGGAAGTACGCCGCCGGCCCGAGGTGCCCGGGGGTCGGCAGATGCGCGAGGTGCCGGGACGTGACTGGAACGATCTCGAGCGCGACCGGAGGGCTGGCCCTCGACAGGACGCGCCGCATCCGGCGTCTGGTCTTCTCGCGCATCCCGCCGTCCGCGACGACGATCAGGATGGGGCGGGTGGCCGGGAGGTGTTCGAGGGCGGCGAACAGCGTCACCGTGGTCGGCATGGCGAACGGCTCATCCGTACCGCAGCCGATCACGATCGACGAGTCGGGCGCGTCCGCGGCAGCGGCGGGCGTCGTCATTCGGCGGCGGAAGGAGCGCCGGACGGTTCTCGAGGCGAAGGTCCCAGCGGCCGGATGGCCGAGATCCCGATGTTGTCGCTAAACGCGCGCCCTCGACAGGCGGCGGGCCAACGGCGGCCGGTGCCGGGGATGCGCCCGTCATCTGAGTAGAGGATCTGCGGGTCCTCCAACCCGCACTCTCGCGCGATCCGGATGAGGTCGATCTCCAGCAATGCCGTGATATGCGTGGGGTACGCGTTGCCGGTGCCGTCCTGGAATGCATTGAACCGGTGCTTCACGAGCAGGGTAAGCTTGCTGAGCAGGCTGAGCTGATTCGGCGTCGTCACCACGATCAGGCCACCCGGTCGCGTCAGACGCGTGAGCTCGCGGAACAGCGCCCGGGGATTCTCCACGTGCTCGATGGTCTCCAGGCAAACCACGATGTCGCCGGCGCCGTCGGGCAAGGAGACCGTTCCGGATCGCGGATCGATGGGCACGAATTCCGCATCTGGCGGGAACGCCGGGTACCGTACGACGTCCGCGCCGATGTAGGGATAGCAGGTGAGAGCGAGGTAGCGCCGGAAGTTGCCCACGCCACAGCCGACGTCCACGAGCCTGCCGCCCTGCGACCGGGCGGCGATCGCGCGCGCCGCCATGCGGTAGACGGGTTCGACGGAGTGCCCCTCCGTCATCGCGGCCCTCGCTTCGATGGACGGCGGCGGAGCAGGGCTCATGGCAGATCGTGAGCGGCCGAGACCGGCGGGACCCGCCGCCGGCGGGCGGTAGCGTTGATCATGATCGGAAATGGGGCCTGCAGGATTCGAACCTGCGACCGTTGGATTATGAGTCCACTGCTCTAACCAACTGAGCTAAGGCCCCGCGTGTGCGCCTGTGAGTTACCCGGCGCCTCGGCGGCGCGCAAGCCGACGCCCCGCTACCCCCGGGGCGCGTCGCGGTCCTGCCGCTCCACGAACCCGTCGTACGACGCCAGCACCTCCGCCGGCGTCACCGTCGCCGCCCCCAGCTTCCCGACTTCGACCCCCGCCGCGTAATTCGCGATCACCGCCGCCTCGCCGGCCGACGCGCCGGCTGCCAGCGTCGCGCCGAGGTACGCCGTCACCGTGTCGCCG
>JAGWRI010000141.1 GCA_028876525.1 Gemmatimonadota bacterium | reverse complement strand
GGCGGCGGCGCCCCAGGCACCCGCGCCGGTCGCGGCCGGGCCGGCCGACGAGATCGAGCCCACGGCAATCGGCGAGCGCGTGTCGTCGGCCGAAGTCGAGGCAGTGGAGCTCGACGGCGTCACCCGCGCGCAGGACCTGGCCGGAGAGGAGCCCGGCCTGGAAATCGAGGCGGGCACGCTGGACGGATTCGAACAGACGTCGTTCGACGCGCGAAAGACCGGCGCGATTCCGTCGTCGCTCCTCGACCTCGAGCCCACGGTGTTGTTCGAGGCCGAGGCGAGCGTCGAGACGCCCGAGGCGCGGCCGGCGGGCGAGGCGGATCAGGCGGCCGAGGAACCGGGAGAGGCCGGCGAGCTGGAGTTGATTCTGCCCGAGGATCTGGCGCCGCCGGCGCGGGAGACCCCGGCGTCGGCCTCGCCCACGGCGGGGCTGCCGCTGATGGGGGATTTCGGCGAGGAGGAGGCGGCCGTCGGGGCGGCGGCCGAGGCCGAAGTCGAGGAACCGCGAGAGCCGACGCCGGAGCGGGTCTCGAACGTCGGGCGCGCATCCACCCTGCTTGCGGCGCGGTCCATGGAGATGCTCCAGGCCGTCGTGGACGGGAGCCCGAACGACTGGGACGCGCACCGCGAGCTGGCCGAGGCGATGCTCGAGGCGGGGCACCGCGACGAGGGGCTGCGCGAGCTCGAGACCGCGATGAAGGGCTACGAGGCGGACGGCAATCTCGACGCCGCGGCGTCGATGGCCGACGAAATCGTGCGCGCCGATCCGGCCTCGGTGAAGCACTACCAGAAGCGGGTGGAGTACGCGTTCCGCTCGAACGACAAGCGGCGGCTGGTGGAGGCCTACCTCGAGCTGGCCGGCGCGCTGTTCCGGGCCGATCAGTCGGACAAGGCGCGCGTGATCTACCATCGCGTGCTCGAACTGGCCCCCGACGACCTGCGGGCGCAGGCGGGGCTGAGCGCGCTCCCCGACGAGCGCACGCCGACGCCGTCCAGCGCGGCCGCCGGCCAGCGGACGCCGACGCCGAGCGATGCCTCGTTCGTCAACCTCGGCGACCTGATGCGGGAGGACGAGCGCCCCAAGGACACCCGGATGGTGGTGGCCGAGGAGGAGCCGAGCGGCGACGAGGAAGCCGACTTCGCCGACATGCTCCGCAAGTTCAAGCAGGGCGTGGCCGAAAACGTCGAGGAGGAGGACTACCAGAGCCACTACGACCTCGGCATCGCGTTCAAGGAAATGGGGCTGCTGGACGAGGCGATCGCCGAGTTCCAGAAGGCGCTGCGCAGCCCCGAGAACCGGGTGCGCACGTACGAGTCCATCGGGCAGTGCTTCCTGGAGAAGGAGCAGTATCAGATGGCGGCCACGCTGCTCGGCCGGGCCCTGCACGAGAAGGGCATGAGCGACGACAAGCTGGTCGGCGTGCTCTACCTCCTGGGCCGGGCGTGCGAGTCGCTCCGGAAGCCGGACGAGGCGCTCCAGTACTACCAGCGGATCTTCGTCGTCGACATCCAGTTCCGCGACGTCGGCGAGCGCATGAACGCGATCGACAAGGCGGGGCGGTGAGCGGCGTCCTGGCGCGTCCCGACGCCGAGGCGGCCGACCGGCTGCGCGCGGTGCAGGCGCCGGTGCAGGCGCGCCTGGAATCGGTGCTGCGCGAGATGCGGCGCATCGTCACCACCGACGTGCCGATGGTGGAGCAGGTCGCGGGGCACCTCCTGGGCCGCCGCGGCAAGATGTTCCGCCCCACGCTGACCCTGCTGGCCAGCGATCTGGAGGGCACGCCCGAGCCGCGCGCCGTGACCCTGGCCGCGGTGATCGAGCTGATGCACTTGGCGACGCTCGTCCACGACGACTCGGTGGACCACTCGGCCGTGCGGCGCGGCCTGCCCACGGTCAACTCCATGTTCAGCCACCAGGTGGCCGTGATCATGGGGGACTTTCTCTACTCGCGCGCCCTGTGCGCGTTGGTCGCCATTCGCGACTTCGACGTGGTGCGCGTCGTGACCGACGTGTCGAACGAGCTGAGCATCGGCGAGATGCGGCAGCTGGCCGCCATCGAGACGCTGAGCTTCGGCGAGCACGAGTACGAGATGCTGATTCGTGCCAAGACGGCGTCGCTGCTCGCCGCGGCCTGCGAGGCCGGCGCGCTGTGCGGCGCGTCCCGCTGGCGCGAGCCGCTGGCGCGGTTCGGCGACCGCCTGGGCATGGCGTTCCAGGTCGTGGACGACATCCTGGACTACACCGAGGACGAGTCGGTGACGGGGAAGCCGTCGGGCAACGACCTGCGCGAGCACAAGGTGACGCTGCCGCTGATCGGCGCGTTGCCGGCCATGACCGCCGCGCAGCGCGGCCGCGTGGAGGCGCTGTTCCGGGACGACCACCCGTCGGACGAGGCCATCCAGGAGGTCATGCAGGCCGTGGCCGACGCGGGCGGAATCGATTACGCGCGAGGCGTCGGCGAGCGCTACGCCCAGGAGGCCGAGGAGGCGCTGGCCGTCGTGCCGGCCTCTCCGGCCAGGGCCGGGCTGGTGGACGCGCTGGCCTACGTCACCGACCGGCGGCGCTGACCATGCCTCCGAGTTCCGCCAAGCACCGGCCCGGCTTCCACGCTCTCGTCCTCTCCATCGGCTTCATCGTTGGCGGGGCGTTCACCGAAATCGCCCGGCGCTGGCTGCCGGCCGGCGCCGTCAAGGAGTTCCTGACCACCGGGGTGACGCCGTCAATCGGCCCGTTGCCCATCGACCTCGTCATCATCAAGTTCAGTGTAGGCCCCGTGGCGCTCGACGTGTCGCTCCTCAGCCTCGTCGGCGTGTTCGTGGCCTACCTCATCGCACGGTCGCTCTTCTAGGAGACGGTATGAATTTCGGGAATCTGGGCCCACTGGAGCTGTTCATCATCCTGGTGATCGTGCTCGTGCTGTTCGGGGCGAGGCGCGTGCCGGAGATCGGCGCGTCGCTGGGCAAGGGCATCCGCGAGTTCAAGCGCAGCATCAACGACGTGCAGCGCCAGGTCACGGATCCCGAGGAAGAGCGGCGCGCCGAGCGCCTGCCAGCCGGCGAGCCGGCCGCCCGCACGCCGGCGCAGGACGAGCCGGTTCGCGAGCCCAAGCGGTTGATCTGACCGCGGCGCGGCGCGCGCGGCGGATGTGACGAGGGCGCCCTGGCCGACGGCCGGGGCGCCCTCGTTCGCGCTGGCGCTGGTTCCGCCGGTGGGCGGGCCGGCGGTCAGCTCGACGCGTGCCGGTTGGCGGCGTCGATCTGCTTGCGGCGGTCGTCGATCTTTGCCGCGTCGTGGAGGTCCTGCAGGAACATCTGGATGCGGGCCTGCTGCAGCTGCTGGATTCGCTGGGCCTTCTGCACGTCCTTCTGCTTGACCCACGCCACGCTGTCGGCCTGCACTCGGCGGTCCACGCGCTCGACCGTGATCTGTGCCTCGTCGCGGATCGGCTGGCTCACCGCATTCACGGGCAGGCCGAACGCCGCCCCGATTGCCCGCGTGTACTGCCCGCCAAGCCCGGGAATGAACGACGTGCGGGTGAACATCACCGCCGTCTTGTCGAGATGCAGCCCCGTCGTCTTGGCGGCGGCGTCCATGCCGGCGGCCGCGGCGTCGTGCGCGAAGGTCGTGGCCGCGGGCATCATGCGGTCCAGGTGATGCCGGGCCGCGATCTCGTAGCGGATGCGGTCCTGGACCTCGGCGAACGGCCGCAGCCCGCTGGGCATCAGCGTGTCGAGACGCGCCATGTAGTAGCCGTTGTCGTCGCTGTACAGGTCGCTCACGTCACCGGGCCGCGCGCCGCCGAACGCCCACGCGCTCACGCTCGGCACCTGCTGGCCCGAGCCCAGCACCGCGGGCTGGTTCTCGTTGGTCGTGATCTTGAAGATCGTCAGGTGCAGTTTGGCCGCCGCGCTGTCGAACTTGGCCGGCGCCTCGGCGTTCGCCGCCATGTTGGCCAGCTGGTCGGCCTCGCGGTCGATGCGCGCCTGGTTGGAATCGGTGGGCTGGATCGGGAGCAGGATGTGCCGCACCGCGATCGAATCGCCCTTCCGGGAGTCCACCTTGATCAGGTGGTAGCCGAACGAGGTGAGCACCGGCTCGGAGATCTCGCCGGGCTTGAGCGCCCAGGCCGCCTTGTCGAACGCCGGAACGAAGCGTCCCTTGGCGCTCATTCCCAGGAGGCCGCCATTGTTGGCCGAGGCCGTGTCCACCGACTCGATCTTCGCCGCGTCGGCGAACGAGACCGTTCCCGAAACGATCGAGTCGCGCAGGGCGCGGGCGTGCGCCAGCACCGCCGCGCTGTCGGCCGCCGTCACCAGGCGCGGGATCGTCACCAGGGCGAGGCGCGCCGTTCCCGGCTGGTCGAACTCGGCGTGATGCGCGTCGTAGTACGCCTGCATCTCGGCGGTGGTCACCGACTTCAGGTCGGCGGAGTCGGGCTGGTTGGTCCACGCCACGTAAGTCACCGTCGCGCTGTCGTGGGCGTCCTGGTACTCGCGCCAGAGCTCGGCGTCGGAGACGTAGACGCCGGCCGTGACCTGCTCGTACAGCTTCTGCTTGGGAATTTCCTGGCGGTAGTACTGCTCGAGCTGCACCAGGAATCCGCCCTCGCGCGCCGACGGACTGGCCAGCAGGCGCTGGTACTTCGCCATGTCGAACTTCCCGTCGGTCTGGAGGTCGGGCAGCTGCTGGATCCACTGGGGCGGGGCGTACTTCGCGTACTCCCGGATCTCGCTGGCGGTGACCGTGATGTGGCGCCGCTTGTACTCACGGTCGAGGAGGATCTGCAGCACCATCTGATCGAACACCGAGTTCTCGATCTGCCGCTGCTCGTCCTGCGTGAGCGAGCGGCTGCTCTGTTGCTGCTCGGAGTTGATCTGGTTCTGCACGGCCTGCTCGTACTGTGAGTACAGGATCTCCTGGCCGTCCACCTTGGCCACCGCCGTGCTCGGCGTCACCGTCGCGGCCGTTCCGAGCCCCGACGTTTGATAGAGGAGGAATCCGATGATGAACGGGGCCGCGATGACGAAGATCCAGATGTACTTGGCCCAGCTCCGCATGGTTTGCAGCACGCGGTCTTACTCCTGATCCGAGCGTTAGTTGCGCCTGAAGGGCAGAGCATGAAAAGCTACCGGAGGCGCAGGGCTAAAATCAAGTCGCCGCGTGACTTCTGATTGACTCAGACTGTCTGCGATGTGTATTCTTCGCTTTCCCACCGGCAGCCGCTGTCCCGAGGCCCCCAATGGCGAGTTCCGCCCGCATTGACGAGCTGAAAAAGAAGTTCGACGAGAACCCGCGTCGCTACTTCGCCCCCCTCGCGAACGAGTATCGCAAGGCGGGCGATCCCGACCAGGCCATCGCCATCTGCCGGGAGTTCCTCCCGCAGCAGCCCGGGCACATGAGCGGCCACATCGTCTATGGCCAGGCGCTGTTCGACGCCCAGCAGTTCGAGGAGTCCCGGACGGTGTTCGACACCGCCCTCACCCTCGATCCGGAGAACCTCATCGCTCTGCGCACGCTGGGCGACATCGCCCGGAACCTCGGCGACTTCGCGACCGCGCGCACCTGGTACCAGCGCGTGCTCGACGCCGACCCGCGGAACGAGGAGGCGGCGGCCGCGCTGACGGCGCTGTCCGAGGGCCCGGCCATCCCGGCGGCGGAAGCGCCTCCGGCGGCGGCCGTGGAGGCCGCCCCCGAAGCGGCGCCGGCGGAGCCGGGGGCCGAGGTGGCCGAGCCGCGGCCCCGGCTGAGCGAAGGGCTCATCCTCGGCGCCACCCCGCTCGACGAGGAGGCGCCGGCCGGGAGCGCCGAGCCGGCGCCGGCTCTCCTCGAAGGGGTGGTCACCGGCTCCGCTGCCGCCCTCGAGATGCCGGCCGCCGATGCGGCCCCGTCGGTCGAGGCGGCCGGGTCCGCCCCGCCTCCGGAGACCCCCGCGCCCCCCGCCGAGGAGCTGCTCGACATCGGCGAGCTGGGAATCCAGACCGAGGCCCCGGTCGTGCCCCGCATCAGCACGCCCAGGACCACCCTCTCCGCCATGGGGGTGGAGCTGGACCGTGCCGACGACGAGAGCTACCTGCCGTCGCTCCATCACGACGAGGCGGCGCCGGCCGAGCCGCCCGCAGCGGCCGAGCCGGAACCCGCCGCGCCGAACGACCCGTTCGCCACCGAGACGATGGCCGAGCTGTACCTCTCGCAGGGCCATCCGGAGGAAGCGATCCGGGTGTATCGCCAGTTGATCGTTCAGCGGGGCGGGGACCCCGGACTCGAGGCCAGGATCGCCCGCATCGAGGCGATGACGGCCATGACCCCGGCCATGCCGATGGAGGCCATTCCAGCCGCTCCGGCCGCCGAGCTGGAGCCGGCGCCGATGCCCGACCTGGAGTTCGAGGTGCCCGCGGCCGCTCCCGCCGCCGAGGCGGCCCCGGCTCCCCAGCCCGAGCCCGAAGCCCGGGCGCCGCAGGAAGTCCCGGACCTCGACGTCTCCGGCTTCTCCTTCGACATGAGCACGCCCACGCCGACCTCGGCGCCAGAGCCCATTGTCGAGACCGCGGCGCCCCCGGAACCCGAGGCGCCGGTGCCCGTGGCCGCGGCCGTGCCCGAGGCGGGGCTCGAGTTCGAGCCCGCCGCCTCCGAGGCGCCAGCGGCTCCCGCGCCGGAGCCGGCGCCCGCCGCCACGGGACCCTCCATTCGCGACTTCCTGAGCGTCTTCGCGCTCCGGCTGCCCACGCCCGCCGCGTCGCCCGAGGTCCCGGCAGAGGAGGTCCAGCCGGCGGAATCCGTCGCGGTCGTGGAGGCCGAGGTCGCTGAGTCCGTGCAGGTCTTCGCGGCCGAGCCGGAGGCCCCGACGCAGCCGGCGGAGCGGGGAGGAAGCATCGACGCGCTGTTCGGCGGGGGCGGGGTGGGCACCCCCGAGGAATCGGCGGCGGCGACGCTGGCCGGCGCCTTCGGCCTGGGCGCTCCCGAGCCCGCCGCTCCCGCGATCACCGGCGCGCCCGCCCGGCGGGCGACCGAGGAGCTGTCGCTGGACAACGTCTTCCGCGAGCCCCAGCCCGCTCCGCCGGGCGAGGCGGCGGGCTTCTCATTCGACCAGTTCTTTTCCGGCGGAACTCCGGCCCGGGGCGCCACGCCGGTGCGCGAGACGCCGGCGCAGAGTCAGCCCCCGGAATCGGCGGATGCGGACATCGAGCAGTTCAATTCCTGGCTCGAAGGGTTGAAGAAGCGGTGAGAGTCGCCGTCCTCAACGGCCCCAATCTGAATCTGCTGGGCCTGCGCGAGCCCGACCTGTACGGACGCGAGTCGCTGGCCGACATCGAGCGCCGGCTGGGCGACCTGGCGCACGAACTGGGGCTCGAGATCGAATTCGCCCAGCACAACGGGGAGGGCGCGCTGGTGGACACGATCCATCAATGGCGCGGCCGGGTGCATGGGGCGTTGGTGAACGCCGGCGCGTACAGCCACACGAGCCTGGCCATCCGGGACGCGCTGGTGGGCGTGGGCGTGCCGTTCGTGGAGGTCCACATCACGAACGTCTATGCCCGGGAGGCGGAGCGCCGCCACTCGATGCTGGCCCCGGCCGCGATCGGGGTCGTGGTCGGGCTCGGGGCGACGGGATACGAGCTGGCCCTGCGCGGGCTGGTGGCCAATCTCAAGGCCCGTGGCTGACGCGCGCGCGCGACGGCTGGCGGCACTGGGCGACGCGATGACCGCGGCGCACCTCGACGCGCTGCTCGTCACCAGCCTGCCGAACGTCCGCTACCTCACCGGATTCTCGGGCTCCAGCGCGCTCGTGCTGGTGACCCCCCGCGAGACGCTGTTCATCACCGATTTCCGCTATCAGACGCAGGTTGCCGACGAGGTCGGGGCGCTGGCGCGCGTCGTGATCGAGCCGGTGAGCCTGTGGAACGCGCTGTGGCACGAGCTGCCGGGCACGGGGGGGCGCGTGGTGGGGTTCGAGACCGCGCACGTGACGCACCGCGACTTCCAGCGGCTGCTCGAGGCGGGGAGCGCCTGGCAGTGGCGGCCGACGGCCGATCTGGTCGAGGGGCTGCGGGAGCGGAAGGACGAGGGGGAGGTGGCGCTGATCGCCCGGGCCGCCGAGGTGGCCACGCGGGCGCTGGCCCGTACGCTGCCCGAGATCGGCGCCGGGATGACCGAGCTGCAGGCGGCCGGAGTGCTCGAGCGGGCGCTGCGGGAGGAGGGGAGCGAGGGCTTCGCGTTCCCGACGATCGTCGCCGCGGGGGCGCGCGCGGCGCTGCCGCACGCCCAGCCGACGCACCACGCGGTGGGGGACGGCGATTTCCTGCTGTTCGACTTCGGCGCGCTGGTCGAGGGCTACTGCTCGGACGTCACGCGGACCGTGGTGGTGGGGCGGGCGTCGGCCGAGCAGCGCGAGGTCTACGAGGTGGTGCGGGAGGCGAACGCCGCGGCGCGCGCGGCGGTCCGCCCCGGGATGACGGGCCGGGATGCCGACGCGGTCGCGCGGAGCTACATTGAGCGGCACGGGTTGGGCGAGCTGTTCGGCCACAGCCTGGGTCACGGGATCGGGTTGGAGATCCACGAGGCCCCGCGCCTGGCGCGGACCAACGAGCAGCCGCTGGCGGCCGGCGCGGTGGTGACCATCGAGCCGGGCGTGTACCGGCCGGGGTGGGGGGGGGTGCGGATCGAAGACGACGTGTGGCTGAGCCCGGACGGGACAGGGCCGCGCCTGCTGACCGATTTCCCGCGGGACCTCCTCGAGCTGGTGTAGGCGACCCTTCGCGTGCAATCAACGACCCCTATGATCGACCTTCGCTACGTCAAGAAGCTCATTGACATCATCGACGACTCGACGGTGGACTCGATCGAGATCTCCTCGGACAAGGGGATGAAGATCCGGATCTCGAAGTCGCCGTCGCAGCGGGGCACCGTCCAGATGGCGGCGCCGGTGCCGATGGCGCCGATGGTGGCCGCCGCGGAGCCGCGGGTGACTCCGGCGCAGGGACTCTCGGCGATGCCGGCCGAGGGCGAGGCGGCGCCCGCCCGGGCGGCGGCCGCGCCGGCGGGCCTCGAGGTGAAGTCCCCGATGGTGGGCACGTACTATCACGCGCCCGAGCCGGGCGCGAAGGCGTACGTCTCGGTGGGCGCGCGCGTGGCCAAGGGCCAGGTGCTGTGCATCATCGAAGCCATGAAGATCATGAACGAGATCGAATCGGAGTACGCCGGCGTGGTGAAGGAGATCCTCGTCGAGGACTCGGCGCCGGTGGAGTACGGGCAGGTTCTCTTCCGCATCGACCCCAATGGCTAATCCGACCCCCACCGCCTCGGCCGCCGCCCCTCCGTTCAACTTCAAGGCCGTCCTGGAGCAGCTGATCCGGCGCAACGCGTCCGACCTGCATCTCAAGGTGGGGCGCCCGGCGACGCTGCGCGTGAACGGCGAGCTGGAGGCGCTGGAGCAGGCGCCGCTCAAGCCCGAGGACCTCAAGGCGCTGGCCGAGCAGCTGATGACCGCCCGCCAGGTGAAGCAGTTCGCCGAGGAGAAGGAGTGCGATTTCGCGGTCGGGGTGCCCGGGATCGGGCGCTTCCGCGTGAACGTCTACCAGCAGCGCGGCTCGCTGTGCTTCGCCATGCGCGCGATCCCGTACCAGGCGCGCACGATCGAGGAGCTGAATCTGCCGCCGGTGCTCCGCGAG
>JAGWRI010000016.1 GCA_028876525.1 Gemmatimonadota bacterium | reverse complement strand
GGCACGGCGGCGCGGTTCGGCGCCGCGACCGTGGTGCTCGGCCTCGTGGCGTGGGGCGCGGCGGCGTCGCTCCACGTGCTCGGCTCGCTCGACGCGGCGGCCTGGGGAAGCATCCTCGTGGCCGCGGCGGCCACGCTGGCCCGCACCACGGTGGCGCTGGCCCTCGGCGCGGCGTGGACCATTCCCCTTGGCGTGCGCATCGGGCTCGACCCCGTCTGGTCGCGGCGCCTGCAGCCCGTGGTGCAGATCGCGGCCTCGATTCCCGCCACGGCGCTCTTCCCGGTGCTCCTCCTGGCCCTGCTCGCGCTGCCCAGCGGGCTCAACATCGCCGCCGTCGCGCTGATGCTGCTCGGCACGCAGTGGTACGTGCTGTTCAACGTCATTGCCGGCGCGATGTCCATTCCGTCGGACCTCAAGGAGGTCGCCACCACGTACCGGGTCGGCGGCTGGCTGCGCTGGAAGACGCTCATCCTCCCCGCCATCTTTCCCTACGTCGTCACCGGCATGATCACGGCCACCGGCGGGGCGTGGAACGCGAGCATCGTCGCGGAGTACGTGACCTTCGGCGGGCAGAAGCGCGCCACGGTGGGGCTCGGCGCGGTGATCGCGTCGGCCGCCGACCACCGCGAGTTCGCCACCCTGCTCGCCGCAACCTTCGTCATGGCGGCGATCGTCATCACCATCAACCGGCTCGTCTGGCGGCGGCTGTACGCGCTGGCCGAGTCCCGCTACCGGCTCGCCTGACCGTCATGGCCTCCGCTCCGACCACCGCCCCGCCGCCCGCTCCCGTGCTCCTCGCCGTGCGCGACGTGAGCAAGTTCTACGGCAACGACCGCGCGCCGGCCCTCGAGCACGTGAGCCTCGAGCTCCAGCCCGGGGAGTTCGTCGCCCTGCTCGGGCCGTCGGGCTCGGGCAAGTCCACGCTGCTGCGCATCCTGTCGGGGCTCATCGAGCCGTCGGAAGGGGACCTCCTGGTGCACGGCGCGCCGTGGACGGGGCCCAACCCGCAGGTCGCCATCGTCTTTCAGAGCTTCGCGCTCTTTCCCTGGCTCACGGTGCTGCAGAACGTCGAGCTGGGGCTCCTGGCCGTGGACCTGAAGCCGGACGACCGGCGGGCGCGGGCGCTCAAGGCGATCGACCTGATCGGCCTCGACGGGTTCGAGGAGGCGTTTCCCAAGGAGCTGTCGGGCGGGATGAAGCAGCGGGTGGGATTCGCGCGCGCGCTGGTGGTGCAGCCCGAGGTGCTGTTCCTGGACGAGCCGTTCTCGGCGCTGGACGTGCTCACCGCCGAGCACCTGCGCAACGAGCTGAAGGAGCTGTGGATGGACCGGTCCCTGCCCACGAAGTCGGTGCTGATGGTCACGCACAACATCGAGGAGGCGGTGACGCTCGCCGACCGCATCGTGGTGTTCGGCGCCAATCCGGGGCACATCCGGGTCGAGCTGCCCGGCGTGACCCCCGAGCAGCGCCGGGCGCACGGGCCGGCGCAGACCCGGCTCGTCGAGTCGATCTACCGGATCATGACCAATCCGGACGAGGATCCCTCGACCTTCCTCGAGCGGCCCAAGCGCAAGCCGGCGCGGCGGCGCGCCAAGCCGCGCTACCCCGCGCTGCCCGCCGTCGGGCTCGACGACCTGGCCGGGTTCGTGCAGTTCGTGTCGAGCATCGGCGGGCGGGCCGACCTGCACGTCCTGTCGCGCGACCTGCAGATGCGCAACGACGAGCTGCTGGCGCTGATCGAGGCGGCCGACCTGCTGCGGTTCGCCGAGGTCGCCGAGCGCACGCTGCTGCTCACGCCGCCCGGCGAGCAGTTTGCCGACGCCGATCTCGACGCCGAGAAGGCCATGCTGCGCGCGTCGGTGCTGGAACACGCCCCGGTCATGCGCCACGTGGTGCAGACGCTGCGCGATGCGCCGTCGAACACCCGCGAGGCCGAGGATCTGGTGCGGGAGCTGCAGGGCGCGTTCGGCGCCGAGGAGGCGCGCCGCCAGTTCGAGACCGTGGTGGACTGGGGCCGGTACACCGAGCTGTTCAGCTACGACACGGCGGACGGCGAGCTGCGGCTGGACGAGGAGCACGGCATCGCGGTCGACGGCTGACCGCCGGCCGCGCCCTAGAATATGTGAACGCTGATGTACCGCCCCGGATTCTTCTTGATGTCCGTGAGCAGCGAATCCAGCGACGCCGCCGTGTTGCGCAGATTCCGGTACAGCAGCGTGTCGGTCAGCAGCTGACCGGCCGTGCCCTGGCCGGCCCGGAGCCGGGCCAGGATGTCGTTGAGCTGCGTCGCGCCCGTGTCGAGGCGGGCCGCCGCGAGCGACATGTGCCGGCTGGTTTCCCGGAGCCCGCTCAGCGTCGAATCCACGACGCCGGTGTCCACCGCGTCGGCCACCCGCCGGTACGACGCCAGCGTCGCCGTGAGGTTGTCGCTCTGCGCCTGGAGCACCGCGTGCATCTCGGCGGCCAGCGTGGCCGTCGAGGCAATCGCCGACCGGAGGTCGCGCAGCCCCCCCGCGTCCACGACCTCGACCTGCATCGCGTGCGTGATCTTGTTCAGCGCCACGCTGGTCGAGTCGGCGTGCGCCATGATCTCGGCCACCCCGGGCTCGGGCGGGCCCGCGGGCACCGTGTCGCCCGACGCGAACACCTCGGCCAGGCTCCCGCCCAGCCTGGGGGTGAGCGCCACCGCCACGTCGCCGAAGAACCCCACCGCCCGCACCGTCGCCTTGGACGTCCTCGGCACGTGGTACTGCTTGTCGATGCTCAGCGTGACGTTCAGGAACCCGTCGGGCCGCAGCTCCACGTCGTCCACGTAGCCGATGTTGACGCCGGCCAGCAGCACCGGCTGGCCCTGCTTGAGGTTCTGCCCCCAGGCGAAGCGGGTGTACAGCGGGTAGCCCGAGGTCAGGCCGCCCCGGGCCAGCCAGAGGACGCCCACGAGCAGCACGACCACCGCCACGGTGATGAGAATCCCGACCGAGACTTCGTCGCGTCGTTTCATGATTGCAGATAGGGGGCGAGCAGGAACGCCGTCAACGCATCGAGCACCAGGATCGCCACGGACGTGATGACTACCGCCGTGGCCGTGGACCGGCCCACGCCCTCGGCGCCGGCCTCTGCAATGTAGCCCTCGTACGAGGAGAAGAAGGAGATGGCCCCGCCGAACATCGTCGCCTTCAGCAGGCTGTACACCACCTGGAACGTCCCGAACCCCAGCCGAAGACCTTCCTTGAAGTCGCTCGCGCTGATGCCGGTGGCGTACACCCCCATCAGGTAGCCGCTCCCGATGCCCACGGCGTTCGCGAACACCGTCAGCACGGGAAGCATCATCACGGCCGCGAGCAGCCGGGGCAATATCAGGAACGCGATCGGATCGTAGGCCAGCGTCTCCAGCGCGTCGATCTGCTCGGTGACCCGCATCGTGCCGATCTCGGCCGTCATCCGCGCGCCGACCCGGCCCGCCAGCACGAGGCCGGTGAGCAGCGGTCCCAGCTCGAGGATCACCATCTGCCGCGTGGCGAGCCCCACCAGGGACATCTGCACGCCCGGGAACATCTGATAGCGCGTCTGCAGCGCGATGACGCTGCCGATGAACGCGGCCACGATCACGGTGAGCGGGAACGAGTCCACCCCGATCGTCTTCATCTGCCGCAGCGTCTCCGGGCCGTAGGTCGCGGGCTCCGAGAAGGCGCGGCCGATGTCGCGCACGAAGTAGCTCCACGCCCCCACGCGGCGGAACGTCCCCACCACGGCCCGCGCGATCCGCCGGAAGACGTGGATCCCCGAGCGTTGCATCACGGGGAACGTGTCGGTGTCGCGCGGGCGGGGATGGTGGGGGAAGTGGGTCACGGGGTCAGGTGCGGACGCGGGCCAGCAGCAGGAGGCCGAGCGCCGCGAACGTCGCGTTGGGGACCCAGGCGGCGATGTCGGGCGGCATGATCCCGGCCCCCCCGATCGCCTTGGTCACCTGCACGGCCATCAGAAACGTAACCGTGGTGGCGAGCGAAATGGCGATGCCGTAGGCCGCGCCGCCGCGCTGGTTGCTGGTCGCCAGCGGCGCCCCGAACAGCGCGATGATGAAGCAGGTCACGGGGATGGCGATCTTGAGCGCCCGCTCCACCTTCCACTCGTTGACGTCCGCCCCCGAGCGCTCCATGGCCGTGATGAACCGCGACAGCTCCTCGTAGCGCATCTCGTCGGGCAGGTGCGCGCGCGTCATCATGTCGTTGGGTTGCTCACGGAACTGGTTGTCGCGCGCCTTCCGGAAGCCGATCGTGAATCCGGGGCCCGAGTCGGTCACGAGGTGCATCACCCCGCTCCCCAGGTCCCAGTGGCCGCCCTTCCACTGCGCCCGGTCGGTGGACACGACGTACGTCGGGTAGTCGGGGCCCATCCCGTGGCGCTCGATCTGCAGCTGCAGCGCCACGCCCGCCGTGCGGTTCAGCTGCGACATCTTGTACACGCGCCCCAGGTCGCCGGCGAACGCGAAGTTGTACCGCGTGTTCTGCGCCCGCATCTGGTCGGCCTCGATCAGCTCGTTGTGCGCCCGGTTCGCGGCCGGCATCAGCTCCGAGATCACGAGGTCCAGGCCCGTGGCCAGCATCGCGCCGACCAGGATCGGCGCGATGAACCGGAAGAAGCTCGTGCCCGACGCCTTGGCCGCCGTGATCTCCGAGTGCCGCGTGAACGCCGACACCGAGAACACGGTGGCGAACAGCACCGCCGCCGGCAGCACCATGAACATCGACTGGGGAATCCAGTACAGATAGCTGAGCGCGATCTTGTCCGGCGACAGGTCGCGCGCGAGGTACGAGTCGAGGTGGTCGGTGAGGTCGATGACGATGGTGATGAGCGGGAAGCCCAGCGCCGTGACCACGAAGATCTTCCAGAACTCCGCGAACACGTACCGGTCGAGCGGCTTGATCGGATGGCGCATCAGGCCCCGCCCGCCCGCGGCTTGAGCCCGATCGCCCGGCGCGCGAGCTGGGCCACGAGCCCCCGGAGTTCGCTCCAGTCGCCGCCCCGCAGCGCCCCGGCCACCCGGTTCATCCGCAGCGTCATCACGATCCCCACCACGAGCAGCACGATGTTGGCGCTCCACATCGCCCAGAACGGCGAGATGATCATGTCGTCGGCCAGCGTCTCGCCCCCGATCAGCCCCACGTAGTACAGCGCGAACACCACGAAGCTCACGCCCAGCACCAGGCCCACCCCGCCGCGCGGGAAGCGCAGCGCGATCGGCGGCCCGAGCAGCACGAAGATGATGCACGCCGCGGCGAGCGAGAACTTCTTCTGGATCTCGATGTCGAACCGCACCCGCTCGTACCGCATGCTCTTTTCGCGGATCGCCGCGGCGTCCTGCTGGTTCTGCAGCCGCATGCGCTCGGCGGCCTGCTGCGTGGCCGCGATCTGCGCCTGCTGCTGCGGCGTGAGCGTGTTCGGCAGCGGCTGCGGGATGGCCGTCGGCGCCGCCTGCGTCGTCTCGGGCCGCGCCGGCGCCGGCTTCCCCTGCGGCGGCACCGGCTGCTGCGCCG
>JAGWRI010000140.1 GCA_028876525.1 Gemmatimonadota bacterium | reverse complement strand
GTCCCCGGCGCCGAGCGGGCCCACCGCGCGCTCGCCGTCGCGCGCGTGTTCGCGTATCTGGGCGTCGGCGCCGGAGCCACCCGCGCCGCGCTGCGCGCCGCCGGCGAGGGCGGGCCGGTCGCGATCGCGATCATCGCCGTCGTGATCGCGGCCGTGCTCGTGCTGGATGCCACGGTGCGCGCATGGGCCGGGGCCCACGGCCCGGCGGTCGCGGCGCGGATGCGTCCGTTCACCGGCGCCGTCTCGGCGCTGCTCCGGCCGGTCGTGGAGATCGGGATCGGCATCGAGGCCGCGCTCGGCCGCCTCATCCCGCCCAGCAGCGCCCCCGAGGCGACGCGCGAAGCCACGGCGAAGCGGCTGCGCGAGGTGCTCGAGGCGGAAGCCGACACCACCCGCGGCGAGGCGACGCTGCTCTACCGGGCGTTCGCCCTCTCGCACACCACGGTGGGCGAGATCATGGCCCCGCGGGTGGACATCGTGGGCGTGGAAATCGAGACGCCGTGGTCCGAGGTGCTCGATCGCGTGCGCAGCGCGGAGCACGCCCGGCTCCCCGTGTACCGGGAGACGCTGGACGAGGTCACCGGGGTGCTGTACGCCAAGGATCTCCTGCTCTGGGCCCTGCGCAACGCGGAGCCCGGCGACGGTTGGCCGTCGCTGGTGCGGCCGGCCACGTTCATCCCCGCCTCGAAGACCATCGACCGCCAGCTCCGCGAATTTCGGGGCAGCGGCACCCACATCGCGATCGTGGTGGACGAATTCGGCGGCACGGCCGGGCTGGTGACGATCGAGGACGTGCTGGAGGAGATCGTGGGCGAGATCCGCGACGAGCGCGACGTCGAGGAGCCCGACATCGAGCGCGAGGGCGACGAGCGGTTCTGGGTGCGCGGCGCGGTGTCGCTGGCCGACCTCTCCGACGCCATCGGCGTGACCCTGGAGCGCGAGGACGTGACCACGGTGGGCGGGCTCATGTACGACGCGTTCGGTCGCGTTCCGCGTCCCGGCGACACGACGGCGATCGACGGGTTCCGGGTGGTCGTGGAGCGCGTGCGGCGGCGGCGGGTCGAGCGCGTGTACTTCGAGCGCCAACACGAGCACTCGGGCGCGCCCCAGGAGGAGCGGTGACCGACTGGCTGATCATGCTCCTCGCGGCGGTCTCCATTGCGTGGCTCGTGGCGGGGGCCACGGTGGTGCGGCTCATCAGCCGCATCTGGCTGCGCCATTGGGCGGAACGGGGGCTGCGGGGCGGGGAGGCCACCGCCGCATCGGTGAACCGGCCGCAGCGGCTGCTCGCCTCGGCGTCGGTCGGCATCGGGTTGGCGCTGGCCGTGGCCGGCGCCGCGCTGGCGTGGCGCCCGGGAGAACCGGTGGCCCGCGTGGCGGAATCGGTCGTGATCTGCGCCGGCGTGGTGATCTTCCTGGCCCAGCTGTTGGCGCGCGCGCTCGCGCGCCACTGGACCGCCGGGCTCGCCCCGTGGACGCTTCCCGCGTTGCGCGTCGCGGAGGCCGTGGCATGGCCCGTGTTGCGGGCCTCGCGCGCCGTGCGTCGCGCCCCGTCCCCGCGCGTGGCGCGCAGCCCGGCCGAGGAGCGCGCCGCCGTGGAGCAGCTCCTGCGCGAGAGCGAGCTGGAAGGGGTGACGGCGCGCGACGACGCCGTGATCATCACCGGCGTGGTGCAGTTCGCCGACAAGCGCGTGGGCCAGGTCATGATTCCGCGCGACCAGATGTTCGCGGTGGACGCCGGCATGGACGCCTACGAGGCCGCCGACCTCGTGGCGCGTTCGGCGTACAGCCGCGTGCCGGCGTATCGCGGGTCGCTGGACCATGTCATCGGGCTGATCCACGCCTTCGATCTGCTGCGCGGCGCCGAGCAGGCCATGGCCGCGCCCCGACCGGTGGCCTGGACGACGCCCGAAACCCTCTGCAACGCACTACTGTTCGAAATGCTTCGAGACCACCGGCACCTGGCCATCGTCCGAGATGCGAATGGGCGCACACTCGGTCTGGTGACGCTCGAGGACCTGCTGGAAGAACTGGTCGGCGACATCCGCGACGAACACGACGAACCGGCGCCCGCGCAGCCATGACCGCGACTCCCGCCACCGGCCCCCACGACCGGCTCCTCCGCGACTTCGCCGAGGGGCGCGCGCCGGCGCTGGCCCGCGCGGTGAGCATCGTCGAGAACCACCGCGCCGGCTTCGACCGCCTGCTCGCGCTCTGGCAGCCCCGTCTGGGGCGCGGCCGCCGCCTCGGCGTGACCGGCCCGCCCGGAGCGGGCAAGAGCACCCTCACCGCGCTCCTCGTGAAGGCCTATCGCGACGCCGGACTCTCGGTCGGGGTCATCGCCGTGGATCCGACGTCGCCGTTCACCGGGGGAGCGCTGCTCGGCGACCGCATCCGCATGGAGTCGGTGGCCATGGATGCCGGCGTGTTCATCCGTTCGATGGCCACCCGCGGCTCGCTCGGCGGGCTCGCCGCCACCACCAACGAGGTGGCCGACGTGCTCGACGCGTTCGGCGTGGACCGCATCCTGATCGAGACCGTGGGCGTGGGCCAGAGCGAGCTGGACATCTCGCGCATTGCCGATTCCAGCGTCGTGGTGCTCGTGCCCGAATCGGGCGATTCGATCCAGACGCTCAAGGCCGGCCTGATGGAAATCGCCGATCTGTTCGTGGTGAACAAGGCCGACCGGCCGGGCGCCGACCGGTTGCGCAACGAGCTGGAGCTGATGCTCGGCCTGCGCAGCGGCGCCACCATGAAGCACGTGCCGGCGCACCACGGGGTGGATCTGTCGCGCCGGAATCCCGCGCGGCTGGCCCGCGAGGCCGCCCGCGCCGAGGACGCCGACCGGTGGACGCCGCCCGTGCTGCGCACGGTGGCCGTGAACGACGAGGGCACGCGCGAGGTGGTGGACGCGCTGGAGCGCCACTTTCATTATCTTGAGCGCAGCGGCGAGCTGCGGTCGCGCCGCCGGAGCCGGCTCCGCGACCGGGTCGTGAACGTGGTGGAGTCGCGGGTCCGCGACCGGCTCTGGAAGGACGCCGCGACCAGCGCCTGGCTCGACGCGCAGCTGCCGGCGCTCGAGGCGGGCGACACTAACCCGTTCGCCGTGGCCGACGCGCTGCTGGCCCGCAGTGGAACCCTTCTCTCGCAGGTATCGCCATGACGTCCACTCCGGACCTCTCCGCCACGATCCGCGAACAGCGCGCCGAGCTGGAGCGGCTCCGGGCCGAGGTCGACGCCTGGCGGGCCCGCTTCGCCGGCGCCGGGACGCGCGACATCGCGTTCGCGAACTCGGAAGCCGAGGTGGCGCCCCTGTACACGGCGCTCGACGTGGCCGGCGAACTGGCCACCGACCTCGGGGTGCCGGGCGCGCATCCGTTCACGCGCGGCATCCATCCCACGGGCTACCGCGGGCGGCTCTGGACGATGCGCCAGTTCGCCGGCTTCGGCAGCGCCGAGGACACCAACCGGCGGTTCAAGTTCCTGCTCGAGCAGGGGCAGACCGGACTGTCCACGGCCTTCGACTTTCCGACGCTGATGGGATACGACTCCGATCACCCCCGGTCGCTGGGCGAGGTGGGGAAGACGGGGGTCGCGATCTCGAGCCTGGCCGACATGGAGGTGCTGTTCGACGGCATTCCGCTCGATCAGGTGTCGACGTCGATGACGATCAACGGGCCGGCGATCATCCTCTGGGCGTTCTACATCGCCGCCGCCGAGAAGCAGGGCGTGTCGGCGGACCGGCTGCGCGGCACGATCCAGAACGACATCCTCAAGGAGTACATGGCGCAGCACGCCTGGTGCTTTCCCATCGAGCCGGCGCTGCGCCTCATCGTGGACTGCTTCGAGTGGGGCGCGACGCACGCCCCGCTCTGGAACACGATCTCGATCTCGGGCTACCACATCCGCGAAGCCGGCGCCACGGCGGCGCAGGAGCTGGCGTTCACGCTCGCCGACGGATTCACCTACGTCGAGCGCGGCGTCGCCCGCGGGCTCGACGTGGACGAGTTCGCCCGGCGGCTGTCGTTCTTCTGGGACATCCACAACGACTTCTTCGAGGAGATCGCCAAGCTGCGCGCCGCGCGCCGCATCTGGGCGCGCCACATGAAGGAGCGCTACGGCGCGAAGGATCCCCGCTCGTGGATGATGCGGTTCCACTCGCAGACGGCCGGCGTGACGCTCACCGCGCAGCAGCCCATGAACAACGTCGTGCGCGTGGCCTACCAGGCGCTGGCCGCGGTGCTGGGCGGCACGCAGTCGCTGCACACCAACTCGATGGACGAGACGCTGGCCCTCCCGACCGAGGAGGCGGTGCAGGTCGCGCTGCGCACGCAGCAGATCCTGGCCTACGAGACGGGCGTCCCGAACGTGATCGATCCGCTGGGCGGCTCCTACTACGTGGAAGCCCTCACCGACCAGATGGAGCGCGAGGCCGAGGCGCTGTTCGCCGAGATCGAGGGAATCGGGGGCGTCGTGCGCGGACTCGAAACGGGCTGGCTGCAGCGCAAGATCGCCGAATCGGCGGCGCGCCAGCAGTGGGAAATCGAGCAGCACCGCCGCGTGGTCGTGGGCGTCAACGAGTTCGCGACCGAGGCCGACGAGCTGGCGATTCCCGTGCTCCGGGTGGGCGAGGAGGCCACCCGGCGCCAGGAGGAGCGGATGCGGAAGCTCCGCGCCGAGCGCGACGCCGGCCGCGTCAAGGCGGCGCTCGACGCGCTGCGCACGGCCGCCCGCGGCACGGCGAACCTCATGCCCTTCATCCTCGACTGCGCCCGCGCCTACTGCACGTTGTACGAAATCCGCGCCGCCATGGAAGACGTCTTCGGCGCCTACCGGGAGCCGGTGTTCTTCTGACGCCCCGCGCGCATGCGGCCGGACGCCGGTCCGCCGACTGGTGGCGCGGCTACTTCGACGCCCAGTACCTGCTCGAATACGAGCCGATCTTCACGCCGCAGCAGGCGCGCCGCGACGTGGCCCGGGTGGTCGAGCTGCTCGGGCTGCCGGCCGGCGCGCGCGTGCTCGACGTGCCCTGCGGGCAGGGGCGCCACGCCCATCTCCTCGCCGAGGCCGGGTACCGCGTGGACGGACTGGACTACTCGCGGCATCTCCTGGCCCGCGCCCGCGCGCGCGGCACGGGACCGGCGCTCCACTACACGCGCGGCGACATGCGCCGGCTTCCCGCGCGCTGGACCGGGCGCTTCGCCGCGGTGGTCAATCTCTTCACCTCGTTCGGATTCTTCGCCGACCCGCGCGACGACGCGCGCACGGTGGCCGAGTGGGCCCGCGTCCTCGCGCCCGGCGGCGCCCTGATCTGGCACGGTGGGAACCGCGACGGCGTCATGGCCCGGTTCCTGGCCCGTGACTGGTGGCGCACCGCCGACGGCACGATCGTGGCCCAGGAGCGGAACTTCGATCCGCTGTCCGGTCAGCTGGTGGTCCACTCGGCCTGGTACGGGCCGGCCGGCCACGGCGAGCGCGAGCACCGCATCCGGCTCTACACGCCCACGGCGCTGGCCGAGCTGCTGGCCCGCGCCGGACTGATCGTCGAGCAGGCGTACGACGGGTGGAGCGATCGCCCGGTGGGCCGCGCGTCGGGGGAAATGCTGCTCGTGGCGCGGCGCGATGAGTTGCCGCGGCGGCGACGGCCCCGCTAGCTTCCCTGCGGGCGTCGTGCTCCCGCGGCGCTCCCGGAACCCCTCTATGGAAGCGTCCATGCGCCCCATCCGAGTGCTCGTAGCGAAACCCGGCCTCGACGGCCACGACCGCGGCGCCAAGGTGGTGGCGGCGGCACTGCGTGACGCGGGGATGGAAGTGATCTATACCGGGCTGCACCAGACGCCCGAGATGATCGCCAACGCGGCCGTCCAGGAAGACGTGGACGTGGTGGGCCTGTCGATCCTCAGCGGGGCCCACATGACGCTCTTCCCGCGGGTCAAGGAGCTGCTCCGCGCTCAGGGGCGCGACGACATTCTCCTCACCGGCGGCGGCATCATTCCCAAGGAAGACATGGACGCGCTGAGCGCCCAGGGCGTCGGGGAGCTGTTCGGGCCCGGCACCCCGACGTCGGCGCTCGTGGAGTACATCCGCCAGTGGTTCGACGCGCGGTCCCGCCAGGAAGCCTGATGTCGCGGCTGCGCGCGCTGAGCGACGAGATCCGCGCGCTGGAAGACCGGCTGCGCGAGGGGGGCGGCGCCGACAAGATCGCGCGGCAGCACAAGCAGGGAAAGCTCACCGCCCGCGAGCGCGTGGCCAGGCTGTGCGACCCCGACGCGCCGTTCCTCGAAGTCGGGCTGCTCGTGGCCCACGACCAGTACGAGGGGCAGGCGCCGGGCGCCGGGGTGGTGACCGGCGTCGGCATCGTCCACGGGCGCGAGACCGTCGTCGTCGCCAACGACGCCACGGTCAAGGCGGGCTCCTGGTGGCCGGAGACGATCCGCAAGATCCTCCGCGCCCAGGAGATCGCCATGCGGTGCCGCATCCCGATCGTCTACCTCGTCGACTCGGCCGGCGTGAACCTGCCCTACCAGGGCGGCGTGTTCCCGGGGCAGTACGGGGCCAGCCGCATCTTTTATTACAATTCCATCATGCGGCACTACCTGCACGTGCCGCAGCTCGCCGCCGTGATGGGGCCATGCATCGCTGGCGGCGCGTACCTGCCGGCGCTGTCCGACGTGATCGTGATGGTGAAGGGCACTTCGTTCATGGGACTGGGCGGGCCGAATCTCGTGAAGGGCGCCACCGGTCAGGTGATCGACGCCGAGACCCTCGGTGGAGCCGAAACGCACACCACCGTGAGCGGCGTGGCCCACTACGCTGCGGATCACGATCCCGCGGGCATCGTCAAGCTCCGCGATCTCGTGGCGATGCTGCCGGCCCCCCGGCTGCCGGACCGCGATGAACCCCGGCCGCCGGAACGCGATCCGCAGACGCTGTACGATCTGCTGCCCGCGGACCACCGCATGTCGTACGACGTGCACGATCTGCTCAAGGCGATCCTCGACGGGGGCCAGCTCGACGAATTTCAGGGCGGGCTCGCCCGGGAGATCGTCTGCGGCGACGCCCGCATCGAGGGAATTCCCGTGGGGGTCATCGCCAACCAGCGCGGTCTCATCAAGGGGCGCCAGGGCGAGCGTCCCCGCTTCGGCGGCATCGTGTACGCAGAGAGCGCCGAGAAGGTGGCGTATTTCATCGATCGCTGCGACCGCCAGCGCATCCCGCTGCTCTTCGTGCAGGACGTCTCGGGGTTCATGGTCGGGCCCGACGCCGAGCACGAAGGGATCATCCGGGCCGGCGCGCGGTTCGTCGAGGCGATGGCGACGGCGCGCGTGCCCAAGATC